>JBKEBU010000053.1:0-18498 GCA_047973325.1 Propioniciclava sp. | reverse complement strand
GTCAGGGAAGCGCGCTACCAACTGCGCCAACCGCCCGAGGTGGAGACGGGATTTGAACCCGTGTACACGGATTTGCAGTCCGTTGCCTCGCCTCTCGGCCACTCCACCGGTGAAGAACCGGCCCCGTCGCGGCAGGTACGAGACCCTCTCCGAGCGGACGACGGGATTCGAACCCGCGACCCTCACCTTGGCAAGGTGATGCTCTACCAACTGAGCCACGTCCGCTAGTGCCTGACGCCGATTTTCACCGGCATTGGGGCGAAGAACACCATACCGAGACGGTGCCAGAACTCCAAACTGGATCAGCTGGATTTCAGGACCGCCTCTCAACGTGCGCCGGGGATCCACCATCGGCTATCGTGTACCACCGCGGGCGATTGGCGCAGTGGTAGCGCGCTTCGTTCACACCGAAGAGGTCACTGGTTCGAACCCAGTATCGCCCACCACAGAGAACCCCTGGTCAGGCCAGGGGTTCTCTTGTTTCGGGTGGTGCGGGGTGGAGAGCACGCGCAGAATCATCCCATAATCACCACAGGCAGACGTGCCCCTCGCTGAGAAAAGCGGTCAACCGGCCTTGATGCTGGCAGCAGCACCCGCCTCTCCGCTGACGACCTCAGTGACTACCTGAGCAAGCAGCCGCCCAGAGCGCGTGACGTACCAACTTGATCTTGGTGAGGACACCGAGGCAGATATCGAGGATGTTCTCGAATGGCCGGTGTTTGCTTGGCGAGTCCGTCAGAGACGGCTATCAAGCCTTCATCGGTGCCACACCGTAAGAAGGCCGTTTTGGCGTGTGGGAACGCTAAAATCTGGCCCTCCCACTGATCGCTGCTGGGATTCAGGCTGGCGACGTTCGAGCCGAGCGGCCTAGGCCAGGACTCATCACCTCGTGACACTGGGCCGGATCTCAGGCGTGGGGGCTGGGCAAGACCATGCGCGAGTTCGGAGATCCACCATCGCTCGGGCCATCGAGGCATTGCCCTTCGGTAGCCTTCAACTCGAGGACCCAGCTCGGTAGTGGGTGAGCCATGCGCCATCGCGCAGCGATGAGCCGTCCCGGATGAACACCGGGATGGTGCCCGCTGGCGCTAGCGCGGTGACCGTACCCCCTCCCGGGTGCACGCTGGCGGTCTGAGCATCGATCCAGTTGACACCGGCAGGGAGATACACCTCGCGGTTGGTGGCATGTGGCTGCACCACCGGGCAGACCAGCAGGTCTGGGCCGAAGAGGTACTCGTCGGTCACCGACCAGCAGGCATCGTCGTCGGGAAATTCGTGGAACAGCCCCCGCATCACCGGTTGCCCATGTTGGTGGGCCTCAGTCATCAGCGCCCGAGTGTACGGACGCAGCGCTTCGCGGATCCGGATGTGCCGAGCCAGCACTCCGTACACGTGATCACCGAAGCTCCACAGCTCATTGTCAGCACCGCTGGGCACCCGCCAGGTCCCATCACGCCGACTAATCGGCTGGTAAGGCTTGCGGAACCCATGCAGCCGCATCACCGGGCAGAAGGTGCCGAATTGAAACCAGCGGACCAACAGGTCATGGAAGTCCGGATCAGCCACCTCCCCACCATAGAAGCCGCCAATATCGGTGGTAAACCAAGGAATCCCGGCCACACCCATGTGAATCCCAGCGACGATCTGCCGCCGCAGATCAGCATAGGTGGACTGAATGTCTCCAGACCACACCAGCGCTCCATAGCGCTGGCTGCCGGCCCAGGCACAGCGCAGCAGATTCACCACATCGGTTTGGCCCGCATCAAGCTGGCCATCGTAGAACGCCCGAGCAAAATGCTGCGGATAGAGGTTTCCGATCTGCACATTGGGTCCAGCGTGGTAACGGTAGTTGTCGAAGTCGTAGACCCCGTACTCCGGCTCTGCCTCATCGAGCCAGAAAGCCCGGACGCCGAGGTCAAAGTAGTTCTGGCGGCACAACTCCCACACCCGTTCCCTGGTGGCTGGATTGGTGACATCCAGAAAGGCTGAATGGCCCCCGTAGGCATGATGGATGTCGATGCCCCGCTCGGCCCGGACCAGCATGTTGCGCTGCTTGAACTCGGCATAGTTCTCCGAACGGGTGGAGACCTGAGGCCAGATGGATACCATCAACTCAATGCCAAGGCCCTTCAACTCATCGACCATCGCCTGTGGATCAGGCCAGAACTCTTCCTCGAAGCGGTAGTCGCCCATGTACGGCCAGTGAAAGAAGTCAGCCACGATGACATCCATGGGGAGTCCGCGGCGTTTGTACTCCCGGGCTACCTCGAGCAGCTGCTCCTGGTTCCAGTAGCGCAGCTTGCACTGCCAAAACCCCAGCCCGTATTCGGGCATCACCGGAGCGTGGCCGGTAGCGTTGGCGTAGGCGGCGCTGATCTGGGCCGGGCTGTCGCCGACGGTGACCCAGTAGTCAAGTTGCTTGGTGGATTCAGCGAACCACTCGGTTCGATTCCGGGCGAAGGTGGCACGCCCTATGGCAGGGTTGTGCCACAAGAATCCGTAGCCTGCAGTGGACACCACGAACGGGATCGAGGCTTGCGAGTTTCGGTGCGCCAGTTCAAGGGTGCTGCCCTTGAGATCCACGATCTCCTGCTGGTATTGGCCCATGCCACTCAGGTGCTCGTCAGGGTCGGACTCAAAGGCCATCGTCAGCGCGAAATCTCCGCCCAGATGGGGGCGGAAGGCTCGGGCGGACAGGTGCAACGAGCCGCCGCTGCCGATTTCATTGAGAATGGTGGTGCCATCGGCCTTCTGTAGTTCCAGTGAGCAGCCCACGATGTGGTACCGACGACCTTCGTTGTACCCCGCATTGGCCCGCAGAATCGCGGTCACGCGCCCGTTCCGGATGGTGGCCGTCTCCGCGTCAGTTTCGACGATCACGTCGGTGGAATCAGCCGGCAGCAGCGCGAAATCTGAGTCGAGCAGTTCCCCGGCACGGGTAGCGCGAACCCGCAGGCTGTCGGGACCCCAGGCTTGGACGTACAGAGTCTCGCCGTCGCCGCGCCAGATGATGCCGTCGGGTTGGGGCTCGAAGAACTTCATGGTGACCTACTTCCTGGATTGGCCGATGGGGTATCCGGGCGCCGTGTGGGCATGCACCGAACCCATGAACGAGGAGTCGCTCATGACCACGTTGAGTGTCGGTTCGGATGTGGTGTCATGAGTGACCGCCTATCGGGGCACCCGGCCAGCGTCGCAAAAGCACTGCGGGGTCGGGGGTTGAGCCGAGCACCGCCGCGATTGGCCCCGGCTGGCTCGCGGCTTGGGCCATCGCCTGGGTCCATGCCTGGGTGAGAACGTCGGCTATCCAGACCGGTTCCCCGGTGGTGGCTGACCTGATCGCCGCCTCCACCATGGCCAAACTGACCAGATTGTCTCGAACCTCGCCGTCGGGTTCGTGGTGCTCAGAGACGGCCTCAACGAATTCGGTCAGGGACCCCGCGATCTGTTCGGGTGCGGTCCCCGAGTTGCCCACAATCTGCTGCCCCGCGACATCCTGCGCCACAGGGTGGTGATCCCCATCCCAGCGGGCGCTTCCAGTCTCCCCGGTGATCCGCCACTCGCCATTCCATGAGGTCTCTAGGCCCGGAGCACACCAACTTCCGGAATAGCTGAACCTGATCCCGGTACCGAGTTCGAAGATGACTTCGGCATTGGCGTCCCCTGCGAACCAACTCCACGGCGGGTTGTAGGCATCGCAATAGACCCGGACTGGGTCATGGCCAGTCAGGGCTCGTGCCAGATCAAAGTGATGAATCGCCATGTCTATCAGCAGCGGGAAGCCCATCTCCTCGCGAAAGCCGCCGAAGTGGGCCGCCTTGGCGAAACTGCAGTGGATGCTGCCCAGACGGCCCAGTTGGCTGATCTGCTCGCGGAGCGCCGTGACCGCGTTCCAGTACCGTCTCGATTGAGAGACCATGACCAACTGATCGGTGGCCGCTGAGGCCGCGACCAACAGCCAGCCTTCGGTGACGCTTGGCGCCAACGGCTTCTCGCACAGCACCGCCAAGCCGGCCATGAGCGCTTCTGTAGTCACCGCGACGTGGGACGCCGGGACGGTCACATTAATCAATGCGTCAGCCTTAACCTGTGCCAGCAGGTCGGTCACGGTCGCTGCAACGGGAACAACAAGGCCGTGGCTGCTGGTGGCCGACAACGCTGCTCGTCGATCCAGGTCGACTACCCCGACCAGGTCGACCCGGGGGTTGGCAGCGACGGCTGAGATCCACTCGCGCCCCATCCGGCCAGCACCAGCCTGAATCACTCGTAGGGGCTCTCTCGTGATCATGGTCACTGTGCCCCCAGGGGTCCGCGGTACCCCTGTCCGTTGAAGAGATCGCCGGTGTCGTAACGCAGCAGGGTGGGAATCTCCCGGACCCCGCGTCGATCGCTGACCACCCACTGCACCCCGTTGCCGATGACTTTGCGGATATCAGGGTGGTAGTAGACCGGGTAGTCCTGATCGCCTGGGGAGAAGAAGAAGATCTTCCCGTGGCCCCTGCGGAAAGTGCAGCCGGAGCGGAAGACCTCTCCGCCGGAGAAGGTCGACAGGAAGATCAACTCGTCCGGTACCGGGATATCGAAGAACTCTCCGTACATCTCCTGCTGGTCGATGATGATCGGGCTCGGCACTCCCTGGGCGATCGGGTGGGTGGGATTGACTGTCCACACGAGTTCCCGATCTTGTTCGCTGCGCCACCGCAAGGTGCAGGTGGTTCCCATCAGCTTGCCGAAGATCTTCGACCAATGCCCCGAGTGCAGCACGACCAATCCGAGGCCCGCCAGGACCTGCTGATGAACCCGGTCGACGACTTCGTCGGCCACCTCGGCATGTGCTGCGTGCCCCCACCACACCAGCACGTCGATGTCCTGCAGGACCTCGTCGGTGAGCCCATGTTCGGGCTCATCTAGTGTGGTCGTGGTCACCACCGCACCATCACCGAGATTCTCACGGATCCCATCGGCGATCGTCGAGTGCATCCCGTCTGGATAGAGCTGGCGAACGTGTTCCTCGACCTGTTCGTGCCGGTTTTCGCCCCACACGAGCACCGTAAGCGGGGCGTTGGCGTCAGCCATCACGGTTACCTTTCCGGTACGCCGTGCGCACCTGGTCGCGACCCAGGTCCATGGCCGGGTCCCTGTCAGTAGTCATGACTTCACCGCTCCACCCGTGGCACCGGCCGCGATGTACTTTTGGGCCACGATCAACAGCACTATCGCTGGCAGCGCCGACATCACCGATGTGGCCATCACAGCGCCCCAGCTTTGCACCTGAGCACCTAGGTACTGGTAGATACCGAGGGTCACCGGGCGCATCCCGTCCTTGGTGGTTAAGGTGAGCGCGAAGAGGAAGTCGCTCCAGGCGAAGAGAAAGCTGAACAGCCCTGCCGTAATCAGGGAATTCCTGGCGATTGGGACCACGACGGAGAAGAAGGCCCGGAATTGACCAGCTCCATCAACCCTGGCCGCCTCGATTATCGATGGCGGGATGCCGATCATGAACGAGCGCATTATCAGGATTGCAAATGGTATCGCGGCGGTGGCGTTCGCCAGGATCAGGCCCGGGATGGAGTTCAGCAGCCCGATACCTTCGTAGAAGGAATAGAGGCCGTTCGCGATCACGATCCCGGGGATCATCTGGGTCACCATTATCAACAACAAGGCAACCTGGATCCAGGAGAACTTGAACTTAGCCAAGGCATAGGCCGCTGGTGTAGCCACCCCGATGGAGAGGATCACCGTCCCGGTGGCAATGATCAAGCTGGTACCCAAGTTGGCCCCCTGTTCGCTGATGGCGACCCGGTAGTTGGCCAGGGTCGGGCTGAGGGGGAACCAACTGGAACTGAGCGTGTTGCCCGAGGGCTGGAGCGAGGCGTTGACCATCCAGTACAAGGGAAACAGCATCACCGTCAGCAGCAGGATGCCAAATCCGGTTCGGATATAGCCTCGTGTCTTTTCGTTCATACCGGCCTCCTATTCGTCTACTTGCCGTCGGCTGGATCGCAAATAGACAATCGCGAAAGCTAGCGAGATTAGAATGAGAATGTTGCTCAGGGCGGCCCCCTGACCGAATTCGAACTCCACAAAGGAGCGTTGATACGACTGGGTGGCGATGGTTTGGGTGGCGTTGGCGGGCCCGCCACCGGTCAGACCCAGGATGATGTCCAGCACCTTGAGGGTGTAGACCACCCCGAGCACCAAGACCACGCTGACCACGCTGCGCAAGCTCGGCCAGGTGACGTTCCAGAAGGCCCGCCAGGGTCCAGCGCCATCAAGGGAGGCGGCCTCGTACAGCTCTGCGGGAATGTCCTGCAGTCCGCTGTACAGTAGCGTGACGTTGAAGGGAATCCCGATCCAGATGTTCACTATAATGACCGCAGCCAGGGCGATGTCGGTCGAACTCAGCCACGGGATCGGCGCAGAGATGACCTGGATTCCCATCAAGAACTGATTGAGGATTCCCGAATCCTGATCCAGGATCGATCGCCAGGTCGCGCTGGACACTATCAACGGGATCAGCCAGGGCAGCAACAAGAGTGCCCGCAGCACCCCGCTCAGCGGGAAGGTCTTGTTGAAGAACAAGGCCAACAGCATCCCGATCACGAATTGGCCTATCAGGGACCCGACGGTGAACAGTGCGGTGTTCAGCAGGGCCTTGGTGAAGACATGATCGCTGGTCACTATCAGGTAGTTTCCGATTCCAACCCATGGCGCCTCCCCAGTGAAGAAGGTCTTGAGGGTGTAGTCCTGAAAGCTCATCAGCACGTTCTTGACCACTGGGTAGCCAAAGAGCAGCACCATGACCAGCGCCGCGGGCACAACGAAGAGCACCTGAGCCGTAGTCTCACCACGCCGGGCGCGGGTGCGTCCCGGCTGGCTGAGAGCGGTCGGAGTCGCCGTTGGCTCCGGCGACACCGCGTCCGAGGTTTTCATGTGGGCTATCCGCTGGCCTGGGCCATGGCGTCAGCTGGGGCCGCCTGACCGGTGAGCGTCAGCTGCATGCCGGTATAGATCGTTTTGGCGGCATCAGGCCACTGATCGCCCAATTCACCGGTCCGAGAGCGAGCGGTCTTCACCTGGGTGGAGAACGCAGCCATCTCAGGAACTTCGACCGCGAACTTCTCGGCCACCTCGAGGTTGGTGGGAACCACGTAGCGATCTTTCGCCAGCTGCAAAGCCACATCGTCGGAATTGAGGCACTGGATGAACTCGGCAGCCTTGGACTGCCGCGCCTCGTCGCCGGTCACGGGAACCGTCCAGGCTTCACCGCCGAGGGGAGCGACGGGATCCTGGCCAGGCTTGTTTATCGGGAAGGTGGCCACCGCCCATTTCAGGTCAGGGTTCTGGTTGAGCTTAGGGATGTTCCAGGGGCCATTGAGCGCCATCGCGGCCTTGCCTGCGATGAACTGGTCCATCACGTCTCCCTGAGTCCAGTTCACCACTGACTGAGAGGCAGCACCGGAGTCCACCAGGTCCTTCCACAACTGCAAGGCCTCGGCCACCTCCGGGGTGGTCAGATTCCCCTCGTCGCCGCCGTTGGTCCACATGGCGGGGAGGAACTGCCAGGCACCCTCGTAGTCGGCGGTGGCGTTGAAGGCGAAACCGTAACGATCACCTTCGGTCAGTTTCTTGGAGGTCTCTCGCAGCTCCTCCCAGGTCGTGGGTGGTTCTAGTCCAGCCTCCTCGAGGATGTCGGTGTTGTAAAAGATCGCGATGGTATTGGTCACCGGCTGAAGGCCGTACAGCTCACCCTCGTAGGTGGAGGCGTCCAGCACACCCTGCTGGATTCCCTCGCCGGTGATGCCATAAGCGCTGAGCGGAGCCAGGGCTCCGGTGGCGGCGATCTGCTGAACTTCGGGATTGTCGATCATCAGTACGTCGGGGAGTGTCTTCGACGACGCCTGCTGGAGCACCTTCTGGATCAACTGGGCTCCCGGCACTGTCTCACGGTCTACGCTGACGTTGACCTCGGCTGCGCAGGTATCCATGGCTTTTTGCACCAGGGTCTTATCGGGCTCGTTGTTGTAGTAGTCAAGAACACTCAACGAGGTCACGCCACCGGCACCGGCGGTCGATGCGGCACCACTGCTGCCGCCGTCACCCGAACACGCCGTCAGACCCAAGGGCGCGATGGCAACCGCCGCGAGGATCCGGATCTGGATGGACTTCTTCATCTAATAGCTCCTTTGCTTCTAGCGGTCAAGCGATTCCGCGGTGTGATGCGCGGCAGGCAAGTTAATCGCTTAACTGTCTCTAGGGTCACTTAAGCGCTTAAACATGTCAAGGGCGTTTCCTGAATTCGCGGCCACATTTGTTACCTTGGGTCCGTGGCCAACGCGGCCATGAGTTGGACGATGGGGTGGGGACGATGGCAGCGACGATGCAACAGGTTGCCGACGCTGCTGGCGTATCTATCGCCACCGTTTCTTTCGTGGTCAACAACTCCAAGCCCGTAACCCCGGCCACCCGGCGGCGCATTGAGCAAGCGATGGACAAGCTCGGCTATCAACGCAACCTGGTGGCTCGGGCCCTGGCCAGCCGCCGGACCAGGATTCTCGCCCTGGCCTATCCCACCTTCGATTACCGGGTCGGCGGGTCACTCACCCAGTTCGTGGTGGCAACCTCAAGTGCAGCAGCCCAGGCCGGGTATCACCTGGTGATCGCTCCTGTGAGCAACGACGCCACCGAACTAACCGATCTGGTCGGACAGGGACTAGTGGATGGAGTCTTGCTGATGGAGGTGCAGTTGCACGACGCCCGGGTCGATGCGCTACGCCAGCAGGGCACCCCCTATTCCCTGATCGGGAGGACCGCTGACACCACGGGGCTGCACTACGTCGATATCGACTTCGATCGGACGATGCGATTGGCCATGCAGCACCTACGTACTTTGGGCCATCAGCGAATCGCGTTGATCAACGGCGGCCCCGATGAGCCCTCCGGTCATGACTACGGCGTCTTTGTCCGTATCGAAGCCGCATACCGCGACCAAGTCGCTCTGGCCGGGGATGCACCGGTGGTGGTGCCGAGCACCCACAATGTGGCGTCAGGCCGCCACGCCGTCCGCGAACTCTTGGCCAACCATCCCACCGTCACCGCCGTGATCGTCTGCGATGAGGCAGGCTCAGTCGGCGTCACCATCGAAGCCGGGATTCAAGGCCGCCGGATACCGGAGGACCTCTCGATCCTATCGGTGCTATCCACGCGCGAGGCGGCCTCGCTGTCGGTTCCCGAACTGACTATCGTTTCGGTACCCGCCCCAGAACTGGGACGGCTGGGTGTGGAATCCCTGATCCGACAGCTGGACGGGCCTGAGCCGTTGCCACCGCAACTATGCACCGGTCAGTTCATCATGGGGAGCTCAACCGGCCCTCCTTCAGCCTCCGTCAAGTTCGGCTGAACCCTCGAGAAGCTTGTCGCAGCTGAAATGTGTGGTACCGAGCGGCGTCAGGTGGGTTCTGGGCAAGACGGGGATCCGGAATCGATGCCGGGGTATCGGTGAGGATCCACGGCGCAACCCAGGACTCACCTGGGGTCGCGAATACAAAAGATCAGCTGCGACAGCCTACTAGGATGAGACTCCCGCCCATCTTTGCCATAGTCGCTGGAACGTAAACGGAGTTCGCGTATCGCATCATGGATCTAACATCCACATATTGAGACGATAGCCTTGCTAAGTACCCCATTTTTGAGTCACCATGACTATCACAGCGGCGACGACGCCGACCGGTTTCAAGCAACGGGAGGCGATGCGATGTCAGCACCTGCTCTGCTTCTGGTCGCGCGCGGGGGCAAGGATCCTCGTATAGCCCAAGTCGCACAGGAGCTGCGTCTCGGTTTGGCAGAGGCTCGTCCGGAGATTCGCTGCGAGGTTGCCTTCCTTGGCCAGGGCGCCCCATCGATTCCCGCCGCCGTGAAGCGCCTTCGGGCAGCGAACATAGCCGAGATAGTGCTGGTGCCCCTAGACCTCGCCAATGCCATCGATCTTGACCCCCTCCTGGTGACGGCCGCCGAGACCGCCCGCTCGGCCCATCCGGGCATCGCGATCGCCGTCGCCCGCCCCATCGGGCCCGAAGCCTCCCTGCTTGGCGTCCTCGACGCCCGACTGCGGAGCGCTTTGTCCGTGGCTCGGGTACTGGAGCTCGATGGTCTCGTGCTGTGCGCACCCAGCACCGGGGATGTCCGGGGGACCGCGCTCTTGGCACGCCGGACTCGTCAGTGGTCCACTCATCACCGACTCCCCTGCTTGGTCGCTGTTGCCGATGGCAGTGGCCCCTCGGTCGCCCAGGCAGTTCAGGGACTCCGCAGCCAAGGGCGGCGACACATCGCTGTCGGCTCGCTGTTTTGGAGTCACGACGAGGGTTACGCAACCCAGGCCGAGATGGCCCACCGCGTCGGTGTGGTGGCCGTGTCCGAACCCCTGGGCTCCACCCGTGAGCTCATCGATCTCATCCTGGCGCGGTATGCCTTCTCAGCCATGGATCTGTTGGATGCAGAGAGTCACACCGCAGCATCGCCGCCGGAACAAACTGAACTCAGCGCCTAGTATCCCGCGCCTGAAATCAGCTGCGACAGGGCTACTAGATACCGATTCACGCCTCGGCAACCAGGCGCCGCTGATCGGCGACATCGAAGTCCGCACTCGGCCAGGTCAAGCCCAATCCGGCCAGCTTCTCCCGCAGCAGTTCGGCAACCGCCCAGTTCCGGTACCACTTGCGATCCGACGGGACGATGTACCACGGCGCCACATCGGTACTGCACCGCTCCAAGGCAGCTTCATAGGCAGTGACATAGGCATCCCATTTCGACCGAGCAACCAGGTCCCCGGGATTGTACTTCCAGTGCTTCTCGGGGCGCTCCAATCGGCTAGCCAATCGTTGCTGCTGCTCATCGGCAGAGATATGCAGGAAGCACTTGATGATCGTGTAGCCCTGCTCGGTGAGGAAACCCTCGAACCCGTTGATCTGGTCGTACCGCCGCTCCAGTTCCGACCCCGGAACTAGTTCTTCAACCCGAGCAACCAGAACGTCCTCATAGTGAGAGCGATCAAAGATCCCGATCATGCCGGGCATGGGCAGGGCTCGCTCAATCCGCCACAGATAGTGATGGGCACGTTCCCGTGCCGTCGGCGCTTTGAACGAGTGAATATCCACCCCTTGCGGGTCAACCAACCCGATGGCATGCCGGATCACTCCCCCCTTGCCAGAGGTGTCCATGCCCTGCAATACCACCAGGACCCTGGGAGCTTCCTCGGGACGGGAGCGCCCGTTAGCAAAGAGGAGCTCCTGCCATTCTGAGAGCTCCGGGGCCAAGGCCTGCCGCAGCCGATTCGCTTCCTTCTTGCCGCCACCAGGGAAGCCCGGCGTCGCCCGCGGGTCGAAGTCTGCTATTCGAACCGGCCCACCCGGAACTCGAAGGAGCGCGGACAGCGGTGACGGAGACGGTGTGCGGTGGGTCATCCCCTGATTCTCGCCTACCCGGCCCGATCGCGACAGCCTGCGTCCGCCCCGACGGTATGCGCCTGGTCCGAAGACCCCGCCTCGGGAACAAAGGGGGACTCTCAGCCGTTGAATCATCGGACGTCCCTGACGAAAGGCTCCGCCTTGTCTGACATGATCGATCGCACCCCGGCCGAGTGGCGAGAACTGCTGACCCCGTTCGAGTTCTCAGTACTCCGCGAAGGCGGAACTGAGCGACCGTTTACCGGGGAGTATGACACCACCTTCGAACCTGGCACCTACGCCTGCCGGGCCTGCGGCGCTGAACTCTTCACCAGCGCGGAGAAGTTTGCCTCGCATTGCGGCTGGCCCAGTTTCTACCGGCCGACGGCGGATGATCGGCTCCGCTACCTCAGCGACGACAGCCTGCCCGGCCCTCCCCGAGTCGAAGTTCGCTGCGCCACCTGCGATAGCCATCTGGGCCACGTCTTCACCGGTGAGGGCTACGACACGCCCACCGATCAGCGCTACTGCATTAACTCCATCTGCCTGGTGCACTCCCCACCCGACCCGTGAGACCGCAGCTACCTCGGCGCGCCTGGCAGGCAGCCCCCCAACCGCCTTTTAGCCTGATCACGTGCGTGCACCCGTGCCAGGACCAGGGCTCTTCGACGGAGCTGTCAGTGCCTTGCGCAGCCTTGTCTGGCGCTCGGAACTCCAGGTGGAAGAGATTCCAGCGCCGCAACGGATCGCACCCCACGCCTGCGCTATCGCCGCCGACGTCATCGTCGCCGATGCCGAACTCGGAAACGGTCGCCTCGTCCTCCTTCACGACCCTCAGGGCAACCCAGCCTGGGACGGCGATTTCCGATGCGTCACCTTCGCTCGCGCGGCGGTAGACCCTGACATGGTGACCGATCCGCTCCTCGCTCAAGTGGGCTGGTCCTGGCTCACCGATTCCCTGGCTGCCCATGAGGCCAACTACACCGCCCCCAGCGGAACCGTCACCGCGGTGGCGTCAGCCTCCTTCGGCTCCATGGCCGACGAGGCCGACAAGGCCGAGGTAGAAATCCGGGCCTCGTGGACGCCACAGATCGACGCTGGTGAGAACATCGTGCCCCACATCCTCGCATGGCAAGACCTGCTCTGCATGGTGGCCGGGCTTCCCCTCCTCCCCGAGGGTGTGGTTGCCTTTGATCCACACCGTTCCGTGCGGAAGCATCGATGAACGACACCGACACCAACCAGCCTGAGTTGCTGAGCCGACCAGCCGAAGGCATACCGCCCGTGATCACCACTGCGGCAGCGCTCGAGGAGGCCACCCAACGGCTGCAGACCGGATCAGGACCGGTCGCCGTCGATACCGAACGCGCCCATGGGTTCCGGTATTGGCCCAAGGCCTACCTGGTCCAGTTGCGCCGGACCGGCGCCGGCACCCATCTTATTGATCCCACCGCCTTCGAAGGCGGCGCGGACCGGGCCGACTTCTCCATGCTGGCCGACACCCTCGCGGGAACCGAGTGGGTGCTACATGCAGCCTCCCAGGATCTGCCTTGCCTGGCCGAAGTCAAGCTGCTTCCCACCCAGCTGTTTGACACCGAACTGGCCGGACGTCTGCTCGGCTACCCGAGAGTTGCCCTGGGCGCCCTCGTGGAGCGGGCGCTCGGAATCACCCTGGCAAAGGAGCACTCAGCAGCCGATTGGTCCCGGCGACCCCTCCCCGAGGATTGGCTCTCCTACGCTGCCCTGGATGTCGAGTTGCTGATCCCGCTGCGGTCCTGGGTCCAGGAGCAACTCGCTGTCACCGGTCGGACTGAGTGGGCCGAACAAGAGTTTGCCCATCTCCTCACCCACGCAGCCGAGGCATCACCCCACCGGAAGGAACCCTGGCGCCGAGTTTCGGGGCTCCACACTGTCCGGACGTCTCGGGGCCTGGCCGCCGTCCAAGCCCTGTGGACCGCTCGGGACCAACTCGGGCAACAATTGGACCGGGCACCAGGACGAATCCTCGGCGACCGAGCCATTTCTGAGGTAGGGGCCGCTATCGACACCGCTCAGACATTTCACCTGGGCAAGGACGGCCTCCGTCGGATCAAGGGCTTCCGGTGGCGACTTGCTGCCCGTCACGAAAGTACCTGGCTGGCGGCGCTCGATCAGGCAGCCGAGCTCCCGGCGGCTGCCTGGCCGCCGAAACGCGCTCCGGTGCAGGGGATCCCGGCCCCCAAGAGTTGGGCCCGCCGCCATCCGGAGGCAGCCGCCCGCTGGGAACGGGTACGTCCCGCGGTGCGCGCTCACGCCGAAACCCTCGGAATCCCACCAGAGAACCTGATCGCACCGGAGGCTCTCCGCCGGATCGCGTGGGACCCGCCCGCGACCATCACCGCAGAGTCAGTCGAGTCGGCACTGGCTGAGTCCGGCGTTCGCCCCTGGCAACGTGAGCAGGTGCAGGCCGCTGTCACCGCCGCACTGCCGGAGCCGTGATCCCGCTCAGGCTCCGGTCAGCACCCCTCAAGAACTAACCGGGCGATCACCTGGAACTGCTGGCGCAACCGGACCAGACATGGGCAGATGCACCATCAACTCAACGGTGTCCCGAGCAATGTTCTGGGCCGTGAGTCCCAGTCGCTCGAGAACCTGGGGCCGAGTTCCGTGCGCCACGAATTCGCGCGGAATCCCAACGGGTCGGATCAACGTGCGAAGACCAGCGACGCCGGCACGGTACGCCAGTTCAGCCCCCAGCCCACCACTCACCCCACCATCCTCAATAGTGACCACCAGGTCATGCTCACCGCACAGTGACAGCAGATCCTCACTAATCGGCAAAGCCCACACCGGATCAACAACCCGGGCCGGGATCCCCTGCTGGGCTAGCCGGGTCCCCACATCGACGCCCAGCCCAGCAAACGCGCCATAGGCCACTATCAGGATTCGCGCGCCATCCGCGTGCGCCAGCACATCGACATCCCCACGGGTCGCGATCGCCTCCCGTGGCTCCGGTAGCGCCTCCTTGGAGTATCGCACCACGGTGGGGGCGTCGGAGATCGTCACCGCACGCCGCAACGCGGCGATCAGCCTGGGTTCATCGCGAGGTGCCGCCAGCATGAGTCCCGGAACCAGGCTCGCCAGCGAGGTATCCCACATGCCGTGGTGGCTGGGACCATCCGGCCCAGTAACACCAGCCCGATCCAGCACGAAGGTCACCCCCTCACCGTGCAGGGCCACGTCCATCAGCACCTGGTCAAAGGCGCGATTGAGGAAGGTGGCGTACAGCGCCACCACGGGGTGAAGACCACCGGCCGCCAGGCCTGCGGCGGTGGTGACGGCATGCTGTTCAGCAATACCGACATCCAGCACCCGGTCAGGGAAAGCGGCGGCAAACCGGTCCAACCCAGTGGGATGCAGCATCGCTGCCGTGATGCCCACCACATTCGGGTCTTCGCGCGCTATCTGGACTATCTCGGAGGCAAAGGCATCGGTCCACGTGCGCTGCGGGTGGCTCATCACCGGCTCACCGGTCTCCTCATCTATGACACCAACCGCATGAAAGCGGTCGGCCTCATGTTCCTCCGCAGCACGGAAACCACGTCCCTTGACCGTCATACAGTGCACGATCACCGGCCCGCCATAGTTCTTGGCAGCCGTCAATGCCCGCTCCATCAAACCCACATCGTGGCCGTCGAGCGGGCCCACATATTTGATGCCCAGGTCGGAGAACAGTCCCTGGGGCGCCAGCACATCCTTGGCGCCGGTCTTGAAGCCGTGAAGGAGGCCATACAGTCGGGGCCCCACCAAGGGCGCACCCTGAACCCGGCGTTTTATTAGGCCCAGCGCATCCTCATAGCGCCGATCTGTGCGCAGACGCGCCAAGTGCGCGGCGATGCCGCCCACAGTCGGGGTATAGGAGCGCCCATTGTCATTCACGACAATCACCAACTGCAGACCATCCTGGACCGCGATATTGTTCATCGCCTCCCAAGCCATCCCCCCAGTCAGAGCGCCATCCCCCACCACCGCGATCACCGTCCGGTCCTCACCCCGGAGTTGAAACGCTTTAGCCAGCCCCTCGGCCCAGGACAGCGACGTGGTGGCATGGCTGTTCTCGACCCAGTCATGGGACGACTCGCCCCGATCGGGGTATCCCGAGATTCCCCCTTGCTGTCGCAGCGTGCTGAAGGCGTCACGTCGGCCGGTCAGGATCTTGTGGACGTAGCTCTGATGGCCAGTGTCAAAGATGAGCGGATCGTGGGGTGAGTCAAAAACCCGGTGCAGCGCGATGGTCAGCTCCACCACGCCCAGGTTGGGCCCAAGATGTCCCCCCGTCCGGCTCACATTGCTGATGAGAAACGTCCGAAGCTCTTTGGCCAGTTGACGAAGCTGATCTGAACTCAGTACGCGCAGGTCCCGAGGCCCATTGACCTCTTCCATGATCGCCACGACGTGATTCTAGTAGCCTGCCGCAGACCACTCGTGGCGAACCCCCGCATCAGAACGCACCCCCTGCAGCAGCTAGGCGCTTGCGCCTAGATGATCGACAACGTGTTGTCGATGTGGCCTCTGCGGCGGCGAGTGTGATGCCGATGCCGAGTGATAACTGCCCGTCAACAGCGGCCAACAGGGAACGCATCCGGGCAAGGGTGCGGCGGATTCCGAGCGGTTGGTGAACGACCCCGATTTCCAGGCGGAGATCGCCGGAGTGCAGCAGATCATGGAGGATCTCCGTGCGTGGTGACCTCTACCGGCTGACAGCACCCAGAGACGTTCAGGGCCACGAGCAGCGCGGAGCGAGGTACGCCGTGGTGGTTCAGTCCGACGCGGTGCAGCTCTCCACGGTGCTGGTCACACCGACGTCAACGGGCTCGTTCCCGGCGGTGTTCCACCCCGAGATTGAGGTCGACGGCGCGCGGTCGGTAGTGCTGGTCGAGCAGGCCACAGCTTTCGCGCCCGAGAGGCTTGGGACCTTTGCCGGCCGACTCAAGGCCCTTGAGGTGGCCGCCATCGATGACGCGCTGCGTACCGTCTTCGGGCTGTTCTGACCCGGCGAAGCCTCGCCTAGATTTCCACCATTGACCTGGTGGCCCACGACTCCTACCGACCGTTCGGCCAGCGGCGCGCTGGCCAACCCCACCCACAAGGCGAACAATGACGACATGGATGACTACACCCCGCTACTCAACCAAGCCCAAGCCTGGGCCCGTGGACGTGGACGCGCGTTCGAGGCCGAGGTGGCCGCTGACGCCCTCCACCTGCGAGACACCCACGACGGCCTTGCGCCAAACAACTGGCCCGAGGGCAGCGTCCGTCATCTCATGTTGGTCCGTTGGCCTTCCCACGGGCCCGTGGAGGCGCCAGACGTCAACGCTTTGACCGAGTCGTTGGACGCGTACTGGAGCTTCCTACGCAGTACCGGCTGCATGGCAGGTGCCTCCGCTCAGCCGGCGGCGCTCCGCAAGGAGGCGAAGAAGGCAGCACCACGCATGGCCAAAGCCTGCGCAGACAAGAGCCTGTACGGCCCCGTCAAGCAGATGCTCGCCTTCGGCTCTGAGATCGGCATTGATCTGGACAACGCCGTCAATATAGAGGAGCTCAACGCACGACTCCAGGAGGTTCAGGACGCCTGGAATGCCCAGCCCATCGACGTCCGACGGGCCCGAAGCGGCCTACCGCCCCTCGGCGATGTGGGCAGGGACCCGGAGGACTGGCTCGACGCGGATGACCTGGACGACTGGTCCAACGGAGATGCCCCGGACCTCCAGCTCCCCGACTCACCGCTCTTCGCCTACGACGCACAGGGAAACCTGCTGCTCCCCGAACCATGGGATCGTGAAGCCAGCGCTCGTCAAGCTCAGGACTCAGGCTACGTGCAGAGCATTCTCGAACTGGCCCGGTGGGTGGGGGACGGTAAAGAGGTGACCTCAACCGACACCCTGCGACCGGCCGTGGGGCGCCAGGCGTACGTCGACCTTCGCTTGCGTCAGTGGGAACGCGACGTCGCGGCCCGCCGGGGAATCAGACTCCCACCGGCCAGCGACGAACCGTCCGCAGGGACGCATCGTTGGCGGTCAGCCAGCACCTGCTTCGCCCTGGAACGTCTGTGGCGCGCTGCGTTGCTTGTGGGGCTCGTGACGATCACCGGAAAGACGGCGCGGTTCGAACCGACAGCAGTCCCCACAGAACCTGAAGACTGGATACGTCTTGGATTGATGGTTACCACGCAAAGCCTCGTGTCCTGGGGGATGGACGAGTCGGTCGACCTCACCATTGAGACGCTCACCGCCCTCGACATCGAGCACGGATCAACGGCCACGCCGGATGACATTACCGCTACCTGGTGGGCAAGCCCCGCCAATCCCTGGTCGGCCGAGGATCCCGACGTCGCCGACGAGGAACTCACTGAAGAGGATGTTCAGTGGCTTTCCCAGATCAGCACCCAGATGGCCACTGATTGGCTTGCCACCCACGCAGACCACGGACTCTGGACCGAAACCCGTGGCCGCATGCGCGGCACGGCCTTCGGCCGTGATGCCCTGGTCATCATGGTCGCTACTCTGCTACAGGTCGAGGCACAACACTGAGAGGCGCTGAATGATGCGCGGCGTGGCGTGGTCTCCATACAAACGTCGCAGGCCACACGTAGCTTCGGGGCCGATGCGGGATGCACAGCAGCGATGGTTCCCGCATCAAAGACATGGAGGCCATGCTCGGGCGTGTCGAGTCCGGGCAGGTGGAGTCTCATGAGGGTCTCCCGCGCTCTAGCGAGCCTTGATCGCTGGGGATGCGCTGATTAATGCTGCTCTGTGCGAGGACGTGCCGGGCGGGATGAACCGCAACCCCACATTGGGTGGGTGTACTGGATGTCCATCGCCAGCTGTGGGGGACATGGTTCGCCCGATCCGGTGCGCCGCAGCCAGGGCATGATTGATCAGCGCATCCCTCACCACCTCCGCTCGTTAGGTCGGCGGGAACGGCTGGCGCTGGAACTGAGGTCGTTGGAGTCTGCCGCAGATACTGCCGACCTCGCGGTCCAGCGCACGTCCATGATCGGAGCTCTGACTCAGCTCAG
>JBKEBU010000031.1:0-2239 GCA_047973325.1 Propioniciclava sp. | reverse complement strand
CTCGATCGCGGTGATCAGGCGGGCGCGCTGCTTGTCGGTGAGGTTCTCGGCTCCAGCGCGGAGGATGGTCTGGATCCCGTAGAGCGGGTCGCCCTTCCGCCCGCGATGACCGAGGGTGTCTTGCTGGATCCGGCGGCGGACCTCGTCGACGGCGGCGGTGCCGAGCTTGACGACGTAGAACGCATCCAGCACCGCGACCGCGTCTTCGAGCATGTCGTCGATCGCGGTCTTGTACCCGGCGAACGGGTCAAGAGCTGCGACCTTCACGTTCTTGCGGAAGTTGTCGCCACGTTCGGCGAGCCAGCACGCGTAGGCCTTCCCCGATCTAACCAGGCACGAGGTCCAGCAGTCTGGCCCGTGGCTTTCCGGTGCTGTCGCGGGTGAGGTCGACCATCCCGGTCAGCTCCTTCGGTCCGCGCTTGCGGGGGTCTGTGTGATGCCAGATGTGCTCGTCGACACCGAGCGTGGTGACATTCTCGAACCGGCACTCGTCCTCAGCGAGCTTAACGAGCTTGGGCTCGACAGCGCGAACACGGACAGAAGGCAGAGCGCGCGCCAACGCACCCCGAAGTAGAGTGAAGCACGTCGAGGTCCTCAGTCGGAATCAGAGAGTTAGGGATGCGCTGATCAATCATGCCCTGGCTGCGGCGCACGGGATCGGGCGAACCGCTTCCCCCACAGCTGGCGATGGACATCCAGTACACCCACCACATGTGGGGTTGCGGTTCATCCCGCCCGGCACGTCCTCGCACAGAGCAGCATTAATCAGCGCATCCTTAGCGCTACTGATCCTGGGGGACCTCGACCCCTACCCGCCAACCATCACCCGGCGAGCCTCACCCCCACCGAATCTCCGAAGACCCGGTTAACTCGATCCGAAACCCCCCGGCGAACTCAAGACAGATACATGAGTTCTACCCGACCAAGGGTCGCTAACCGAACCGGCGGGCAAGATCGACGAAGGCATGCAGGTAGTCGGTGGCGGCATCGGCGTCACGCAGACCCAGGAAGATCTGCTTGCTGATGCCATCGCGGCCCAGACGGACCGGTGTCACCGGCAGCTGCGGCCGATACTCCTCGACCAGCCAGCCCGGCAACCCCACGGCCGCTGGCCACCATCTGCAGCATGATGTCGGTGGTTTCGATGACCTGGTGACGCCTCGGTGTGACGCCCGCAGGGAGCAGGAACCTGGTGTAGATGTCGAGCCGCTCGATCTCGACGGGGTAGCTGATCAGCACCTCGTCGCCGAGTTGCTCCGGCGGGACGTGGGAGACGGCAGCGAGCGGGTGATCCCGGGAGACCGCGAGCACCTGTTCGAAGTCGAAGACAGGCTCGTAGACCAGACCTGGCTTGGACAGGGGGTCCGGAGTCACCAGCACGTCGATCTCCCGGCTCAGGAGCGCTCCGATGCCCCTGAACTGGAACTTCTGTTTCACGCCGACGTTCACATCGGGCCAGGCAGCCAGGTAGGGCGAGACCACCTAGAGCAACCAGCGGCTGGCAGGCACAATCCGGCCTCGATCTGGCCCTGGATGCGGAGGTGACATCCTGGTTGGCCTTCGCGGTACAAAAGCTCGATGAACTACGCGTGCTGGGTGCCGCACTGAATGGGGGCCGGGCGTCGGTCCGGGCCGATCTCGAGGCCAATCAGGCGGCGCTGGTGAGCCGGCAGACCCCGGACCGGGTGACAGACCCGGCCGCGCGAGCCGCCACCGCACAGATCACCCCGGACCGCCGCCACCGCACAGATCACCCCGGACCTGGGACGGCGCGACAGCCGGTATCCCGAGCGTTCGTCCAGGCAGGCAGCGGTCCTCGCACTTCCCCAGTTCCCGACGACCACGATCGGTTCCTTCCGCAGACCACCGCGATCCGTCGGATCCGACGTCAGTTCCGGGTCGGCGAACTGGAGCGATCCGACTACCAGGCCGCTATGCGCGCCGAGATCGAATCCTGCATCCGGAAGCAGGAGGATCTCGGGTTGGACGTGCTCGTGCATGGCGAAGCCGAACGCAATGACATGGCCGAGTAGCTGGCTGAGCACGATCCAGTGGCGATGGGTCACCTCTTCGACAGCCTCTACGATGGTGGCCGTGCTCGATGCGACCCGTCCCCTTCACCCTGTTGATCTGCACCCGCGGCTCCCGGCTGATCCGCGCCTCGTCGTGAGTGATATGGATGGCACCCTGCTCAACGAGCACAGCCGGATCCCGGAGGAGTTCTGGCAGGTGCTGGCCG
>JBKEBU010000008.1:0-8294 GCA_047973325.1 Propioniciclava sp. | reverse complement strand
CGGAGCTCCACATCGGTGGTCGCCCGATCGAAGCTGTACATGAGCTTCCCCTCGACCGTGCCATAGAGCCGACGACCAGCGGTATAGCTGGTCGCCGCTTCCGGGCTGCGGACGACGGCATCCGTGGTGAGATCGAGCCGACCCGGCTCCAGCGATCCGTACCAGATCTCGCTGTACCCTTCCGGGCTGCACATGACCACATCCACGGTGGCATCGGCATGGGGCAACCAGAAACCGGTCTCCATGAACAACGGCTTCACCGGCTGACCGGCCTCGTCCATCTCAAATGCCTGCCCCAGATAGTGCAGATACTCGCCACCGTTGTCGGTGAAGTCGATCTGCTGGAAGAACTCGACCTTCTCCTGGCCGGGCCACTCCCGGTAGCCGATTCCGGTCCAGCGGCCCCGCAACCAGGCCAGCCCCACGAGGGCAGGATTCAGATCGGAGGGGATCTCGAACACGCATGTCTCCTTCAGTTGGCCCGGCACCGGTCAGACCTGTTCGGTCGCTATCCCAACGTAGCGCGTCGCCCCCTTGTTCCGGGGCCGAGATGTCAGGGTGGGCTATGCGCGTTCTCATTCAGCGAGTATCCGAGGCCTCGGTGACTGTCGGCCAAGTGACCATCGGCCAGATCGAACGGCCCGGCCTGCTAGCTCTGGTGGGCATCACTCACAGCGATACCCCAGCGATAGTTGACCGGCTCGCCGACAAGACTCTCGGGCTCCGCATCCTCGACCAGGAACGCTCGGCCCGCGATCTCGACGCCCCCATTCTGGTGGTCAGTCAGTTCACGCTGTACGCCGATGTGCGCAAGGGCCGACGCCCCTCCTGGCAGGCCGCCGCCCCCCGCGAGCTCTCCGAGCCGCTTATCGAGCATTTCGTCACCGCCCTGCGCACGGCCGGGGCCACCGTCAGCACGGGCCAGTTTGGCGCCATGATGCAGGTTTCGCTGGTCAATGACGGCCCGGTCACCGTCATGCTGGACAGCGATACCTGGTTCCGGGAATGAGCGGCCAGCCGATTCTGGGCCTCGCCCCGTAGACTGCCGCCTGACACCGACAGTTCGCACCCTGGGGGAGGCATGGGACATCTGCTGGTGGTGAGCCCGCTGGCCACCCCGAACACCGAAGAGCCACCGATTCCGGCGTTGGCGCTGCTCTCCCATAGCCTGGAATTCGTTCTCCCCGATGCCAGCATCGTGACCGCAGCGGACAAATACGACGCCGTCGTCATGGACGGCCGATCCGATTTGGCGGCCACCCGTCAGCTGTGCAAACTCCTGGTATCCGCAGCATCCCCGACACCGATGCTGCTGGTTCTCGCCGAAGGGGGCTTCGCGGCCATCACTCCCGAGTGGGGGGTGGCCGACATAGTCCTCGAGACCGCCGGCCCGGCCGAGTTCGATGCGCGTGTCCGGCTGCTCACGGTCCAAGCTGACGATGGCATCACCAGTAGCGGTGGGATCGTCGTCGACGAGAGCGCTTACCATGCCACGCTGCATGGCCGCCCGCTGGACCTCACCTACACCGAGTTCGAGTTGCTCAAGTATCTGGTGCAGCACCCTGGCCGCGTTTTCACCCGGGAATCCCTGTTGTCGGATGTCTGGGGCTATGACTACTACGGGGGCACCCGCACAGTGGATGTGCATGTGCGTCGGCTGCGGGCCAAGCTCGGCGTCGATCACGAAGGCCTGATCGGAACCGTCCGCAACGTGGGTTACCGGTTCTCTCCCGAGAGCACCCGCCACCGGGAGGCCGACTAAGCCACTAGGCTGACCTTGTGGAGTCAGTCGACAGCCTCTTCCCTGAACAACGTTCCGCCGTCGAGGAGTTGGTGAGCGCAGCGCAGGCTGTCGACCACGTCGACCCCCTCAATGAGGAAGCCCAGTTCCTGCTGCGTACATCCGGGGCCCGTCATTTCCTGCTCAGCGGCGGGGATCCCACCCAGCTCCTCGGCTACGCGCAATGGCAGCCCGCGAACGCTACCGGCCAGCTAGTCGTCCACCCCGACCACCGCCGAACTGGGGTTGGTACCCGGCTGCTCCGGTTGTTGCGCACCAGCGTCGACCGGGTTTCGCTCTGGGCCTTCCACGACCTGCCCGCCGCCCAGGGATTCGCCCAAGCAACCGGCATGCGCCCCTCCCGGGGGCTGCTCGTACTCACCAAGGACCTGGCCGAGGACCTGACCGTCACCGTCCCCGAACAGATCACCCTGCGCAGCTTCACCGACGCCGACGCGGAGGCATTTCTGGCCACCAACGCCGCAGCCTTTGCCGGCCATCCCGAACAGGGCCACTTCAGTGCCGTAGATCTGGCCAACCGGCAAGCCGAGCCCTGGTGGGACCCGCAGGGACTGATCCTCGCCCTGGACTCCGATGGCGTGGCAGGGTTCCATTGGGCCAAACGGCACCCTGATGGGACCGCCGAGGTGTACGTCCTCGGGGTGCATCCGCGCGCCGCCGGGCAGGGGCTCGGCCGGACGCTCCTAGATGCCGGACTCGCGTACCTCACCGAACACGGCGCGCAGCGGGTGATTCTCTATGTGGATTCCGGGAACACCACCGCGGTTCGGTTGTACCAGCGCGGTGGATTCAGCGAACTCTCCCGGGACACGCTCTACTCAGACAATCAGGCATCGGCACCCCGACCTGCTGAGCGGGCATCCGATGACCGCTGAGTCGGGCCTGACCGCACCCCCAGTGGTCTTGCCCGCAGATCGCTATCAGGATCGTGAGCTTTCCTGGCTCGCCTTCAACAAGCGCGTCCTGGATCTGGCCCGAGACACCCCCCGGATTCCGCTCCTCGAGCGGGCTCGATATCTTGCAATTTTCAGCTCCAACCTGGACGAGTACTTCATGGTGCGGGTGGCCGGACTGAAACGCCGGATCCGGGCGGGCGTCGCAGTGACCTCATCGTCGGGTATCCGGCCCAAAGACCTCCATGACCGAGTGCTGGCCGAAGTCGAGCGCCTGGTCGAGTTGCAATCCGACACCCTCACCCGGCAACTCCTTCCCGAACTCGCCGCCGAGGGCATCCACCTAGTCGGCTGGAACGACCTTGACGCCGATGAGCAGGAGGCGATGACTCAGCTCTTTGCCGACCGGATCGATCCCATTTTGACCCCGATGACTGTCGATCCGTCGCATCCATTCCCGTACATTTCAGGGCTGTCGGTCAATCTCGCCGCCCTGGTACGCAACCCCGCCACGGGTGTCCGGCAGTTTGCCCGGATCAAGGTGCCCACCAATCTGGACAGATTCCTGGCCTTGGGCGATGGCCGGTTCCTTCCTCTGGAGGATGCTATCGGGCACCACCTCGAGGACGTGTTCACCGGTATGGACGTGCTCGCCTGGTCGACCTTCCGGGTGACCCGCAACGAGGACCTCGAGGTGGAGGAGGATGACGCCGAGAATCTCCTGGATGCCCTGGAGAAGGAGCTCCTCCGGCGTCGGGTCGGCCGCCCACCAGTACGGCTGGAGGTGGCCGAAGGAATACCTGCCGAACTGCTTGACGTGCTGATCGACGAGCTGGGCGTCACCGAACGTGAGGTCTTCCTGGTCCCGGCGCCCCTGGATCTGGGCGCACTCAACAGCATCGCCGACTTGGACCTAGAGGCATTGCGGTTCCCCCCATTCCTGCCCAAGACCCACCCTGACCTGGCTGCGGTGGAGACCGCTCAGCCGGCAGATTTGTTCACCGCGCTGCGCGAGCGCGACGTCCTGCTGCATCATCCCTATGACTCATTTGCCACCTCGGTGCAACGCCTGGTGGAGCAGGCCGCCGCCGATCCGGCGGTGCTGGCCATCAAGCAGACCCTCTACCGCACCTCCGGGGATTCACCGATAGTCGACGCCCTGGTCGATGCGGCCCGAGCCGGCAAACAGGTTCTAGTCGTGGTCGAGATCAAGGCCCGCTTCGACGAAGAGGCCAACATCGGCTGGGCCCGGACCCTGGAACGGGCCGGCTGCCACGTGGTGTACGGGTTAGTCGGCTTGAAGACCCACGCCAAACTCTGTCTGGTAATCCGGGATGAGCCCGAAGGCCTGCGCCGCTATGCCCACATAGGCACCGGGAACTATCACCCCAAGACCGCCCGCCTCTATGAGGACATGGGACTGATGACGGCCAATCCGATCATCACCGAGGACGTGGGCCGGGTCTTCAACCATCTGTCGGGCCTCACCCGGGACGTGGACTACCGCCGACTCCTACTGGCCCCCAACGGGGTCCGGTCGGGCCTGATCGCCCGGATTGAGGAGGAGATTGAGCACCACCAGCAGGGCCGTCCGGCGGGTATCCGGATGAAGATCAACTCCGTGGTGGATGAGGAGATCGTGGATGCGCTCTACCGGGCTTCGGCGGCCGGGGTGAGCGTCGACCTGCTGGTCCGGGGGACCTGCGCCGTCCGCGCCGGGGTACCCGGACTGAGCGAATCCATCCGGGTACGCAGCATCCTGGGGCGTTTCCTCGAACACAGTCGGCTCTTCTGGTTCGCCGCCGGCGGGGAACCCGCCGTGGGGCTCGGATCCTGCGACCTGATGCATCGCAACCTGGACCGCCGGGTCGAAGTACTGGTGTCACTGACCAGCCCGCGCCATATCGAGCAGATCGGCAGGCTCTTCGACCTGGCATTCGACGATCACACCGCCTCCTGGCGGCTGGAGGACACCATCTGGGTCCAGCACACCATCGCTGACAGCGGTGAACCCTTGCGCGATCTGCATGAACACCTAATCTCCCGGGTATCCGGACGCCGGAGCGAGGGCCGATGACCAAGCAGATAGTTGCAGCCGGAACGGTGACCCTGCAGCCCCGTGAGGGCACATCGTCTCGCATCCTGCTGGTGCATCGCCCGGCCTATGACGATTGGACTCTGCCCAAGGGCAAGCTCAAACCCGACGAATACACCGCCAGTGCAGCCGCCCGCGAAACCCAGGAGGAAACCGGGGTCCGGATCCGCCTCGGGCAGCCGCTGTCCCCAATCTCCTACCCGGTCGGAGGGGGTCAGAAGACCGTCCATTACTGGATCGCCGACCCGCAGGAGGAGCGGCGTCGCAAGCCGGACAAGGAGGTGGACAAGGTGGCTTGGCTCTCCCCCAGCGCTGCCTTGAAGCGGATGACCTACACCGACGAACGTAGCGTCGTCGAACAAGCACTCGCCGCCACCCCGACCAGGCCGCTGCTGGTGGTCCGCCATGGAAAGGCCATGCTCCGCAATCACTGGACCGCCCGGGATCAAGCTCGGCCATTGGCGTCCCGCGGGCGGAAACAAGCCCAGGCGCTGGTGCCGCTCTTGCAGGCCTACGGCGTAGGCCGGCTGGCGTCATCCAGTTCAGCCAGGTGCATGCAAACCCTGAAGCCCTACAGCAAGGACAGCGGCATCGACGTGGAGGGCTGGACCGTACTCAGCGAAGAGATCGGGGAGGGGAACCTCAAGGGAGTGCGCACCTTCATGCGCCGACTGATAGCCGACCTTGACGACACCGGACCCGTCGCTGTCTGCGGACATCGGCCGATTCTGCCGACCATGCTCGAAGCCCTCGGCCTGGCTCCCCGGCCCCTGCAGACCGCCGCCACGGTGGTGGCCCACGTCGCCTCGGATCACGGCACCGTCGCCATGGAATTTCATCGGCCGCGCGCTTAGCCCGACGGGGCGCATGGGCCGACCGAACAGCCGTCAGGGGAGTTCGAGTCCCCCCTCGCGCACAGAATGAAAGTAGCCCCTCACCAGGGATTTCATATCCAGGGTGAGGGGCTGTTTCGTCATCATGGGGCGAGATATGGGGCAAGCGCCCTTGTTCGCCCCATCGCGGGGTTCATGTCCCGGCGAGGCGGTTTGCGAACTGGTCGACGGCGTTCTTCTGCATCGTCGGGGTGACGTGGCTGTAGATGTTCATCGTCGTGGTGATGGTCGAGTGCCCGAGGCGTTCCTGCACGACCTTGGGTGGCACGCCGAGTTCCATGAGGATCGTCGCGTGGGTGTGCCGGAGTCCTTTGAGGGTGACGCGGGGCAGGTGCTCGAACTTCTTGACCCTCGCGGCCCATTTGAGGCGGCGATCCCAGCGGCTCGTCATCGCGTCGGGCGAACGGGGCTGGCCTTGGTCGTCTCCGAAGATGTAGGCATCGGCCCTCGCCAGCTCGAACGACAGCTCGGCGCGGACGACCTTGTAGGAGGCAAGAGTTTTCAGGGTCGCGGTGTCGATGTCGATGACGCGGGCGTTGCCGGTCTTGGTGGTCTTCGTCTTCGTCCAGTCCTCGGTGTTGATCGCACGGCGGATGCTGATCTGCGAGGTCTTGGGGTTCAGGTCGTTCCACTTGAGGGCGAGGGCTTCGCTGCGTCGCATCCCGGTGTTCGCGATCACCCACCACAGCGGGAACAGCTCGTCCTGCTTCTCGTCGCGATCCCATGAGAGGAACGCTGCGAGTTGATCGGCCGTCCAGGTGACCAGCTCGGGTTTCTCG
The DNA here is from genome assembly GCA_047973325.1 of Propioniciclava sp. Lineage (GTDB taxonomy): Bacteria > Actinomycetota > Actinomycetes > Propionibacteriales > Propionibacteriaceae > Propioniciclava. Next base: position 1,833 of record JBKEBU010000008.1, on the reverse strand, counting down.
GCCCGCATCTGGCTCGTGGTCGGTGCTTTCGCGGCCTTCCGTTTCGCGGGGTTGGTGGCGAGGTGACCATCCTCGATCGCGGCGTCGAGGATCGCACCGAGCACGACGTGCGCCTTGTGGACGGTGTTTGCCGGCAGCGGCCCGCCCTTGTCTTGCTCTTCCTTGCGGCCATGCTGTTCCAGGTCGCGGTAGTGGCGGGCGATGCGGGTGGGGGTGAGCTTGTCGAGCGGGTAGTGCCCGAGCTGCGGGCGGAGGTGGTTGCGGATGATCGTCTTGTACCCGGCAATGGTGGAATCGCCCAGATGCAGCCCTTCCACCCAGGCGTCCGCGTATACGCCGAGGGTGGAACCTTCCCGCCGAACTTCTCCTGCTGGTCGCGCTGCTTGAGGGCGTCCTGCAACGCGGCGTCCGCATCGGCGGCGGCACCGTGAGGTCTTGACGGCAACTAAATGATCGTTTAGTGTGCTATATATGCATTCAGTATCTGAGTCTTCTGATCTGACCGGGCGTGCTCGTCTTCGAGACGCGGCGATCGAGTTGTTCGCGGAGCGGGGCTTCGACAAGACGAGCGTGAAGGCGATCGCAGAGGCTGCGGGTGTGAGTCCTGGACTGGTGATTCATCACTACGGGTCGAAGGACGAGTTGCGGCGCGTATGTGACGAGCATGTGATCGCCAAGCTGCTTGATGAGCGCTTCGCTTCGGCGGAGGCTCCTTCCCCGAACCTGGTGCAGGCGCTTCTGGCTGAGGCGACGAGTTCGGGGCCGATGTTCAACTACATCGCTCGCCTGCTCATCGAACCGGGCAAGGCCGGTGATGAGCTGTTCGCCCGACTGGTGGCGAGCACTCGGCAGAACCTGGCTGAGGGGCGTGAGTCGGGGTCGATCAAGCCTGCCTCTGATCCTGACGCGACCGCGATGCTGGTGACGGTGTTCGGGTTGGCGCAGTTCCTTGTGCGTGACCGCTTCGCGCAGGTGCTGGGTGCTGACCCCTTCTCTGCCGAGGGTGCGGCACGGCTCACGCTCCCGACTCTCGAAATCTTCACTGACGGTCTCTACGCAGATACAGGGCTGTTGTCGGCTGCTCGAAGCGCCCTCGCAGGGCAGAACGAGCCTGCGGCAGACGACGAAAGGGGTGACGCATGACGGCTGTTATTGAGGCGCGTGGGTTGCAGAAGAAGTACGGGAAGCATCTCGCGGTCGATGGGATAGACCTGCGGGTCGAACGGGCTTCTGTGTTCGGGTTGATCGGGCCGAACGGTGCGGGCAAGACGACCACGCTGCGGATGCTCGTGGACATCATTCGCCCCACGGCTGGCGAGTTGAAGGTACTCGGCTCCACGCCACGGCGATCCGGTACCGGGCTGCGTCGCCGGATCGGTTACCTTCCCGGCGAGCTGAAGTTGGCCGAACGTATCCAAGGCGGAACGCTTCTGCGTCACCTGGCGCAGATCAGCGGCCCGGTCGAGCCAGGCAGGATCGAGACGCTAGCCGAGCGCCTGGGCCTTGATCTGAGTCGCCCGGTGCGTGCGCTGTCGAAAGGGAACCGGCAGAAGCTGGGCCTGATCCAAGCCTTCATGCACCGACCCGAACTGCTGATCCTTGACGAGCCGACCAGTGGCCTCGACCCCTTGGTGCAACGCGAGTTCCTGGCGATGGTGCGCGAAGCGCGCGAGGCAGGCCAGTCGGTACTGCTCAGTTCACACATTCTGACGGAGATCCAGCACACTGCCGATGATGTCGCCGTCCTTGCAGGCGGCAAGATCATCGCCCACGGCGACGTGTCCTCGCTGAGACTGTCCAGCGTCACCCGACTTCGTGCCGTGCTCGCAGACA
>JBKEBU010000104.1:0-27676 GCA_047973325.1 Propioniciclava sp. | reverse complement strand
CCAGGGCCATGACCACCTCCGGGGCCCTGATGATGCGCAACCAGCCAGCAGTGCGACCGCAGCGCCGGCGGCTAGCACCGTGCGTGTTCTTTGTGGCATCTCATCCTCCCTCTAGTCTCGCAGCAGCATCGCCGCTAACCTAGCGAAGTAATGGGGATAATACCGTTAGTACAAAGTGGCCCCGTAACACCATCCCCAGAAAGGCGGGCCGATCGACCATCACACGTTGTAGAGTCGACGCGGGTCTCGCACCGCAGGAACATCCAGACGCCCTAGAGGAATCTCCAGGGATCGCCCTATCCGGTGCGTCACAACCAGGGCTTGTTTGTTCAGCGCTCACCCAGAGGACGACGCTGAGCATCCCTATGGCGCACGCGAAACCTGCGTGGCTTAGCCTGGATCCGTGGACTCTCGTCTGCTACGCGACCCCATTCGGGCCCGCTGACTGCGCCGACCCCGCTCACCCTACGCCCGGTAGCACTTCGCGAGGATCGTCTTGCCATCCCACCCGCCTGGTGCCGCTCGCCGCGCCGACCTTCCACCGACCCAGGCTAAGGACTGAGCACAGGCCACGTCAGCTACAGCTGCGGGTCACACTGACAGTTCAGGCTCCGGGTGCCCCTCGGAGATCGGCCACTGCTTGGGTGGCGGGCCGTCACCCCAGGGGCCAGACACCTGCCCACCACTGAATACAGCGGCAATAAACCACACCCGGCCACCCGAGAACTTGGCCCATTCGAAGGACACCCAGCCCCCGGCAAACTCGGCCATCCCGAAGGACACCCAGCCGCCGGAGAACTCAGCCATGTCAAAGGACATCCGGCCACCGGCTAAGGTGGCCTTGTCGAACCACACCAGCCCACCGCAGAACTTCGCTCCATCGAATCGCATGCGGCCGTCGGTGAACATGATCCTGGCAAACGAGTAGTCACCATCGAAAACAGCGTCCGTGAAGTCGAAATCGAACCCGTTCCACGACGGAGTCACGTCCTTCTGGAGATGGGCCGCCATGATCCGGACGATGGACTGCCTCACCTCAGTGTCGGCCCGCTTCTCGACCTCGCTATCCCAGTAGTCACGCTGGGTGCGGAAGTAGCCACACAGAATGTCGATACACATCTGGGCCTCAGCCCGCGATCGGTGATCCCCCGAGGCCAGCCATTCATCGGCCAGCGCGGCGATGGCGTACACCCCCGCCAACCGGACCGCGGCCGAGTCACCCCCCAGTTGCCCCGCCGCCGCTGTGAATCGGTCCCGCATCCGGGAGAGGCGATCCACATGGACTCTGACGGCCTCGCGCTCCTCAGCCTGCCGTTGCATCTCCAACATCTGAGCAGCCATTGCTTGGCTGTGCGCCGAGGTCTGGAGCACCTCACGGTGGGAAGACTGGGCATCGGTCGGGGCTGGCAAATCAACTTCATCCTCGATCCAGTCGTCATCTGACAACTGCCGGCGCGCCACGAGCGCCCCAACCATCGCCCCGCCGACCAAGGCGACTGTTGCCGTGGCCGCTCCGGCCAAGTCATACACATCCGACCAGTCTTGACCGTCCTCGAAGAAGGTGAGCGGCGACCCGTGACCGGTCAGCACAGCAAACAGGACGAACATGGTAATTCCGGCCAGCAGGGTGCCGACCATAGCCAGCCCAACCCAGAGGCCCGGGGGCCGGATGGAGGCTCTTTCATTCATGAGGGCCCCTCCTCTCTCCAGTGAGCAACAGGCCAACTCCTGTGACTGCGCGATTCACGGTCTGGCTGGGGGTGAGCATGACTGCCATTTTTGCAGCAGTCCGCCGCGAGCGAAACTCGGGTTTCGCAAACCAAGCCCCCGAACGCTACCCTCCGGCAAGCTGATCACCAACACCGGACAGGCCCTCACCTCCCCTCATCTCACCCTGGCAAGGATGCTGACCCGAATTACCAGACCGTCCAGCATGCGGCATGATGTGGCACAAGCAAGATCGTTGATGGCTGAGCGGGTGAGCCCGCCGAAACTCGCAGACCGTGACCCGGGAAGGCAGCAGACCCATGAGTGAACCAACCGCAACCGCCCAGATCGGGGTGATCGGGATGGCGGTGATGGGATCGAATCTGGCCCGCAACCTGGCCAGCCACGGGTACCGGACCGCGATTTTCAATCGCACTGCGGCAAAAACCCATGAGGTGCTCAGCGCACATCCCGAGGCACACTTCATCGGCTCTGACACCGTGGCAGAGTTCGTGGACTCGCTAGAGAGGCCTCGCCGGATGATCCTCATGGTGAAAGCCGGAGCAGCAACCGACGCCACCATCGAGTCCCTGGTCCCCCACCTGGACCCCGGGGACATCATCGTCGACGGCGGGAACTCCTTCTTCCACGATACCCGTCGCCGTGAAGCCGAGCTTCGCAAACTTGACCTCCACTTTGTTGGCGCCGGGATCTCCGGGGGAGAGATGGGTGCCCTCGAGGGGCCCGCCATCATGCCGGGGGGCTCTCCCCATGCCTACACCTACGTGGGGAGCATTCTGGAAGACATCTCCGCCCACGTCGACGGCGAACCCTGCTGCACCTATATCGGCACCGATGGCTCCGGGCACTTCGTCAAAATGGTGCACAACGGCATCGATTACGCCGATATGCAGTTCATCGGTGAGGCCTATGAGCTACTCAAGGCGGCCGGGCTGACGGCTGCCGAAGCCGCCGACGTGTTCGCCGAATGGAACACCGGCGACCTGGACTCCTACCTGATTGAGATCACCTCTGAGGTTCTCCGGCAGGTCGACGCCGCCACCGGCCAGCCACTGGTCGACGTCATCGTCGACGCGGCTGGCATGAAGGGAACCGGCACCTGGACAGTCCAGGAGTCGATGCGGCTCGGGGTACCCACCAATACTATCGGCGAGTCCGTCTACGCCCGGGCCGCCTCCAGCAGCCCAGATCTTCGGGCCGCCGCCCAACGGGCACTGACGGGTCCTGACGGCACACTGACAGTGACCGACAGTGTGGCGTTCATCGACGATGTGCGCCGGGCATTGTGGTGCGCCAAGGTGATCGCCTACGCCCAAGGACTACACCTCATCAAAGTGGCTGCCAGCGAGTACGACTGGGACGTCGATGTCGCCGCCTGCGCCCGCATCTGGCGGGCCGGCTGCATTATCCGTGCGAAGCTACTGGACAAGATCAGCAACGAGTACGCTGCCGGTGACCTCACCACCCTGCTCGAGGCCCCGTCCATCCGTGCCGAACTGGCCGAGAACAACCCTGCCTGGCGCCGAGTAGTCGCCCGCGCCACCGAGGCTGGCGTGGCCATCCCTGGGTTCATGTCAGCCCTGTCCTACTACGACATCCTCCGGGCCCCCCGCACCAACGCCGCCCTGACCCAAGGGCTACGCGACTTCTTCGGCTCGCATACCTACCAGCGAGTAGACCAGGAGGGCACCTACCACACACAGTGGTCGGGTGATCGCTCCGAGGTGCGCGAAGGCTAGGGATGCGCGCCACCCAGTAGCCTGTCGCAGCCGGGACGCGTGGCATCATGCGGCGTCAGGTGGGTTCTGGGCGAGACGGGCATCCAGCACCCGAGTAGCCCCACGATCAGGTCTCTAGGGATGCGCTGATCAATCATGCCCTGGCTGCGGCGCACCGGATCGGGCTAGCCACGTCCCCCACATCTGGCGATGGACATCCAGTACACCCACCCAATGTGGGGTTGCGGTTCATCCCGCCCGGCACGTCCTCCCACAGGGCAGCATTGATCAGCGCATCTCCAGGCCTTCCCTTGACCCGTGCCATAGTTTACTATTTGACTACTTTATTGAAACTTCTATTAGCTACAACGTTCCTGTGAACGTCCCATGGCCTCTCGACCGGGCACCAACGGTCCCGGCCGGGACGAGTCCTTCCCCAAACGTTGTCCACCGATTCCCATCATGGAGTTGGATCACATGACCTTCCTCACCCGGCTCTCGCGCCGGATCGCACAGCTCTTACTCGCCGCTGGTCTGGCCCTGAGCCTGCTCACAACTGTCAACCCAGCACCAGCCGACGCCGCCGGCCCGACTCAATACACGACCACCGCACTCAATGTCCGTACCGGGCCCGGTACTCGTCACCCCGTCGTCACCATCTTGAAGAAGGGCGCCAAGGTGACCCTGAGCGGACGTTTCGCGGGCAACTGGCGACAGCTCACCAACCGGCGATGGGTCCACTCCAACTATCTGACCCCCAAGCGAGCGTCCACCACATCACGATGTCAGCGGGCTGCCGTGGATGCTGCGAACAGGATCGGATTGAGGCAGCTCCCCAGGTACACGTGCTGGGAAAGCCTCCCCGGTGGACTACCCACCGGCACCGTTGGAGCGACTGTGTTCGTCTACGGCTCACTCGCCCAGACCAAGGTCTATATAAGCGAGCCTCACTACCACAGGTGGAGCTATGCACAACTGCGCGCCGTGTTCGCACATGAGTTCGGGCACGTGCTCTACGCCACCGCAAGTTCTGCGAAACGCGAGGCGGCAGTGCGCGCTCTCGGTGCCAGCCAGGCAACCATGCACGCTGGCCCCTACAGCAACCAGATGGGCGAACGCTTCGCGCAGGCCGCCGCAGTATGCACGGGGCTGACCACATCCTGGAGCGTGTACACGCCCCTCTCCTGCTCGAGCTATTCCAGAGCAGCAGCTGCACTGCGCTAGTCGTCTGTCGCAGCTGAGGTACGTGGTATTTAGCGGCGTCAGGTGAGTCCTGGGCAAGACGGGGATCTGGAAACGATGCAGGCTATCGGTGAGGATCAACGGCGCAGCGCAGGACTTACCTGGGGTCGCGCATACAGCACGGCGGCGCCGGCGCAACCACGAACAGGGCACAAACCATCGCCCTGCCGAACCCCAACCGCTACCCTCACAGAGGTGCATCCCTCGGCAGCTGACGGTTCACCTCATCCGGCCACCACACCATCGATGCGGATCGGTACCCTGGTTCCAGCCTCGCTCGTGTGCTCGGCCGCACCGGCCTTGTTCGTACTGCTCAACCCGTGGCTCGGATGGACCCTCCTGGCAGTGGGCCTCGGCGGGGCAGTCATCATCGAACGCAGCCGGATCCGTGATCCCGAACCCAGCTTGACCCGTGATCTCTCGTTGATCGCCGCCGGACTGCTGATAATCAGCGCCATCCCGCTGAAGGCCGAACTCGACAACCTCTCCATTCTCCGGTTCGGAGTCGCCTTGGGTGGGGCTGTGATAGTCCCCTACGCAGTCTCCCGATGGCTCTTCCGGGATCAGGCAATCTCTTTCCCTTGGCGCGGTGGCCACCGGTGGAGCCGGATTCAGTGGGCCTGGCTGGTGCTGGTACTCCTCCTGGGGTGGCTGATCCTGCCGTTCTATTTCATTAGCAGCGGGGTCTATCTCAACTGGCCTCAGGTGGACACCCCGAACCTGATCGGACGGCTCTTCATCGGAGTCGGCTCCGTGGGGATCTGGGATGAGTTGTTCTTCATTTGCACTGTCTTCGCCCTACTTCGGCGGCACTTTCCGGTCCCGGTAGCCAACCTGCTCCAGGCAATCGTCTTCGTCTCTTTCCTGTGGGAGCTGGGCTATCAGGCGTGGGGCCCCTTCCTCACTATCCCCTTCGCGCTGCTGCAGGGTTTCATAATGTTGCGAACCCGCTCTCTCGGCTATGTGGTTTCGGTCCACCTCCTCTTCGACGTGGTGGTCTTCCTCGTCCTGGTGCATGCCCACAACCCAGGAGCACTCGACGGCTGGTTTCTGGTGTGAGGTTCTCGAACAACCCCACTGTGTCATCAGCCGCAACCAGCCAAACTCGCCATACTGAACCCATGCCGCACGTGGGAGGGGTCCGGATGAGTCCAGCATTCTGGTTCACCGCCGGCGCTGCAGCCCTACTCTTCGCCGCAAGCATCGCGCTGGGTGCCGAGCTCATCCGTACCCGGTCGGCGCTGCACGAGGCTCAATCTCAGGCATTGGCAGCAGCTGACGCCCAGCACCGGACAGCTGAACAGGCCGTGGCCGCCGAGCGGATTCGAATCGTCCGTGAGATGCATGACGTGATGGCCCATAGTCTGGCCATCATGATCGCGCAGGCCGATGGCGGCAGCTATGTCGTTTCGGACCAGGCTGTGGCCAAACGCGCATTCCTCACGATCGCCGAGACCGGACGCGGAGCCCTACATGACACCCGGCGGATCCTCGGCATACTCCGCCACGGGGAGGACTCCCAGGGATTGCAGCCCGTGCCTGCGGATGCCTCCACCACCACGCTCGTACACCGGGCCCGCGCTGCCGGAATGACTGTTTCCCTGGTCCAACTGGGTCAACCCCAGCAGCTTCCAGCGGGCTCGCGGATGGCGCTCTATCGGATCTGCCAAGAATCGATCACGAACGTTCTGAAGCATGCTGGAGACGCCGCTCGCACGGTCATCACCGAAAACTGGCGCGAAACCGACGTGACCCTGACAGTCAGCAATGAGGGCGGCGACGGCCCCGTTGCTGACACTGACCCCCTCGGCGGCTATGGGCTCGGCCTTCTCGGCATGCGCGAACGAGCTGAGCTGGTGGGTGGCACCTTGACCGCCACCACCACTCCTGGGGGCTTCCGGGTCCAGGCATCCTTGCCCTTGAGCACCACGACCGAGGAGATGTGACCCGTTGAATGTGATCCGGATTGCCCTGGTGGACGACTAAGAGCTGGTCCGGGCCGGGCTGGCCATGATCCTCGATGCGCAACCAGACATGCGCGTGATTGCCCACGCCGCTAGCGGAGCAGAGGCCATCTCAACGCTCGCCCAGAAGGAGTGCGATGTCGTGCTCATGGACGTTCGCATGCCCGGGATGGACGGACTGGAGGCCACCCGGCAGATCCTCAGCTCTGACCGGGCTCCCCGAATCGTGATGCTCACCACCTACGACTTGGATGAATACCTGTTGCCCGCTATTCGGGCCGGGGCTTCCGGCTTCCTGCTGAAGAACTCTCCCCCCGACGAACTGCTGGCCGCCATCCGCACTGTGCACAGCGGCGACGCGGCCATCGCCCCCTCCGCCACCCGACGGCTACTCGATCATGTAGCTAGCACCCCGCCCAACGACCCCGATCCGCGACTAGAGCTTCTCTCTGATCGCGAGCGTCAGGTATTCGACCTGATCGCCAGCGGTGCCCTCGAACACTGAGATAGCGGCCACGTTGTTCCTGTCTGAAACCACTGTGGAGACGCATGTGCGACACATCCTCGCCAAACTCAAGGCCCGCGACCGGGTGCAGCTCGTGGTGATGGCCCATGAATGGGGGGCGACCAAGCCGGGCCTGACCAGTAGCGAACCATCCCCCTCGTGAGACCCGTGGTCCGAATAGGCCCGATTTCCACCCCCGAATCGTCCGCACGGACGATGATCGCAGCCGGAAAGATGAAGTCGATGGCCGTGCCGACTCATTACGGTGGGGCCATGACGCAAAGTTCACCACTGGCCCAGTGTTTTGCGGGCGAGGTAGGGATTGCCGCCGAAGGTCTGCAGCGCTCCTTCGGTGACGTGCTGGCGGTGGCCGATGTGAGCTTTACCGCACCGGCGGGTGCGGTAACGGCACTGATCGGCCCCAACGGATCTGGGAAGACCACGCTGCTGCTTATCTTGGCGGGACTGGTCAGGCCAGATGCTGGCCAAGCTTGCATCGCGGGGCAGGACCTTCGTGCAGAGAGTGGCGCAGTCCGGGGCCAAGTGGGCTGGATGCCAGACGTTTTCGGAACCTGGGATTCCATGACCTGCTTGGAAATCCTCACCACCTTCGCTGCGGCCTACGGGATGCGTTCAGCTGCCGGATCCACACGGGCGCAGGAACTCCTGGCTCGGCTGCACTTGACTGAATTCGCCAGGCGTCCGGCCCGGGTGCTCAGCCGCGGTCAGCGTCAGCGTCTCGGCTTCGCACGCGCACTGATCCACGATCCAGCCGTGTTGCTGCTCGATGAGCCTGCCTCGGGGCTGGACCCACGGTCACGGATCGAGCTTCGAGATCTCCTCCGCGAACTTGCACGGGAAGGCAAGACGGTCATCGTGTCGTCCCATGTGCTGTCAGAATTGGAAGAGGTATTCGACCACGCGGTGTTCTTGTCTCGGGGACGCACAGTGGAAGCCCGCGCCGAAGGCGAAACGCATCCGACACGCGGCTGGCGGCTGGCAGCCCTGGATCCAGTCACGCTCAGGGAATTTCTCGACAGCGTCGGCATTCCCTGGTCCGACGGGATGGACGGTGAGGTGGTCGTCGGACTGACCGGCCGCGATTCAGCCCAAGAACTGCTCCGGGCCGCCGTTACCGCCGAGGTGCCGCTGCATACGATCGCCCCCGTTTCCGGACGCCTGGAAGAGGCCTATCTGGCCCTGGATGAGGAGCGATCATGAGTGCCTGGCGGATGACGTGGCATGGCCTGCGCACCGTGACCCAGTTGGAGCTTCGCCAGCGGGTTCGGTCCCGTCGCTGGTTCGTGGCACTGGCAGCCTGGTTCGTCCTCCTGACCCTGTTGACCATCGCGATAGTCCTTGCGGTCGCCACCAGCGGCACGCCCGGCGTCAACAACGGCGTGATCTCCTTCGGTCTGGCGACCTACCTCATCTTGGGCATGAGCCTGGTCGTGGCACCAACGTTCACCGCCACCGCCATCAACGGCGATCGGAGCAACGGAACCCTCGCCCTACTCCAGGCTTCACGCCTGACCGCAGCCGAAATCGCTGGCGGCAAGCTGCTCGCCGCCTGGCTCACTGCGGGCATGTTCCTTCTGGTATCGCTTCCCATCGTGGCCTGGTCCCTGATCGCCGGAGCAATCTCGGTGTGGCTAGTCGTGATCTGCTACGCCGTGATGTTTGCCGAAGTGGCCGTTGTCTGCGCCATCGGACTAGGTTGGTCAGCTCTCATCCACCGATCGGCGGGCTCCACAGTCATGACATACCTGACGGTGGTCACGTTGGCCCTCCTCACACCGATCTTCCTGGCACTGGCGCTCCCGTTCACCGAGGAGACCCGCACCGTGCGCGTCTGGGCACTCTCACCCCAGGTCGAAGATGAATACCAGCGCCAACTGGAGGAATACTGGCAGGCCAATCCGGACGGAGACGGCCGAGGGCAACCGGCACCCCCATTCGGGCAGTGCGCATGGCAAACGCAGGAAAGGTGGGAACAGCGGATCGACCGGGTCTGGTGGCTGGTCGTCGCCAATCCGTTCGTGATCGTGGCGGACGCCGCACCGTTGCCTGCGACCGCCCGGGGGGATCTGGCAGAGTACGTCAGCGAGACATCAGATCCGCTCACCGGCCTGCAACTGCTCGTGCGTCAAGCTCGAGCGCCACTACCCACCGAGTACGACGAATGTCGGTGGATATACACCCAGGGACCTGGTTATCAGGTCGAGTACGATCGCAATGGAAACGTCATCAACGTCACCACGGCTGAGGGCACACGGGTACCGGTTGAGAGCCCCGTCACCCGTCCACCGGTAACGACAGCGGACCCGATCTGGCCCTGGGGGCTGGGCTTCTCTGCCCTTCTGGGCGGAGGCTTCTTCTGGGTTGCGGTACGCCGACTTCGGGTGCCGTACGGCAAGCTGGCAAGCGGAACCCGGGTTGCGTAGGGGTCACTGAGCTCGCTCAGGACCCAGCCCCCCGGCTGCGTCGTCGAGGACACACACCAGCCGTCCGCTGCCGGCCGCTACCCGGCATCCTCATGTTGCATCAGTAACCAGGCCAGACCCGTGTATCCGGGCTGTAGGCCAGCGGCATGATCGGCCAACAACAGCCGACCCGCCCGGTGGGCGACCTGCCCGGCCTCCGATACCCGATCCTGAAACTCCGGACGGTCCCACGTCCACGGCAGGGCGAGCAGCAGATGAATCAGATACCCCGCCTCAGCTTCGGTCAGCTTGATCGGCTCACCGGGGAGTCCCACACCCAGCCGGGTTTGGGCGGCTTCGACAGTGCGCACCAGATCCTCCGTTGGTTCGGCTCGGGTGATCACGGCGTCTTCGAGCTGTGACCACGGGTCAGCGCCCCGGTGACGTCCGGTCGCCAGCTCCGGATTCGGGACCTTACCTCCGGCACTCAGGATGGTAAAGCCGCAATCGCTCAGCAGGAAGCCTCGTCCCGGTCCGGGCGGGAGGGCGCAGGCCGCCACCCAGGCGTCGCTGGCCAACTGTGGGTCGCGATTCCAGGCAGCAAGCCGTTGAGCGACGCTCACCGCCAGCAGGTCACCACGATCCAGCCAGTCAACTCGCTCCAGCCAGTCCAGGGTCTGGTCCCGATCAGCCGCAGCTCCTTGGGTCAAAACCTGAACCACCACCGCGGCCGCAGCGGAGGTAGCGGCCGAGGGTCGTACCCGCATGAGGTCGGTCGCCAGGTCCCCCAGCCAGGAATGCCTCAGCACCGGAGCAAAGCTGGCTCGGAGCCGACGCACACCTCGTACATCGTGGAAGGCGATTTCGCCGTGGCCCGGAAGCGCGGTGACCAGCGCCGCGTTCCCGGCAATATCGATGGTCACCCCGGGTCCGCCCACCACCGCCTGGTCCGGGGTGTTGAAGACGATCTCGTCGTCGCCCTCACAGACAAGATCGGGAAGCCATCCCGGCAGGAACTGGCCGGCAAGGCGCGGACTATCGATCGCGGCAAAGGACAGCGTCGTCCGGCTTCTGGCCGCCCCGCGCAGCGATCCGGTCGGGTTGGCCAAGTGGAGCGCAGCGTAGGCCCCCGGAAGCTGAGGGTCGGGTCGACGATCCACCGGAGCGAAGACCGGAACCGTCGAGGCCACCCGGACGAACCCGCTGAGCCGTACCAACAGTGTGGGTGCCGATTCTTTGAGGGGAGCCACCCAGACGATCCCCTCCAGATCGCTCGCCCAGGTCCATCCTGCCCACCCGGGCGCCACGGTGATCCCCACCCCGACCGGCAGCAGTGCCCGGGACTCGGCGTCGAGGTTGTCCACGGTGATCAGGGTGCGCCAGTCACCGTCGAGGTCGTCATGCTCCACCCGATAGTCAACACCGGCAGTGACCGGCCCCCGGGGGGCATCGGGCAGCGCAAAATCAAAGCGGGACACCTCCCGCCCCCCGTGAGTGACGACCACACGTCGACCGTCAGCTGCGGTTCGATAGTGGAACGCCGCCGTCATCGGGGTTGGCCCAGCGACCCGTTCGGCTGACATTGCACACACCAGTACAGGTTGCGTCCCGCCAGCACGCCACTGCGCACCTCTCCACCGCACACCAGACATTCCTGTCCGGCTCGCCGATAGACATAGACCTCTCCACCATGCCGATCGGTCCGCGGTGGCCGTCCCATAACCTCCGGCATATGCTCTGGTGCCACGGTGTCGATATGCCCCACATCGACAGCAGCCCGCATCAGCACCACCAGGTCTGTCCACACAGCATCGAAGACCTCCCGGGTGAGCGAGTGCGCCGGCAGATAAGGATCAATCTGATGCCGGAACAGCACCTCGGCCCGAAAGATGTTCCCGACACCCGCAAACGCCGCCTGGTCCATCAGAACCGCACCTATTGGTTTCCGACTTCGGGCCACTTTGGCCCAGGCTCGCGCTGGATCCGCGTCGGCACGCAGCGGATCTGCCCCGGACTTCGCCAGGACGGAGGCCTGCTCCGGCGGCGTGACCAGTCGACACCATTGCGGACCACGCAAGTCTGCCGCCGCCGTACCGTTGCTGATCCGGAGCCGCACGGTGGCCGGGTTCAGCAACACCTCAGCTGTCCCCAGATCTAGCCGACCGATGAGGCCGAGATGGATCCAGACAATTCGGTCTTCGGCAAAGGTGATGAACAGGTGCTTGCCGACTGATTCCGCTCCAGCCAGGTTTGTGCCATCCAGGGGTTCGGCTGACTCGGCAAACCGGCCCTGCGGGCTGCTCACCCGCACCGCTCGACCCCCGAACGTCTCCGTGAGCGCTGCCGCAAGCCGATACGTAACATGACCCTCCGGCATCAATTGGTCCTCTCCGGGCCTCGGTTGCGAAACAAGCCGAGTGTACGCCGCTATGCCGCTACCATGTCCGAGTGGAAATCGGAGAACCTCCCGAATCCGCTGAGGGGGGTGCGCCTCGACAGGCGCCGGACATCGACCCGCGGAGAAACAGCCCTCCCCCGCGGCATGCCGGCCCAGCAGCGAGCAGGCTCATCGGCCAGAGGCTGGTTTCTTGAGCACTCACTGCGCGCTCTCGGATACGCGGATCCCCGCCTGCGCGGCCGCCCTGCTCTCCCACTGGTGGGCGAGGGCGACGAGAACTCGTTCGTCGTGACGGAAGGTCGAGAGTTGTACACCGATCGGGAGGCCGCCGCTCGACCTTGCGGCCGGTACCGAGATCGCCGGGTATCCCGTCACATTGGCGAGGGTGGTGAACGCTGTCATGGGCATCGAACGAAGTACACCGCGGAAGCTGCCCACTCCTTCCAACTGGCCGATAAGTGGCGGGAGGCAGGCGAGGGTGGGGGCTCAGCACCACGTCGACATGGTTCATCTGCTCGGCAAGCCGCTCCCCTGCCGCCACAGCACGGGCGAGCAGACCCGGCCGAACGAGGCGACCGAGACCGGCGGTTTGCGCCGATCGGCGCTCCACCCGGTCGGGGTGTTCCATCATCGCCACCTCGTCACGGACGGCGGCGAGGAACTGGGGAAGGAATGATGCCGCGGTGTTGGGCCACCGAGGGAGCTCTTCGACACGATGACCGAGGCGGGTCAATGCGTCGGCGGCAGCCTCCGCAGCGGTGGCCACCTCGGGGTCGACGCTGCCGCCACCGAAAGGAAGTCGGGTCGCCAGTCCGATGGTGAGCTGGCCCGGGCCCTCGTCAATCGCCTGGTGAAGCGGGGTGTCCCAGGCGGGCGCCCGCCACCGGTCGACCGGGGTATCACCCGCGATGTGGTCGTACACCATGGCCGCGCCGGCAACGGTGCGGGTGAGCACTCCCACCGTGCCGAGGGCACCCCACAGGTCGGGGTGGGGTGCGGTGCTCACCCGACCCCGCATCGCCTTCAGGCCGACGACCCCACAGGCCGAGGCGGGGATGCGAATCGACCCATCACCATCACCGCCGGTGGCGACCGGCACGCACCCGCTGGCGACCGCTGCACCGGACCCGCCGCTGCTGCCACCCGGTGAGCGAGTGGGGTCATGAGGGTTGTGGGTGGTGCCATGGCTCACGCTTTCGGTGAAAGGGAACTGACCGAACTCGGGCATCGCTGTCGTGGCCACGATCACGGCTCCCGCAGCTCGCAGACGGGCGACGATGGCACTATCAACACCCGCGGGCGTGGCCTGCGATCGACCGCCGTAGGTGGTGGTCACCCCGGCGATGTCGTCCTCGGCCTTCCCGGCCACAGGCACTCCGGCGAGCGGTAGTTCGCCGAGGTCTAGTCTGTCGAATCTGTCGAGTTCGTCGGCCTCGCGGAGTGCCGAGTCGGCGAGGATCTGCTCGAAAGCGTTCGTGGGATCGGCATCGATGCGAGCCAGCGCCGCCTCGGTGACCACCCGCACACTCAGCTCACCCCGGCGCACCGCCTGAGCCGTCTCGACCCCGGTCAACCACCGCAGCGGATCAGCAGTCCTGCCGCTCATCCGCCCACCCTAGACTTCCCTATTATGGGTCGGGAACTGCCGGACAAAAGCGCCGAGAAACCGGCCCGGAACGGAGAAGGTTGTAGGGAAATGCGCAGCCGATCGAACCCGATCCGAACGAGCCTGGGCGGGCCTTGGCCGGGCCTGAGCTGCCCCCGGCATTGGATGACCTGGCCCGGCCCCTCTGACCGGGACTGCCTGCCTTGAGCCGTACCGGCCCCGAGGGCGTCGTCACCCGGGGCACGACCGGGCCCAACCGATTGCGCCGGGTCGACCGCTGGATGGTGCACCGGACCGCTGGATGGTGCACCGGTATGGCCCGGTGTCGCGCTCACACCCGGACCCACCCGTCGTGGTCGACCTGGGGTATGGCGCGACGCCGGTGACCACGGTGGAGTTGCGAGCCCGTTTGGCCCGGGTGCGGAAAGACCTGGAGGTGGTCGGCCTAGAGATCGACCCGGAGAGGGTCGCGGCGGCCTCGCCCTTTGCTGAACTCCCGGGGCTGCGGTTCGCACGAGGAGGCTTCGAGCTGCCGCTGCCCGCTGGGGTGCGACCGGTCTTGGTGCACGCCTTCAACGTGTTGCGTCAGTATCCGGAGGCAGAGGTCACCGGCGTCTGGGAACGGCTCGCTGGGCGGCTGCACCCGGCTGGGGCGCTGATCGAAGGGACGTGCGATGAGATCAGAAGGCTCGCCGCCTGGGTGGAGATAGGCGCTGCCGACGCCGGGCCGAGGGCACTCTGGCTCGGTTGGCGCCTGGCCGGGCTCACCGGGCAGGCGGACCATCCCTCGTGGCCCAGCGGCTCCCCAAAGCTCTCATCCACCACAACCGGCCAGGCGAACCGGTCCACCGCCTACTCAATGACCTGGCGCAGTGCTGGGGACCGTGCTGCGCCCCAGGCTGCCGAGGAACGCAGAGACCCCGTCAATGATCGCGGTCACCGGAGCGCTCAGCTCCCGGACCCACGTGTGCCCCTGATCCCAACTGTCCATGAGGGTGTGGATGACCTGCCGGGTCTCCACCCATGTTCGGAGTTCTTCGAACCGAATGCTGACCTCGTTGACCAAGGTGACAATCCACAACGTCTCCAGATAGACGGCGATCCCCGCCCAGGCCAGATGCCGACCGGTGAGATCGAGCAGTGCGATCGTCTTGCGGAGCGCCAACGCCACCACGATGAACACCAGGAGCACCCAACCGCTGACGTAGTCAGCCCGACCGTAGTCCATGTGCCCGGCATTCGTGTTTAGGAACTCGTCCGCGAAGCTGTCCAGGAGGAATACGCGGGCATCTTCTCTCAATAGCCCCGCGGATACGTAAATGGCCAGGAACGGTAATAGTACTTGCCCCGCGACCGTGAGATCATCCCGGACCCGGGCCCTGAGGCTGAGGCCGATGAGCATGTCACTGAAGGCGGGCAGCGAGTCAGCCATCACCCGCAGCATGAGCACCAGCGAGACCAGGGTGCACATCGGCGCGAACGGAAGCAACAACACCGCCAGCGTCGGGCCTACGTCCGAGACTTCGGTGACCAACCACAGAGTCCCCATCCGGCCCGCCCAGCCCAACAGGAACAGCACCACCAACTGGGGCCAATGGGCTGCCAGAACCCGCCCCGCGACCCATAATATTTGGCTCAGGGTCCGGATGGTGTCGAGGAACAGCGTCACCATCAGGTCAGGCTGGCTCGCTGCGGCCGGTCTCGTAGGCAGTGATCTGGTCCACCCGGCGCTGGTGCCGCGAGCTCTGCGAGAACGCCGTCGCCAAGAAAACGGCCGCCATCTCCAAGGCCTCCTCCAGCGACTGCATGCGACCACCCAGGCTGAGAATGTTGGCGTCGTTGTGCTCTCGCGCGAGCCGGGCGAGCACCGTGTTGTAGGCGAGGGCCGCCCGGATTCCCCGAACCTTGTTGGCGGCCATCTGCTCGCCATTGCCAGACCCGCCCAGAACTATCCCCAACGACTCCGGATCGGCAGCCACCGCTTCGGCGCACGGGATGACGAAGGTCGGATAGTCGTCCTCGGCGTCGTAGGCGGTAGCGCCGTGATCGGTCACCTCATGACCGAGCGCGGTGAGTTCCTTGACCAGGAATTGCTTGAGCTCAAAGGCGGCGTGGTCGGTGGCGATATGGACGATCATCAGTAGTCAGCTTTCGAAAATCGGCCCGACGGTGCGGGTCCGCTTCAGTTCGAAGAATCCGGGGTAGGCAGTCACCTTGACGAAACCGTCGAAGAGAGACCCGGCTTCCTCACCCGTGGGAGCTGGTGAGATAACCGGACCGAAGAGTGCCATCCCGTTGACGTGGATCACCGGGGTGCCCACGTCCTCACCGACCGGGCCCATACCCTCTTGATGGGACGCACGCAGGGCTTCGTCGTGCGCATCGGTATCACCTAGGTCGGCAAGGGTGATCGGCAGGTCGGCATCCGTCAAAGCAGCTTGCAGGGTTTCCTTTGTCCCAGGCTCACCGCCGGGATGGAACCGGGTGCCGACCGCGGTGTAGAACGCCCGCAGGGCTTCAGATCCGTGTTCACGCTCAACCCCGAGAGCCACGCGGGCACCGGCCCAGGCCTGATCCATCTTCTCCCGGTAGTCGGCTGGCAGATCCCGGCCTTCATTCAGGACCGCAAGGCTCATCACATGGAAGGTCGTGTGTACATCCCGCACCTGCTCCACCTCCAGCATCCACCGGGAGGCCATCCACGCCCACGGGCATGCCGGATCGAACCAGAAGTCCACTCGTTGCGTCATAGCCGCATGGTAGCGAGACCGCCAGGGGGCTTGCCTACCCTTCCGCCCTCGGGCGTAGTGTGGCCCGGTGGAGTCGAGAGTCGTCACCACACACACCTGGATGGAGCGCATGTTCCCAGCCAATATCAGCCGCGACGAAGCCGCGGTGCGCAGCAATCAGATCACGGTCACGTCCTATCAGGTTCTGGTGGACCTCAGTGGCCGGCACACCGATGGCTCCCCTCTTGACGACCCTGAGGGCACATTCAGGTCCACCACCAAGATCCGGTTCACCTCCATAGATTGCGTCACCAACACGAACCTCATCGCTGCATCGGTGGAATCCGCGGTGCTGGATGGTGAGGCAGTGCCAGCGGAGCATTTCGATGGCGAGCACCTCACCCTGGAACTCACCGAAGGCCAGCATGTCCTGACAGTAACCGCGCTTATGCGCTATTCCCGCACGGGTGAGGGGTTGCATCGATTTGTGGATCCGGCCGACGACCAGACCTACCTGTATACCCAGTTCGAGGTGGCCGACGCCCGGCGGATGTACTGCACCTTCGAGCAGCCAGATCTGAAGGCACGGTTCAGCCTGTCCGTTATCGCCGATGAGGCCTGGACGGTGGCCTCCAACTCCCCCACCGTCACCCCCACACCGCTCCAGGAAGGCCTGGCGTTGTGGGAGTTCGCCCCCACCGAGCCCATCTCCACCTATATAACGGCACTCATCGCCGGGCCGTTCGCCACCGTGACCGACACCTATCGCCGCCCAGATGGCTCTGTGATTCCGCTGTCGATCCTGACTCGCTCATCCTTGGCCCAGCACGTGGACGCTGATCGCATCTTCGATACCACTAAACGTGGCTTCGCCCTCTTCGAACACCACTTTGGCTTGGCTTACCCCTTTCACGACTACGCCCAAGTTTTTGTGCCGGAGTTCAACTTCGGCGCCATGGAGAACGCAGGTTGTGTGACCTTCCGCGACGAGTACATTTTTCGCAGTCGCCAAACCGCCGCCGCGTATGAAGCCCGCGACAACACCATCCTTCACGAAATGGCCCACATGTGGTTCGGCGATCTGGTGACCATGACCTGGTGGGACGACCTGTGGCTCAACGAGTCCTTTGCCGAATGGGCTTCCCACTTCGCCCACGCCGAAATCAACGCCGAGATCGGCACCCGGGTGGACCCGTGGGCAACCTTCTGCAACAGCCGAAAGACCTGGGCCTACCGCCAAGACCAGTTGCCCTCAACTCATCCCATCGCGGCCGACATGGTGGATCTGGAGGCTGTCGAACTCAACTTCGACGGGATCACCTACGCCAAGGGCGCCTCCGCTCTGCGGCAGCTGGTGGCGTTCGTCGGCAGAGACGACTTCCTCGCCGGAGTCCGCAGCTACTTCACCGCGTTCGCCTACGCCAACAGCCGTCTAGAGGATCTGCTCCACCACCTGGAGGCGGCATCCGGGCGTGATCTAGCCTTCTTCACCAGCCAGTGGCTGCAGACAGCCGGAGTCAATACTCTCAGCGCCGACTGGGACCTCGACGGCACCACCTTCACCCGATTCGGTATCCGCCAGCAGGCCTCACCCGCCTGGCCCACGCTGCGGCGTCATCGGATCGCGGTGGGGTGCTACCACCTGAACGATGGAACGCTGACGCGCACCGCCCGGTTCGAGTTCGACATCGACGGCGAGTACACCGCGGTGCCAGATCTGGTCGGCACGGCACAACCAGATCTGCTGCTACTCAACGATGACGACCTCACTTATGCCAAGATTCGGCTCGATGAGCGTTCTTTGGAAACTCTGGTCCAACACATAGACGTCTTGGACAGTCCGCTGGCCCGGGCGCTGGCCTGGGGCGCTACCTGGGACCTCACCCGCGATGGTGAGATGGATCCGGCTGCCTATGTTGATCTCGTTCTGCGTGGCGTTGCGGTGGAGACCGATCTCGCCGCCGTGGCGACGGTCCTCGGGCAGGCGCGGACCGCCATCGACCTCTACACCCCGCAGGGGCGGCGCGCAGATCTGGCCAACCAGTGGCAGGTGGGCCTGGCCAGGCTCATGCAGGCCGCCGAACCCGGGTCAGACCATCAGCTGGCCTTCGTGCGAGCACTCGCACTGGCCATCACCGACAGGGTGGGCGCCGAACTATTGTGGGCCTGGCTACACGGGCAGGAAGTTCCTGACGGGTTGGCATTGGACGCCGATCTTCGCTGGCGTCTGGTGACCGCACTGGCTCGCCTGGGAGCCATTGATGATAGCGTGATCGCCGCCGAAGCCGCCGCCGATAACACCGCCACTGGCGCCGAGCAAGCCGCCGGAGCGCGCTCCGCGCGGGCCGATCTGGCCGCCAAGAAGGACGCCTGGCAGGCAGCCACTGAACAGGATCTCCCCAACGAAACCCATGCCCAGATCGTGCGGCAATTCTGGCAGTTCGGCCAGGACGAGTTGCTGACCCCCTTCGCCGATAGGTACCTGGATCTGGTGACTACCATCGCCGAACAGCGCGATGGTTGGGGTGAGAAATCAACCACGATCCGACAAGCTGTGCTCACCTGGCTGTTTCCGCTGCCCATCGCTGATGCTGCCTTCTTGGAGCGCCTCGACGAGCGGCTCACCAGCGCACATCTCCCCGACTCGGTCCGCCGGCTGGTCTCCGAGCGTCGCGACGATGCCCTGCGCGCCCTCCGCAATCGTGACCTGAACGCAGCCCGGTAGCGCGGCCATGGTCACCGTCAGCGAGATCACCGACTGGTTTGAGACGGCCTATCCCCCCAGCCTGGCCGAGAGTTGGGACCGCGTCGGCCTGGCAGTGGGTGACCCCCAGGCGCCGGTGTCCCGGGTGCTGTTCGCGGTCGATGTCACCGAACCTGTGGTCACCGAGGCGCTGAGGCTGGGCGCGGAGATGATCATCGCGCATCATCCGCTGTTGTTGCGTGGTGTCCACACGGTGCGCGCCGACGATCCCAAGGGCCGACTCATCACCGACCTGATCCGAGGGGAGGTGGCGGTCTTCAATGCCCATACGAATGCAGACTCAGCCGCGCGCGGCGTGGCTGAGGCCCTCGCTGATCTCTTGGAGCTCAGCGACCGGCGGCCATTGGTACCAGCCCCGAGGCCGCCGCAGGACAAACTAGTCACCTTCGTTCCTGCCGAGCACGTGGACGCGGTGCTGTCTGCACTCGGGGCAGCTGGCGCTGGGAACCTCGGCGCCTATGCCGACTGCGCCTACACCACGGCTGGCGAGGGCCGGTTCACCCCGCAGCCGGGAGCCGATCCGTTCATCGGGACTATCGGCCAGCCGCAGCGGACACCGGAGACCCGGATCGAGGTAGTCCTGCCCCGCCAGCGTCGGGCCGCTGTCGTGGCAGCCCTGGGGGCAGCCCACCCGTACGAAGAGCCCGCATTTGATGTCGTGGAGATGGCCTGGTTGCCCTCCAGTGATGGACTCGGCCGGATCGGAGACCTACCCCACCCCATACCTGCCGCACAGGTAGCATCCCGGTTAGCCGAACGTGTGCCAACCACCGCAGGCGGGATCAAGCTGGGAGGTGATCCCGAGCGGATATTGTCGCGGATCGCCGTGCTCGGCGGGGCTGGTGATTCATTGCTCGACGCAGCTCGGGAGGCCGGGGTCGATGCCTACATCACCGGGGACCTGCGTCATCACCCGGCTCAAGACTTCTTGGCCCAGGCAGAGGCCCCAGTACTGATAGATGTGCCGCATTGGGCGGCCGAATGGACCTGGCTTCCGCACGCCGAGCAGGTCCTTCACGAGTGCGCGTCTCAGGCGGGCGTGACCGTGGCCGCCAGTGTGTCCCAGATCAGCACCGATCCGTGGCGGCTCCGGTTCGGGTGATTCAGTCGTGGGTGGGCGCGTCCGGTGGGGTGTTGCCCCGGAACCAGGCTGGGCCCAGCACCATGAACGCCACCACAGCGGTGATCGCCAGCGGGATCCCCAGGATGACCCCGAGCAACTCGACGACCGTGGGCGGAGCCACCTCGGGCCAGGGAGTCAGCGTCTCAAGAATCGGGATGACCAGCGCAGGTGTCATGGCCGGAATAGTAGCGGACTGCGCTAGATTTAGCCGTCAATGAGCACTCCTCCCGATCCCGGCCCCGAGACCGCAGCCCGCGTCATCTGGGACGCCGATGACATTGAGCGGGCTTTGCGTCGCATCGCCCACCAGATCTTGGAATCCAATCGCGGCGCCGACAGCCTGGTCTTGCTCGGCATCCAGAGCCGCGGCGCCCCACTGGCAGCCCGGCTGGCATCGCTGATCAGTCACGCCGAGGGCCGTGAGGTCCCCTACGGCGAACTCGACATCACCATGTACCGCGATGACCTGCGCCGCCACCCCACCCGGCCGGTCGGCCGCACCCGGGTGCCAGTCGACATCGATGAGCTCACCGTGGTGCTGGTTGACGACGTGCTGTATTCCGGTCGGACCATCGCCGCGGCCATGGACGCCCTCAAGGACCTCGGCAGGCCCCATGTGGTCCGGCTCGCGGTCCTGATCGATCGTGGTCACCGGGAGTTGCCCATCCAGGCCGATCATGTGGGCAAGAGCCTGCCCACCACCGCCGAAGTTCATGTTCGGGTCAACGTGGCCGAACTGGATGGCCTGGATGCGGTTACCGTGAATCCCGCCAAGGAGGCCTGATGCAGCACCTGCTCAGCGCGGCCGACCTGACCCGGAGCGAGGCTCTGGGCATCCTTGATCTCGCCGAGGAGATGCACGAAGTGCAACAGCGGCCGATCAAGAAGCTCCCCGCACTGCGCGGCCGCACCATCATCAATATGTTCTTCGAGGACTCAACCCGCACGCGCACGAGTTTCGAGATCGCAGGCAAGTGGATGGGTGCGGACACCATCAACGTCTCGGCCAAGGGGTCGAGTGTGAGCAAGGGCGAATCCTTGCGGGACACCATGCTCACCTTGGACGCTATGGGTGCAGATTGTTTCGTTATCCGACATAGTTCCAGTGGGGCAGCCGCCCAGGCGGCCGGCTGGGTACGGGCCAGTGTCATCAATGCCGGCGACGGCCAACATGAGCACCCCACCCAGGCCCTGCTGGATGCCTACACCATGCGGCAGCATTTCCGCTCTCAGGGCATGGGGGACAATTTCACCGGCCGTCGGATAGCCATCGTCGGGGATCTGGTGCACAGCCGGGTGGTACGCAGCAATGTATTGCTCCAACAGATCCTCGGGGGCGATGTCACCCTGGTGGCACCACCGACGCTGCTGCCTCCGGACGTGGACACCTGGGGGGTTCGGGTCACCACAGACTTGGACAAGGCACTCCCCCACACCGACATCATCATGATGCTACGGGTACAACGCGAGCGGATGGCAGGCGGATTCTTCCCCAGCGCTCGCGAATACACCGCCGGATTCGGCCTCACCCGGGAGCGATTGGATCGGCTCAAGACAACAGCCGCCATCCTGCATCCGGGTCCGATGAACCGCGGGGTGGAAATCAGCAGTGAAGCCGCCGATGCCGCCAGCTCCCGGGTCCTCGATCAAGTCTCGGCCGGGGTGGCAGTCCGGATGAGCGTCTTGTACCACCTGTTGGGTGGGGAGGGAGAAGCCTGATGAGCCTGGTGATTTCCGGCGCCCGGTTCGCCGATGACAGCGTAGGCGACCTCGCTATCGCCGACGGGCGCTTCATTGATCCTGCCGACGCGCCTTCGGGCGCCGAGCGGATTGATGCCGACGGGCTGCTCGCGCTCCCCGGGCTGGTGGATCTACACACTCATCTGCGCGAACCGGGCCGTGAGGACGCCGAAACCATCGCCACCGGCACCCGGGCTGCAGCCCGAGGTGGGTACACCGCGGTCTTCGCCATGCCGAACCTCAACCCCACCACCGACACCGCCGAGGCTGCCCAGTACGTGGCCGAGATCGGCCGCCGGGACGGCGCTTGCGAGGTGGTGCCGATTGGGGCAGTCACCAAGGGGCGCGCGGGGAGCGAGCTCGCCGAGCTCGGGCTGATGGCCGATCACGGGGTCCGGGTCTTCTCCGACGACGGCGCGTGCGTTGACGACAGCCTGATCATGCGGCGAGCACTCACCTATCTCAAGCCGTACGGCGGGGTCGTCGCCCAGCACGCCCAGGACCCACGGCTCGCCGACGGCCGAGCCTGCTGCCACGAGTCGTCCTACTCAGGGCGGCTGGGCCTTCCCAGCTGGCCCAGTGTCGCTGAGTCGACGATCATCGCCCGGGATGTCCAACTCGCCGAGTTCACTGGCGGTCGGTATCACGCCTGCCATGTCTCAACCGCGGAGAGCGTCGACGTGATTCGCTGGGCCAAGCAACGCGGTATCAATGTCACCGCCGAGGTTACGCCCCACCATCTGTATCTGGATACACCGTACGTGGAGTCCTTCGATACCACGTTCAAGGTCAATCCGCCGCTGCGGACCTCAGAACATGTGGCGGCTCTGCGGGATGCCCTAGCCGATGGCACCATTGATGCGGTGGCCACCGATCACGCGCCCCACACAGTGCAGGACAAGGACCATCCCTTTGATGTGGCTCTCCCCGGCATGGTGGGGATCGAACAGGCCTTGGCCGTGCTGATCGAGGTCATGGTCAAACCCGGTCAATTAGACTGGCCCACCCTGGTACAACGGATGTCGGTGGCACCGGCCCGGATCGGCAGGCTCGCCCACCAAGGCCGCCCGCTCAACCCGGGGGAACCGGCTCACCTGGTGTTGGTTGACCCCTCCCGACACGCTGTCGTCGACCGTTCCCAGTCGGCCTCTCTCGGCCGCAACAACCCCTACCACGGACATGATCTGCCCGATCCGGTGACAGTCACCATCTGGAGCGGAAGAATCACCTGGCGCCACCGGTAGTGCGTGCTCTTCTCGGGCGAAATGGTGCCGGGCGATTCTTGCCGATGACTCGATGATCGGTTGCTTCATCCGCTTCAACGGTCATCGCGGCCTCCTGAGGCAAGCTTGAATGCACTGGTTAGCAGAACGAGAACCTGCCCAGGGCAGAGGACGTCTACCCACACGCATTCGGGGCAATCTGATTTGCCACGCCCATCTGAGCCCTCTTAGTGTGGCGAGCAGAGCATTTTCCAACAATTGCAAGAGCGAATGCGAAAACCACCCCGATCCACTAGGAGTGACATGAAACTCAACGCAAGAATTGCACTCGCCACCGCCCTCAGCTTGGGAGTTTTCGGGTGGGCAACCCCAGCTCAGGCCAGCCCCGGCTACCACACGGCCCGCTCCAGCTACACGCAAAAGTCTATTGTCGGCATTCCTGTTTACAAAATGGGCATTTCGGCCGATTATTACGGCAATCGATCACGGATCACCGACTGGTACGACACGAAAGCAGAAACTGCTACTTTCTATCCGGGTTGGACAGTTACCTCAAAATCAGCAAAATGGACTCGCAAGGGCAAGACAAAGGGGACCGCTCGCGCATGGGCAAACTTTTTTTACGGCCTTGACACCCAATGGGTTAAGCTCGGAATTCAATCTTATGACGAAACTATCAAGATCCATGTACGGCGCTAGAGATGCGCTGATTAATGCTGCCCTGTGCGAGGACGTCCCGGGCGGGATGAACCGCAACCCTAGATCTGGTAGGTGCACTGGACGTCCATCGCCAGATCTGGGGGACGCGGGTCGCCCAATCCGACGCACCACAGCCAGGGCATGATTGATCAGCGCATCCCTAGACAACTGATCAATACTGTTCCGCGCAAGGATTTGCATGCAGGGATGAACAGTACCCTCAGATCCTGTGGGTGTGCTGGACTTCCATCGCAAGATCAAGTAGCTTGTCGCAGGTGAGACGCGCGTGACATTGAGCGGCGTCAGGTGGTTTTCTGAGCAAGACGGGGATTTGGAATCGATGGGGATCTCGATGAAGATCAACCGCGCAGCGCAGGGCTCGCCGTGAGGGTCACGAATATCGAAGATCAGCTGCAACAGGCTGCTAGCCTACTTGACCTTACAATCAGGCCAATGACACGTTGATGATGCTGGGCGCAGCTGCTGAATCTGAGTGCTGTTCAGGAACACTCATACGCCCAGGAATGGAGGTACCTAGCCGTGGCAGTTGCTCTCTCGGCCAAAGATCTACAAAAGAGCTACAAACACCTGACCGTCTTGGCAGGGGTAGAACTTACCCTTCACGATGGTGAAGTGTGTGCTCTTCTCGGGAGAAATGGTGCCGGGAAGTCGACATTCATTAGGATTCTACTGGGGTTGGCCTTTGCAGACTCCGGGAGAGCTGAGATACTCGGTTCACGCCCCGGAACCCAGCACTCCAGAGTCGCCTTTCTCTCGGAGAACCTGGCCATATATCCCTACCTGACGGCAATAGACAACCTGCGGGTGGCTGCCCTGAGCGCTGGTCGGCCCGCACCCACCCGCACTCAGGCCGCCGAGATGCTCGACCGGGTCGCGCTGGTGGATGTCAGACGCAAACGAGCGGGCACCTTCTCATTGGGCATGAAGCGACGCCTACAGTTGGCTATGGCGACCCTGTCGAGGCGGGCAGATTTCTTGATTTTGGACGAGCCGACCAATGGTCTCGATGTCCATGGGCTCCACGCTTTCAAGGAGTTCCTGACCGAGGAGCGGGCCCGCGGAACGACCGTGCTCATGGCCAGTCATGCACTCCTCGAACTCCAGGAAGTCATCACCAGCTATGCAGTTCTCGAGCAAGGGGTCATCCAGCGCAGGGGGGAGTGGGACAGCCATGCTCCCACGATCACGTCCCAGCGCATTCAGGTGGCGGCGATCGATCTTGGAGCTGCCACGTCGGCCGTCAGCGCCCTCGGGGAGGTGAGGGTAGTTTCGCCGACTGTCTTCACCATCGGGGGGCCAGTCCCAGCACGGGCCCTCTATGCGGCGCTTCACCACGCCAATGTCATACCCGAGGGCGTCGAGCGCGAGGAGCTGTCACTGGAGGACATCTTCCAGCAGGTTGTGGATGGAGCAGCGCCGTGAGACGGACATCTGCCCAACTCCTCCAACTGACGAAGCGCCCACTCCTGTGGATCCTGACGGGCATCTGTCTGCTTGCCATGGGGTTCTTGGCCTACCAATACACGATCAATCCGGCCTCTGGGTTCTTCGACGAACAGGCTCAGAATCCGGCGATACTGGCTGCACTGTTCCTCTGGCTGTTTGCCGGATTGCTGAACGGCGTCGTCGCGATTCCTGTCGGCAGTGTGCTGGGTGCTCGGGACGTGGCGTTGCGCACCATGGCGAACGTTGTCCAGGCTGGTGGCAGGGTTCTGGGCCTGGGTGCCCGGGTGGCGGCGCTGGCGGTCGTCGGGGCGGCATTGGTCCTGGTGGTCGCCGCGTGGGGGTTGATTCTTGGTGTCGTGACGGCCGGACATTGGTCGCCGGGCAATTCACTGCTTCATCTACCGGGCCAGATCGGGCTGGCCTTCGTCGTGTTCGGCATGACCGGAATGTTGGCGCTGACCACTGCCACTCTGACCAGAAGTGTCACCAGCGGCAACATCATCGGGTTCGGGCTGCTGTACGGTCTACAGTTTCTTCCCGGCAATGCCGCCACCACCCTGCAGTGGATCAGTCCGATGGCCTATGTCCAGGCCGTCGTTCCGGAAACCTTTGCCGACCTTCAGACCTTGCAGGCAGTGACCATGCCGGCTGCGCAGGCTTCCCTCGCAGAAGGTGTGCTGTGGGGCTGCTTGGTCTTGTCGCTCGAGGTCCTCATTCTGGTCGGCCTGTCACTGCGCAGGGAGGTTCGCTCATGAAGCGTCGGCTGCTCGTCAGCTTGACTGTGCTGGGAGTCCTCGCTGTCGCCGTCCTTGTGTTTGGGGTCTCCCTTGCCAACAATCAGGGCAGGGATGAGTTCACCAACAACATCACGTATCGTGACCCGGACCGCAGTGAGCCCATCGCGGTGGATCTCAGCTATGAGTTGGACGCATCGCGAACAGAGCAATATCACATCAGAACGCGCTCAAGCCCACGCCTGGCCATCTCCTGGGCGTCTCCTGCCGGAGAACCTGGTGTGGAGATCGTGTTGGAAGGCGATCAGGGTGTCGTCCAGCAAGTCCAGGCACAGGGAACCCAGTGCCAAACCTGGGCTGTGGAACCGGACACCACGTACACGCTGAGTGTCACCCTGAACCCGGGCTCTGGGCAGTTCTCGGCCGCCTGGCAGGAAGCTGCCAGCTGTGCGTGAGTGGAGAAACTGCCAAGCCGACGTTATCGTGCTCACTCGTGATCCGATGGTTGGGGGCGCACTTGGGATATACCTGCTGGTGTATGTGTACCTGATGAACCTGTCGGCCAGCTTTCTGGCGGACGTCACGCAGGTCGGGTACTTCGGGCGGCAGGGATTGCTCAACGCCGCCCTCTTCGGCAGGTACGCGGTCGTGGTGGCCGCAGCAGCTTTGGGTGCGCGCGACGGTGACTGGGGAACCTGGGCCCTTCGCCTCGCCGGAACCACCCGACAGACGATGCTCGCCAGCCGATTCATGGTGGTGATAGGTCTGGCCGTTGTGATGAGCGTGGTCTCCTGGTTGCCCGGTCTCGCCTTGGACGCAGTCGCTGGAGTCGGCGTAGTGGTAAACCCGGCCACTCTGGCTCAGATTCTCTTGACAGTCTGGGACATCTGCGTGTGGGCGGTTGTCGCATTCGCCATCGCCAGTGCCGCAGGCTTTGTCGTCGGTGGAGCCGGCACCATCATCTATGCCTTCGTGGAGTTGTGGGCGGAACCCCGACTGCCCGGACAGGTGCTGACTGTTCTTCCCCAATGGAACATCACCACCGTACTGAGGGCTGTATTCCCCACTGACGAGCCGGGCATAGGCCCGATCGCTGTTCACCAGGGAATATTGGCCCAGGGTCTGCTCGTCACGCTGCTCTATCTTGTAGGCAGCGGCGCCATTGCTCGTCACGTCCTACTGCGGCGTGAGTTCTGAGGTGTGCGAAGGCCCTTTCGTTTCCGCCAGACGTGGCCTGGTCCGAGCCTAGGCCTCAGCAGCATTCCCTCGTCTCCAGGCAGGGTGGATTCCGAGGACAAAGGCCACCATGGCTACTGCCACCGACACTTCCATGACCAGAATCACTGAGGCCATATTGGTATGCACCCGTGAACCATCGAAGGTGTCCCCGAATCCGGCTCTTTACGAAAGAGAGTGGATGAGGGGTCTGGAGCCTCCTGCTTCGAGGAGTGATCTGATTCGGTAGTTGAAGAGGTTCTGGAACCCGAGCGTGGTTCCTTGGAGGTGTTCGTGTCGGCCGTTGATGGCGTCTGTGGGGTCGTTCGAGCTACCGGGATGGTCGAACCAGGCGAGGATGTCAGCTCGTTGTTTGTATAGGGTCCGTCCGAGTTGGG
>JBKEBU010000099.1:0-6078 GCA_047973325.1 Propioniciclava sp. | reverse complement strand
GCGGGGGCGTCGTTCACCCGCACCCGACCACCCCGACAGGCCGCCGTCGATTCCGAGCGGGTCTTGAACAGGCGCACCGACCACAACCAGGCGTCGAGTCTGCCCATCGTGTCTCCTTGGGGTACGCCAAACGGGGGCGACCCTCAGGTCAACCCCCGTTTGGGTATCGTGTGTCTTAGGCCTGATCGGCCACAGCGACGTCGATGACCTTGCGACCACGGCGCTGCCCGAACTGAACTTTGCCCTCAGCCAGGGCGAACAAGGTGTCGTCTTTCCCGCGGCCGACGTTCTCACCCGGGTGGAAGTGTGTGCCTCGCTGCCGGACGATGATCTGTCCGGCGGTGACAACCTCGCCGCCGAAGCGCTTCACGCCGAGGCGTTGTGCGTTGGAATCGCGCCCGTTACGGGAACTGGATGCGCCCTTCTTATGTGCCATTTCGGGATCTCCTTCAGCTCTCGATGCCGGTGACCTTGACGCGGCTGTAGCGCTGGCGGTGGCCTTGACGCTTCTTGTAACCGGTCTTGTTCTTGTACTTGAGGATGCGGATCTTCGGCCCCTTGTGCTCGGCCAGGATCTCCGCAGTGACGGTGACCTTCCCAAGCTTGCTCGCCTCAGTGGTCACGGCGTCGCCGTCCACCAGCATCAGCGGGGTGAGGTTCACCG
Source organism: Propioniciclava sp. (assembly GCA_047973325.1). Classification (GTDB taxonomy): domain Bacteria; phylum Actinomycetota; class Actinomycetes; order Propionibacteriales; family Propionibacteriaceae; genus Propioniciclava. The sequence continues at coordinate 5,414 of JBKEBU010000099.1, read as the reverse complement.
TCGAGCCGATCTCCGCATCGACCTTGTCGATGGTGAGAACATCGCCAACGGCCACCTTGTGCTGGCGTCCGCCGCTGCGCACGATCGCGTACACGCCTGACCTACTCTCTTCGCAATAGCTGTCTGCTCTAGGGAAATGTGACGCACTGTCCAATCACCCCGGTGGGCGGAGACAACGGAGGACCCACGCCTGCACGCGCACCGAAGAGCAAGGTTACGCGCCCAACCAAAGTGGGTCAAACCGAAGCGCCAGCGCGTTCGAACTGCCTCACGATTCGCCCAGGGCGCGCACCTCGACGGCTTCAACGGTGCGACCCAACCGCTCCAGAACGTCCCCCAACTCCAGCGCCACCACCGCAGCAACTTCGACCACCTGCCGGTCGAGAGCCGCCCGGAACACCGGCACAGATTCACCGTAGCGATCATGTACCACCAGGATGCGGGCAGCCAAGAGCTCCGCCCCCGCCGCCGAGGGAACATCCCCGGAAGCCGCATACCCATCGGCCGCCTGCAACGCCGCCGACACCGCCTCATCCACCTCGTTGCGGACCGCATGCGCCCGAGCCCGGGAGTCGGTGACATCAGCCAGCAGCCAGTCCGCCCCTTCCGCGGTCGCCAACCGCGCCACGTCGTCGAAATGCGCGAACGCCTCCGCGTCACCGGTGCGCGCCAGCGCCTGTCCTAGCTGGTGGACCGCATACGCAACCAGGTCCACCTCGTCCGGCTCCGCCCGCGCCAACTCGACCGCCTGACGTAATTGGGCCAGGGCGTCGTCACTGTCATCCAAGCCGACAAGCAACCGGCCCCCATTGATCAGCGCAGTGACTCGCCCCAAGCGTTCACCGTCTGCTTCAAAGAGTTCAGCGGCATACCTCCAGACTGCCACCGCTTGCTCGGTATCCCCAGATTGTTCCAGCGCCTGGGCCAGCAACATGGCCGTCTGCGCCCGCGATCCGGCCGTGACCTCTGCCTGGGTCTCGGCCTCGAGCACCGCGCTGAGGGTTTCCGCCGCGTCCTCGGGCGAACCAGCAGCCAGCTGGGCAGCCCCGAGCTGATAGTTGAACTCGATGTGACTCTGATCCGTCTCCGTTGCAGCTCGCACCGCCACCCGCAGCCGGGTCACGGCATCGGCGGGACGATCGGCGTCTCGGTACAGCGCAGCAGCGAGTGCGTACGCCTGGGGTGCCACACTCGCGGCGCCCAACTCATCCAGGATCCGACACGCGGCGTCGGCGTCAGCGGCGCCCGCCCCAAATTCCTCGGCCTTCCCACGGCGTCGCGCCCGTGCGAGGAGTAACTGCGCCCGAGCGCCGCTGGTTGGTCCCCACTGGGAGAGCAGTTGCTCGGCCAGAGCATCAAATCCCGCAGTATCACCTGCGCCCAGCAGGGCCGTCCCGAGCCGTTGTTGGCATCGGGCCAGCCGTCGCGGATCGCCAGCCAGCTCGGCCAGGGAGACTGCCTTCCGAGCTAGGTCCGCCGCCCTCTCGGGGTCTTCGGGTCGAATAAGCTGGGATCGCAGGGACAGCACGTCCGCGCGCGCAGCCGGATCTGCCAGATCACGAGCAGCCCGCTCCAGATCAGCCTCCGCAGCCATCGCACCAAATCGCGCGAGCCCCAGCGTGGCCTCCAGATCGGCGCGCTCGGGCTGCCCGAGGGTCCGCAAGAGATCCACTCGCTCAGCCAACGCCGCTGATGCGACGCTCAGCTCATCGGTAGCCACCGACCCACTGGCCAGAATGCCCAACAGCCGTACCCGGTCTTCACCGGTCGCCGACGCGGACAGTTCGCGAGCCTGGGCTACAGCCTCGATCGCTCCGGCATCAGCCAGATCGAGTGTCCGGGTGATCTGATCGGCAATCGACAGCGGCGGAGACACCGCCACTCTGGGCAGGATCGGTTCCCGCGAGATCGGCACATCGAAACGCATATCAGCCAAGGTGCGCGCCCGGGATAGCCGGTCGCTATGGGCGGCATTGCTGTTGCGCGCATCGAACTGAGCCGCCAACACCTGCGCCTCGCGCCAGCACGCCGCCGCCAGATCGCCCGCCGTCCACGCTGTCTCCCGCTCACCAAACAGCGAACGCAATCCCGGCGCCTCTGCACCCCGGATCACCGCGTCCGGGTATCCGGCCGCCACCACCGCATCCAAGGTCACTGCGAACGCCGTCAGCGCTCTCTCGTGGTCGGCCCCGTTCAGGCTGTCGTGAGCCAGCCATCCCAGGTGGCGTTCGAGCAAGGAGAGCGCCCGCGCATGATTCCCGCTCAACGCACAGAACTGGATGTTGCTGGCCACGATGGATAACTGGTCGGCGTTGTCTTTTGCCAGCCGGTAGCTCTGCAGGTGTGCCTGACGCGCATCCTCCATGCGCCCTGCCCGGAGCAAGGGCACCAGCACGCGGGACAGGGCGTACTCGGGCTCTTCGGCACAACTGCCCTCCTCGGCGACCATCTGATCCACCAGGGCAATCGCCTCAGCTTCACGCCCGACATCCAGCAGGAAGCCCGTCATTTTACTGGACACGCAGACTGCACAGTCACTATGCGAATCTCGGGGCGTTTCCACCAACGTCACACGCAGCCGTTCGGCCTCGTCGTACCTCCCGGTCGCCCATGCGGTATCGAATCGCGACATGATCACCGCACTCGGCCCCAAGCCAGCTGCACGGTAGCGGGACTCCATATCGGCCAGTACGTCGTCGATCTGCTCACGGGTAAAGGCGGGCGAACCCGTGAGCGCACCCGTCATCCACTTGAATTGCCACAACAACCGCCCGCCAAGCCCGAACAGCCCTACCGAGAAGCGGGATGGTTCCGCGTCGTAGTGCCCCAAACACCAGGCGAACGAGCCGAGCATAGTCTCTGTGTCCCCGGTGAAGCACGCTGTCGTCGTCAGCTCTACCCGGGCCTGAAACTCAAGTTCCACGTCGCCGAGTTCGGCTGCTAGCGCAACCGCTTCATCGAGCAACGCGCGCTGCTCTCCCCCCATCGGCAGGGAATCCACTTCGTTCATCAGCTCCTGGAACCGGGCATGGCTCATGATGAGTCTCCTTCGCGTTGGGGCTGGGTCAGCACCTGGCCGAGTGCGTGCGTGAACATAGCCCGCTCGACCGAGCCGAGTGGTTGATGTCCCGCCAGCAGCGCCTGGATATACAACAACTGGAGGGTGGCCTGGAACCGCTCGGTGGCTGCAGTTCCGGCCAGGGTCCGCACCACCGGGCTCAACCAGTTCACGCACAGCCGCGCCGAGAGTTCTGTTGCCGGCCGCTCATGCCGTTCTGGGGCCAACTCATCGATCCGACCCAGCACGCCGCTCCACAGCGGAGTGCTCACCGTCTTGGTCCGACGGCGGTCGAGCACTCGCAGGGTTTCGGGATTGGCCACATACACAGCAGGCAGGCTGGGATCAGCGATCGACCGGGTCACCACGACACACCCGGTGGCGGCCAAGGCAGCCGTGGCTCGCTCCTCGAAACGTACTGCAGCCTCACGATCATCCAGCGGTGGCGGATCCAGCCGATCCAGCGCCTCGATCACGTCGACAGGTACGGCCGTGACCTGGGCATTGAGCTGAGAGAAGCGCCGGATGAGTTCGGCGTCATAGAGATAGCCACCGTTGACGAGCAACTGATCCCGATCCAGAATCCCGGCCACCTGCCGGTACTCGTCCACCGTCTCGGCGTAGCGGATCGTCCCTCGATCAGCCAGCTGGCCCAATGTCAGGCGACCTTCGGTGGTGTCCACCGTGAGCCACGGCAGCACGATCTCGGCTAGTTCATCATCGTGGATGACCAGGCTCTTCAGCCCAACCTCATGCGTCCGGACAAACTCGGCAAGCCGATGTGGCGCGGTCAAGGAGAGTCCCCGGATCCAGCGGCGGATCGCCGCACCGATCTGCTCCCGAGTGTGGGTGAGGGCTTCGTCCTCAACGAACCCCTCCCGGCTCGCGGTAGGCGACAGCAGGCTGGTGTCCAGCACGGCACGTACGAAGAAGGCCCACTCCGGAAGCACGGCATCGGCGCGCTCCGACAGCAACATCCGGCCGAGGTAGGCGCGGGTTCGTTGCCGCACTCCGGGGGGTGGCGCCGTCGGCAGCACGTAGGCCGCCCCCGAGGTTCCGGTGCCAGCGATATCGAAGCGAATGACGTCGAGAGGGACCTGGCCCAGGAGGTCAGCACCGTAACCCACCACTGCATCGATGTCAGCATCCCGAGTGAAGGGGGCTGACCGGGTGAGATGCACCTCAGTGCCGCCAGCGGTATCCACCCGGATGGGCACTGGCAGAAACTCGCCATACATCTCCGCCAGCGAGGCCACCATTGGGTTGCTCAGCAATGCCCGCTCATCATGCCGCGGCCGGAGGTGCACGCTGGTGCCCATCGGTGTGGCCGGATCCCCCACTGTGGTGGCGAACGTACCGTCGGTGCGCCCCACCCAGGCGACCGGGTCTCCGCCATGCGCGCTGCGGGAGTGAATGACGATCTCGTCGGCGACCATGAAGCACGCCAGCAGTCCGATCCCGAACTGACCCAGGTATCCCTGCCGGGGCAGATCCAGGATGTCCCGCTTCGAGCTTCGTCCGACGGTCGCCAGGACATCTCCCACTTGCTCGGCTGTCAGCCCCACTCCGTCGTCGGTGATCACAAACTCCTCAGAAGTATCCGACACCGGCGTAATCCGGATGCTACCGGCATGCCCGTCGAGCTCTCGCCGGGCAGTGAGCGCGTCTACGGCGTTCTGCAACAACTCCCGCAGATACACCCGTGGATTGGAGTAGATGTGCCGACTCAGAAGATCCACCACTCCGCGCAGATCAACCTGAAACTTCTGTTCAGAGACTGTCACGCCCCACCATCCATAACGTTGATCCGGACACGTCAAACAGCATAGTGCCGACCGACCTCATCAGCGGCAGCCCGCACCGGTCATCGCTGCCGACATTGGGCACGGCAAGGTTGCTACGGTGTCTACAGCCCCAGGAGAATTCATGTCTGACATCTACACCCCCATCGTCGGCACCACTTGCAGAGGCACACCCGGACGCTATTCCCCATCTGCCCACTCTCGCCACAATCCCCACACAAACCCAAGGGGGCATTGATGGATATTGACCCCGACCACATGCGGGCCTGCAGCACGTCTCGAGAGGGCATCAGCCTCCCTAGACACATTGGCGGATGGCGCCCCGGGCCCAGTGGATGCTGGCCCGGTCACTCAGTTGATCAGTTCTCACATGGCAGAAACGTTCACAGCAGCGGCCACGCTAGTAGCTTGTCGCAGCTGAGATGTGTGGTACCGAGCGGCGTCAGGTGGGTTCTGGGCAAGACGGGGATCCGGAATCGATGCCGGGGTATCGGTGAGGGTCCACGGCGCAGCCCAGGACTCACCTGGGGTCGCGAATACAAAAGATCAGCTGC
>JBKEBU010000083.1:0-17995 GCA_047973325.1 Propioniciclava sp. | reverse complement strand
AGGGTTCAGGGGGCGGCCCGCCTACTACACCTACTAGTAGCGGGTCGCAGCTGAGATGTGTGGGACCGCGCGGCGTCAGGTGGGTTCTGGGCAAGACGGGGTGCCGGAATCGAGGCCGGGGTATCGGTGAGGATCAACGGCGCAGCCCAGGGCTCACCTGGGGGCGCGAATACAAAAGATCAGCTGCGACAGGCTACTGGGAGGAAAGCACCCGCCCAAACCTCTGAGGGGGCTCGACCACCGGTCGAGCCCCCTCGCAGCATCCAAGATGTTCTGTTCGAGTCCACGGAATCGGCACCCGGGATGGCCCTCCTCCGCGGTAGATTGTGGGCTTCCACTTGGAGAAGGAGCATTCGTCGTGTCTGATCTCGCCGCCACCGCGTCCGGAGCCTTCGCCCAGGCTCTATCCGTGATCGCCTCCGTTGAGCCTCGGATTTCGGACGCGATCCGGGCTGAGCTGACCGACCAGCGAGGCAGCCTGAAGCTGATCGCCTCCGAGAATTACGCCTCCTTGCCCACCTTGCTCACCATGGGCAACTGGTTGAGCGACAAGTACGCCGAAGGCACCATCGGGCATCGTTTCTATGCCGGCTGTCAGAACATCGACACCGTGGAATCTGTCGCGGCCGAGCATGCCCGGGAACTTTTCGGCGCCGACTATGCCTACGCCCAGCCCCACTCGGGGATTGACGCCAACCTGGTCGCCTACTGGGCGATCCTGCACCATCGAATCGAATCCCCTGCGCTGCAGCGGCTGGGGGCCCGCACTGTCAACGAGCTCACCGAAGCGGATTGGGAAACCCTGCGCGCCGAGTTCAATCAGCAGCGGGTGATGGGGATGAGCCTCGATGTCGGTGGACACCTGACCCACGGTTTCCGACCCAACATCTCTGGAAAGATGTTCCATCAGCGCTCCTACGGCACCGACCCGAGCACGGAACTCATCGACTACGCGCAGCTGCTGGCCACTGCCCGGGAGTTCAAGCCACTCATCCTGGTCGCCGGGTACTCCGCCTACCCGCGCCGGATCAACTTCGCGAAGATGCGCGAAATCGCCGACGAGGTCGGTGCCACCTTGTTCGTGGACATGGCCCATTTCGCCGGTTTGGTAGCCGGGAAGGTCTTCACCAACGAGGAGGACCCGATCCCCTACGCACATGTGGTGGCTACCACCACGCACAAGTCGCTGCGCGGCCCACGAGGCGGGCTGGTGCTGGCCACCCAGGAGTACGCCGAAGCGGTTGACAAAGGCTGTCCCATGGTGCTCGGGGGGCCGTTGTCGAACATGATGGCCGCCAAAGCGGTTGCGCTGGCCGAAGCGCGCACCCAGACGTTCCAGGGCTACGCCCAGGCCGTGGCCGCCAACGCTCAGACCCTGGCGGAGGGGCTCCAGCGGCGCGGGGTGCGGCTGGTCACCGGTGGCACCGACAACCATCTGGTGCTGATCGACACCACTTCGTACGGGCTCACCGGCCGGCAAGCCGAATCCGCACTGCTGGAGGCCGGAGTGGTCACCAATCGGAACTCGATCCCCCGGGATCCGAACGGAGCGTGGTACACCTCCGGGGTGCGGATCGGTACGCCCGCCCTCACCTCGCGCGGCCTGGGTGCCGCCGAGTTCGACGAGGTGGCCCAACTCATCGTGGAGGTGCTGTCAGCCACCACCCCCGCAATCGCTTCCACGGGCAAGCCGGGTAAGGCCAAGTATGAACTGGCGGCCGGGGTCGCTGATCGTACCCGGGCCCGAGCCGCTGAAATTCTCTCCCGGTTCCCGCTCTACCCCGGGCTTGACCTCACCTGATCAGCTACCGAGGCTCCGCCTCTGACCGCCCGGTCTCGGCCCGGGGGCGCGCCCTCGCTGCAGATCGGTGAGTCACATGGTGTCGTTCTTGATGGGCCTGGGCGTGTGCCGCTCCCCAAGGCGGGTGGTGGCGACGATGGTAGCCATCAGCACCGAGCAGATCACCACCTGACGCCGCTCGGTACCACACATCTCAGCTGCAACCCGTTACTAGCGCTCGACCAGGGTCCCTTCCATGGTGGTGACAAAGTTCTTCAGCGAGTCGGACAAATCGCTCAGGTGCCAGCCCGCCGGTCCGTGATACCACGGCAGATTGGTGCTGTCCTCAGTGGCATCGGTGTCGGTGGCTATCAAACCATCCAACCATCGTTCCGTCCCACCGAGAACTATCGCGAACGGGAGCACCTCGCTCAGCCCCCGGATCTCCTCCCCTGGGGGCATCTGATCAGTAGGTTTGGTCAGCAGCAAGCCCCGGAGCACCCCCAGTCCGGCAAGAACCGAAGAGCCCCGCACCGTCCGGGCGGGCATAGCTTGCCCCACCTGCCCCGCACCCAAGCTGAGCGCAACCAGGATCAGGCCGAGAAGCCCGAAAGGCGTGAACGCTATCAGGGCGATCGCCAGCAGTCCTGAGACCACCAGCGCAATCCGACTGCCCAGGGTCCAGGCGTTGCGGGTTTGGTCGGGTCGTTGAGCAAACCAACCCTGCTCGACGACCGTGTCATAGAGCTCTGATTGCAGGTGGTCATGCGCCTCACTGATGGCCGTGCCCACTTCGGATAGCCGGCGGGATTCACCCAACGGGCACAACACCTTCAGCAACGTCTCTTCATAGGGGCGCAGCTCCCGGGTATCCACCCGTCGTTCGAAAGCCCAATCAGTCCGCGCAAAGGGTGAAGCACGCGGCAGTTCCTTGATCAGCATCGACCCGTGGACTGCCAGGTCGATGACGGTGGCAGTCACGTCGACCGGGTCGACCCGTTGGTCAAGCAAAGTGCCCACTTCTCCGGGACGGACGCCATCTGCCACCACGAACTTGCTGGCACCCTGGGCAACCGGATGGAACGAGCCCACCACTGTCGGTTCGACTCCCACCCCGGCGGCATCTTGTCCGAAGCGCCGGTGCACGAGCAGAAGCGCAGCCGCACCCATGAGGCCCACCCCGAGCGCCAGCGCCAACGGCAACGGCGTCGTGGAAAAGGCGCGGTCAAGGGTCCACCGGGTACGAACCTGGGTGTTGGGGGTCACCATTCCCGGGGGGTAGCGGACCACCGCCTGCACCACCTCACCGGGGCCGCGGGGGCCGTCGCGGAAAAGCGGGATACTCTGGTCGTGAGTCCCACCCTGGTACCACTGGCAGGCACCCGGGTTGGCTGGCGAGCCAGCGCTACAAGAGATCATCACGAACGACCCAGGCCCGTCGATGGTTGCCTCAAAGGTCGTCACCCCCACATTCAGACCCTGCAGGTACCGCCAGACAACGGTGGTGGTGCCGTCGGTGTCTGCAGCGGCACCGGTCACCGTGTAGGACAGGGTGACCGGTTCGGTCACCTGAGGGATGGTCACCACCGTGTACGCCCCGTCGGTGCTCACCACAGCTCCGGCGTCGGTCCCGTCGGCAGTCGTCGCCGCGATATCCCCCAGCGTGAAGGTATAGATCTCGCTGGCCGACAGGTACGCCTCGGTGGCGAAGCGCTGCACAATGTCTCCACCCTCATCTCCGGGGGTGATGGTCGCGTCCACCTGCAGCAGCCCCGAATCTGCCACCGTCGCGGCCACCAGGTAGGACGCCACCGTGCTATCCCCCCGAACTGGCACGCAGCCTAGGCCGATCACGACCAGACACACCAGGGCCTGCATGCCAACCCGAAACACACCAATCACGCCCATGAAACTACAGCACCCGTCCCGGATCGGGTCACGTTCTGGCCAGGAAAAATGACTACATCCACCATTCAGACGGTTCGCGCAACAGCGGCTAGGGTGTGGGGGGTGAGCAATCAGCCCTGGGGTCACCCGCCGCAGCAGCCACCCCCCGGATGGCGTCCAGGACCTCAGCAAGCTCCGTCGTGGCCCCCACCCCAGCAACCTGCGTGGCCCGCACCAACTCCGTGGCCGGCACCAGCCACCCCTCCGCCGCACTACGGGCCAGCCCCCGCGAAGCACCAGACCCGCCCCCCCGCTCCGCCTGGCCAGTGGCGTCCCCCTGCAGGCCAGCCAGCCGGTTGGGGCGCACCAGCGCAGCAACCTCCTCGACGCCGCCGCAGCTGGTTGGGAACGGTGCTGGTCACCGTGCTGCTCATAGCCGGCACGCTCTTTGTGGCCTCGACCGTGCGTGACTTTCTCCAGGGTAGCCGTTCAGACTCACCTGACGGCCAGGATCCCAGCACGGTCACCTATGCCAACGAGGACTACAGTCCACCACCGGTGGATTCCAATCCGCCACCGCTTCCCGGCCCACGCGACCTCGAGGCGGCCGGGAGAATCATCACCGCCAATCCCGTCTACGAACAGTCGGTGCCATCGCCCACCCGATGCGAGATGGGCACGGTGGACATGAGAACTGCCAGCACCTCCACCATGGAGACTCATCTCAACGAACTCATGGGCTGCCTCATGCGGGTGTGGGACCAGCCCGTGACCGACGCTGGTTTCGAGATGCCACGGCCGTCGGTGACCGTGTACGACCGACCGATAACTACTGCCTGCGGTTCACTCGAGGAGGTCAACGCCACCTATTGCGGTGGCGATCAGCGGGTCTACTACGCACAACCGCTGCTTGAGGCCTTTCCGGAAGAGATCGCCAACACACCCTATGCTGCCGAGATGATTCTCGGGCATGAGTTCGGGCACGCAGTCCAGGCTCGCACCGCGCTTCTGATCTCCGAGAAGGCACTGGCCCAGCAGGCCTCCTCCGAAGCTAAGGCTCTCGACCTCTCCCGACGGATCGAGGTCCAGGCCGATTGCTTTGCCGGGCACTTCATCAACTCGGTAGCCGTAAGCCAAGGCCTGGACGCCACCAGCATCGGCAAACTCGGCAGACTGGCCTACAATTTGGGCGATGACATCCTGACCGGAGAATCTGACTTTTCGGCCGAACATGGTACTGGTTCGACCCGAGAGAACTGGTTCATCCAGGGCACAGAATCGACCTCGATCAGCACGTGCAATACCTTCATAGTCTCGCCTGATGAGGTCCGTTAACGGCGCGTTGGCAGGATTAGCGCGGTGGCCACAGCGGCCACACCTTCGCCACGGCCCGTAAGCCCGAGGCCATCAGTGGTGGTGGCCGAAACACTGACCGGTGCGCTCACCGCTGCCGAAAGGACCTGCTCGGCAGCTTCTCTCCGCGACGAGATCCGGGGCCGATTGCCGATCACCTGGATCGCTACATTTCCGATGGCGAAGCCCGCTACGTGCAACCGCCGCGCGGTTTCGGCGAGGAATGCCACCCCCGATGCTCCAGACCATTCCGGTTCCGAGGTGCCGAAATTACTCCCCATATCGCCCAAGCCAGCCGCTGACAGCAAGGCATCACAGGCCGCGTGCGCGGCAACGTCACCATCGGAGTGCCCCGCCAGCCCGGCCGGCTCCTCTGGGAAGTGCAGGCCCGCGCACCACAGGGGTACCCCCTGGGCGAACGGATGGACGTCAGTGCCCACCCCGACCCGGATCACACCAGTTCGGCGCGAGCCACGAGTGCCTCGGCCACAGCGAGATCAAAGTCCTCGGTCACCTTGAAGGCCTCCCGGGCACCTTCGACCAAGGTAACCCGATGACCAGCGGCCTCGGCCGCAGAGGCATCATCAGTGACGTGCTTATGGGTGTACCCCAAGCGCGCGTGGGCAGCATGGAGCACTTCCCGCCGGAAGCCTTGCGGGGTTTGTACCAATCGGAGGTCGGAGCGATCCACGATCCGGGTGCCATGCTCAGTGATCTTGCGCACCGAATCCGCGACGGCAATCACCGGCGCAGCCGCCTCAGCCCCGGAGCGAATGGCTTCTATCACCCGAGAAACGAGCAGTGGCGGCGCGAAGGCGCGGGCTGCGTCGTGAACCACCACGATATCGGTGTCTGAGATCGCGGCATGGGATTCCAAGAGCGCTAAACCGTTGGCGACCGAGTCTTGTCGTTCCGCCCCGCCGGCCACAAACAGGCACGGAACGCTGATCCCCGACAGTACCTGGGCAAACTCTGCCTCGAGCCCAGCCGCCACCACCACGACCGCAACGTCCACCCCACCGGCGGCCAGGTTCTCTACTGCACGCACGACCAGCGGAACGCCAGCTACCTGCCGCAGAGCTTTGGGAGTGGCGCCTGCCATCCGGGATCCGTTGCCTGCGGCCACCACGATGGCGACGACCGGACGGCGTTCATTCTCTATAGCAGGCATCCTCGTCATCTTAACCCGCCCCCCCAATAGTCATCACCATCACCGGGAAAAATAGGTTCCTCTGTGAGATTCCCCGTGGTCGACCCTATTTAGGACGCGAGCACCTCGTCCAGTAGGACCTCAGCCCGATCCTCCTCGACCTTTTCAGCCAACGCCAGTTCGGAAACCAAAATCTGTCGAGCCTTGGCGAGCATCCGCTTTTCCCCCGCCGAGAGACCCCGTTCCCGCTCGCGCCGCCACAGGTCACGGACGACCTCCGCGACCTTCATCACGTTGCCCGAGTGCAGCTTCTCCAGGTTCGCCTTGTACCGACGCGACCAATTGGTGGGCTCCTCGGTGTGGGGGGCCCGAAGAATACCGAACACCTCCTCTAGGCCATCAGCGTCAACGACATCCCGGACACCAACCAAATCGAGACTGTCGGCTGGAACCCGGACCACCAGATCACCCTGCGCGACAATGCGAAGCACGAGGTAGAGCCTATCCTCACCTTTGATGGTACGGGTTTCGATGTCTTCGATGACGGCCGCTCCATGATTGGGGTAGACGACCGTTTCTCCGACTTTAAAAGACATATGTGCAGACCCCTTTCGAGGGAGCCAGTCTAGCAGGTGAGCCAACCACTCCGGCGCGCCAACTGCGCGACGGAACCCATCGACCGCGCCCTGACAAGCAATAACGCTGTGCCTGGTGTCACCCAGGAGCATCAGCGGCGCCCTACCACCTGCTGATCAGGCCCACCGCGGTTCGGCAAGGCGGCGCACTTCGATACGCTGTCGCAGACGCTTGAGCAGCCAACCCGCAGATGCTTTCGCAGCCAACAAGGAGCAACCATGTCCCACCGCCCGGTCCGCCGTCGATCCCTGCAAGCACTCACCGTGGCTATCATCAGTGGCCTCGTGCTCACTGGGTGCGGGTTCAATGCCCAGACACTGCAGCCCTACACCCCGGCCGAAGGCGTGAACATAGATATCGGGGACATCAAGGTACGCAATGTGGTGGTGGTGGCCGATGAGACCGGCCATGGGGTCGTGTCCGGGTCCCTGGTTGCGCGCACCGCCGACAGCGTGGCCTCGGTGGCGGTCCTCCCGATTGGCGCCGACGACACCGTCGGCGAGCCGCTGACCGTGACCGAACTCCGCCCCGTGGCTCTCCCGGCCCGTGACCTCGTGGTGCTCACCGATCCATCACCCGCGTTCGCGCTGTCCGGATCAGATCTCACTCCCGGGCTGACGGTGGCGATCTCACTGACCTTTGCCTCGGGAGCCAGCGAACGACTGATCGCCCCCGTGGTGAGCAGTGAGGACACCGCCTTTGTCGAGGTGGGCAACGCGATCCCGACCCCAGAACCGACTTCTCCCACCCCGGCACCGTAATCTACCGAGGCTTCGCCTCTGACCACCGAGTCTGGGCTCGGGGTGTGTACCCTCGCTGCAGCTCGGTGGGTCGATGGTCTCGTGCGTGATGGGGCCATGGGGGGTGCTACTCCCCTGGCGGCGGATGGTGACGATGAAATTTCGTTCAGCGGTCATACTTGTAGCCCAGCCCTCGCACGGTGACCAGCCGAATCGGATTCTTGGGATCAGCCTCAATCTTTCCGCGGAGCCGCTTGATGTGCACGTCCAAAGTCTTGGTATCGCCGACATAGTCGGCTCCCCAAATCCTGTCTATAAGCTGCCCCCGGGTGAGAACCCGCCCGCTATTGCGCAGCAACATCTCCAGGAGTTCGAACTCCTTCAAGGCCAACGGCACTGGCTTTCCATCCACGGTGACCTCGTGCCGCTCCACATCGAGGCGCACCCCACCGGACTCGACGACGTCGGGCAAAAGATCAATCTCTTGCCCTCGCCGCAGCACTGCTCGGATCCGCGCCACGAGTTCCCGGTGACTAAACGGCTTCGTCACGTAGTCATCGGCACCCAGTTCGAGACCGACGACCTTGTCGATCTCAGTATCCCGGGCGGTGAGCATTATTATAGGAACGCTGCTGCACTGCCGGATCTGGCGGCAGACCTCGGTCCCCGACAGGCCCGGCATCATCAGATCGAGCAGGACCAGATCCGCCCCGCAACGCCCGAATTCAAGCAGGCCAGCCTCCCCGTCAGCAGCAACAGTCACCTCAAAACCCTCGCGGGTCAGCATGAAGCTGAGCGCCTCGCGATAGCTCTCTTCGTCCTCAATTATGAGTACTGAACTCATTCAGCCACCTCCGATAGTGTCTGCGCGGTTTCGGCAGCGGGCAGCGTCAGGGTGAAGGTGGAACCGCTGCCCGGCTTACTCCATACCGCCACCGTGCCACCATGGGCATGAAGGATTTCCTGGACAATGGCAAGTCCGAGCCCCGAACCACCCTGGTCCCGACTACGGGCATAATCAACCCGGTAGAAGCGTTCGAAGATCCGGTCCACTTCAGCAGCCGGGATACCGATGCCTGTGTCGGATACCGCCACTGCTATCCGATGCTCCCCCTGGTCCCACTCGGCACGGGCCGACAGCACCACCCGGGCGTCGGCGTCGGAATACCTGATGGCGTTCTCGATCAGATTGCTGAGTGCTGTCAGTAGCTGATCGGTGTCCCCCAAGACTGTCAATCCGGTCTCTCCGGCCGTGGTCAGCGTCACTCTCCTACCCGCGGCCACTTCCTGATGGCGGCCGATCCCCTGAGCCAGCAGGTCATCCACAGCAACGGCTTCTCGCCGGACGGCTCCAGAGCCAAGCAATTGAGAGAGCTGGACGACTTGGGCGACCAACTGATTGAGGCGAGCGGTTTCATGCTGGAGCCGCTCGGCGAACCTCCTGACGATCTCCTCCTCCTCGGGAGCTTCACCGATAGCTTCGGCGAGCAGCGCGATCGCCCCAACGGGAGTTTTGAGCTCATGGGTCGCGTTGGCCAGGAAGTCTCGCGCGGCAGCCTCCACCAGGAGCATCGGCGCCTCATCCTCCACCAACAACATCAGGTAGCCGCCGGTCAGCGGAACGGCTCGCCCGACCCACCGGCGTGCAGTCCGGCCAGCTCGCGGCTGCCCCGCCTGCGCGACCGCCACGGTGCCGCGGCTCCGACCCCGGCGCGCGAGGTCCAGGAACTCCGGCATAACTATCCGGGTTCCGGAGACCAGCACCTCGTCGCGCGCAGGCTGATTCGCCGCGATAACCTCATCATGCGGGCCGATCAGCACCGCCGGGAACGTGAGCGCCGACACCACCGCCCGGTAGTCTTCAACTTGATGCGCCGGTTCAGCCAGCGCACGCAGGCGGTCCCCCCGGAGCCTCCGGACATAGACCACCATCAGGGTGATCAGCACTGCCCCAACGGCAGCCAGGGTGGCAGCAAGCAGCGAATCCACAGGTCGATCATAGGTCCGATTCTGGGCTGACTGGCGCGCTCTGGGACTCGTCAGAAGCCGTTCACGTTATGTTCATCTGTGAGTGGGACAGCGTTTTCTGCCACCCGTAGGCTGACCGGGCCGGGTCGCCTGACCCACCGGAAGGGAGCACCACCTCATGCGAGCCAGCTATCACGAGGCGCTGAGCGGCGTCGTCGCGGACCTTGTGTCGATGACAGCACGTGTCCAACAAGCGGTCGATGGCGCCACAGCCGCCCTCTTGCAGGCCGACCTAGATGCTGCCGAGAAGGTAATCTCCGACGACGCTCGCCTCGATCAGCTGCACGACGATGTCGAGACCCGCTGTTTCGATCTACTGGCGCGACAATCCCCGGTGGCCGGGGAACTCCGCACAGTGGTGGCGGCGCTGCGCATGGTCGCCGATCTGGCTCGGATGGGTGATTTGGCTGCACATATCGCCAAGATTGCTCGGATGCGCTATCCAGACCAGGCGGTACCGAAGCCACTCCAGGCAAATTTCCATCGGATGTCGGCACTGGCCGAAGAGATGGTCGGGCTAGCCGGGCGGACGCTGGCCGAGAAGAACCTGCTCAATGCCGAGAAGATGGCCGACGACGACGAAGAGATGGACGACCTGCGCACCAGCCAGTTCAAGTGGCTCCAGGACGACCGGTGGGAATACGGCATCGAGTCGGCCGTCGATTGCGCTCTGCTGGGGCGTTACTACGAACGCATCGCCGACCATGCGGTCCTGATGGGCAGTCGCGTCATCTACATCGTCACCGGCATGCAGCCCGAAGGTGAGAACTGGACCATCGCCTGACCGTCAGGGGCAAGTGCGTGCCCCTGACGGACAGGGTTCCGGGCGCTACTTCTTGCCTTGGTTCTTGACGGCCTCAATGGCGGCGGCGGCCGCCGCCGGGTCGAGATAGCGCCCGCCCGCAGTGACCGGAGCGAAGTTCTCGTCGAGTTCGTAGTACAGCGGGATCCCCGTGGGAATGTTGAGACCAGCAATGTCGGCATCGCTGATGCCGTCAAGGTGCTTCACCAGCGCCCGGAGTGAGTTTCCGTGGGCGGTGACCAGGACCGTCTTCCCAGCAGTGAGATCCGGCTTGATGTCGGACTCCCAGTAGGGCAGCATCCGCTCGACGACATCCTGGAGGCACTCGGTTTTCGGGCGCTCGGCCGGATCGATATCGGCATAGCGCGGATCGTCGTACTGGTTGTACTGGTTGCCCTCGGTGATCACTGGCGGGGGTACGTCATAGCTACGGCGCCACTCGGCGAACTTCTCCGGGCCGTACTGCTCCAGGGTCTCGGCCTTGTTCTTGCCTTGCAGGTCCCCATAGTGCCGCTCATTGAGCCGCCAGTGCCGTCGCACGGGAATCCAGTGCCGATCACAGCCGTCCAGCGCGAGATTCGCTGTGTGGATGGCTCGGCGCAGCAGCGAGGTATGCAGCACGTCGGGTAACAGATCCTCCGCCTTCAGCAACTCCGCCCCCCGCTTGGCCTCAGCCACGCCTTTGGCATTGATATCCACGTCCACCCAACCGGTGAACAGGTTCAGTGCATTCCACTCGCTCTCGCCGTGACGGAGCAAAATCAGCTGGTAGGTCATACAGCTCAGCCTATCGACATCCAGGTCCAGTCCCGAGCACCTCCGCCAGGTCGTAGCTGACCGGCTCTTCCAGCTGAGCATAGGTACAGGTGTCCGGGGTCCGGTCGGGCCGCCAGCGGACGAACTGGGCGGTATGGCGGAACCGGACGCCCTCCATATGGTCATAGCGCACCTCGACCACAAGCTCCGGAGACAGCGGCGTGAAGGAAAGGTCCTTCTTGGCATTCCATCGGGAATGGGCTGCCGCTGTCGGAGTGCGCGGAAACGACTGGTCGCGGTTGTCGGGCAGTTGCTCGTCAGGAGCAGCCCACGCCCACGGGTGGCCCTCGAAGCTGGTCACCAGGGGCTGCAGTTCAGCGAACAGTTCTCGCCGCCGCGCCATGGGGAAGGCCCCAATCACGCCCACGCTATTGAGCACACCGTCATCGGTGTAGAGCCCGAGCAGGAGCGATCCGATGGAGTCGGTCTCCTGGCGATAGAGCCGGTACCCGGCCACCACACAGTCCGCGGTGCGTTCATGTTTTATCTTCCACATGACCCGCTTGTCCTCCACGTAGGGTTCGTTGAGGGGCTTGGCGATAACTCCATCCAGCCCGGCGCCTTCAAACTGCTCGAACCAGCGGCGCGCTTCGTCGGGGTCCCCGGTCGCCCGGGTGAGATAGATCGGCGGGGCCACCTGGCTCAGCGCCGACTCGAGTGCTGCGCGTCGCTCGCGGAAGGGTCGTTCGGCATAGTTGGTCTCGCCGAGGGCTAGCAGATCAAAGGCCACGAAACTGGCCGGAATCGTCGCCGAGAGCTTGGCGATCCGAGATGCGGCCGGATGAATCCGCTGCTGGAGGAGATCGAAGTTGAGCCGATCTCCGGCAGCGGGGTCGACGATTATTATCTCCCCATCGAGGCACGCCGGATCGGGGAAGTTCGCCTTAATCGCCTCCACCAATTCGGGGAAGTACCGGGTCATCGGTCGAGCGTTGCGGCTCCCGATCTCGACCTGGTCGCCGCTGCGCCAGATCAATGCGCGGAAGCCATCCCACTTGGGTTCAAACAGCACCTCGGCGGTGGGAAATTTCTTGACAGCCTTGGCGAGCATCGGCCCGTAGGGTGGTGTGATCGGCATCCCCCACTCGGCATCCCGCTGGGCCTTGGGGGCCAGGTACTCCGCGTCGGCCCTATCAGTACGGCGCTTCGACGGGGGGACTCGGGGTGGCTCGCCCGGCATCTTGGGGTAGTCGGGGGGAAAGTTGAGTTCGCCCAGGCCGCGCTCGAGGTCAGCGTCCCAGAGCGCCAGGGCGGCACTGAGGTCGGCGGCGGTGGCATCCATTCCCACCCACGGGCACGGCCGCTGCCGGAGCAGCTCCGGAACGGTCCAGACGGTGAGCTCTGCCGGGGTGATCTGGCCCAACTCCTCCCAGGTCACCGGCGTCGAGACCGGGGCACCCGGCAGCGGGCGGGGGCTATACGCGGCGGCAATGGTGCGGTCCCGGTTCATCTGATTGAAGTCGACGAAGACCCGCTCCCCCCGCCCCTCTTTCCACCAGCTGCTGGTGACGAGATCAGGTAGGCGCCGCTCCAGCTCCCGGGCGATCCCGATGACTGCATGCCGTACCTGGAGAAACTCGTGATCGGGCTGGATTCGAGCATAGACATGGACCCCGCGGTTCCCGGAGGTCTTCGCGTAGGCGGTCAACCCCACGCTAGCCATCACCTCACGCAGGGCGAGGGCCGCCGTCACCGCATCGGCGAAGCCGGTTCCCGGCTGGGGATCTAGATCGATCCGGAGCTCCTCAGGATTGTCCAGGTTTGCCGCGCGGACCGGCCAGGGATGAAAGGTGAGGGTAGCCATCTGCGCCGCCCACACCAGGGCCGCCGGTTCATCGAAGACGAGCTGGAGGTGACGCCGCCGCGACGGATAGGTGCACATGACTGTCCGCAAGAACGCCGGCGCTCCCCGGGGCGGGCGTTTGCTGAAGAACTCCTCACCGTCGATCCCGTCGGGGAATCGCTGCAGGGTCATCGGCCGGTCGCCGTTGCGTGCCAGGAAGGCATCCGCAACCGCCAGCAGATACCTGCCCAGATCGCCCTTGGTCACCGCCCCGCCCTGGCCATGATCCGGCCACAGCACCCGGTCGGCATGGGTGAACCGCAGTTCACGATCCCCTTGAGGCCCCGGCACCACCCATGTGTTGCCCATAGCGGGATACTACCGAGGCTTCGCCTCTGACCGCCGAGTCTGGGCTCGGCGTGTGTACCCCTCGCTGCAGCTCGGTGGGTCGATGGTCCCGTTCCTGAAGGGGCCATGGGGGTTGCTGCTCCCCTGGCGGCGAATGGTGCCGATTGAAATTTCGGCTCGGTGCCGCCTGAACTCAAGACGAACACATGAGTTCTAGCGAGCAGGGCTGCTGATGGGAATCAGGCAAATCCGAACAGGGGCGGAAACAGCAGCACCACCACAGCGGCCCACACCCCGATGACGGGAAGATAGCGGCACTGCCACCGACGCAAGGACTCCATGGCCATCCGTCCGCGGAGGAAGCCGACGTGAAGCCACAGTGCGCCCGCGAGGTTCACCGCAATCACCATGTTCTCACCGAGCGCTGCCACCTTGTTGGGGGAAGCTCCGAACTCTCCGATCCGGTCGGCCATGGCGAACAGCACCAGGACGTCTACCAGCAGGGCACTGATCAGCAGCGTCACCTGAAGCCAGTCGAATATCTGGGGCCGGGCGGCATCGGTACGAGCCGACGTCGCGAACAGCACCAACCCCCACACCACTATCAGCAGCAGGTCGACCATGATCAGCAGTTCCCGATCCGCCTGGCTGAGATCGCCCACAACCAGCATTGCCAGAAAGAGCACCACCAGCAGCAACGTAAACAGGGGCGTGAAGATCGTGGTGAGCACCGGCGCCATGTTTTCAACCATCGATTTCTTGGCTTCCACCAGCCAGGCCGCCACCACGAGCGCACCCCCCAGCCCAGCCGGGAAAACAACTTCCATCACCACGAGAGTCGGGTCTAGATCGATAAGCAGGAACAGCCCCACGGTCAGGCCGAGAAGCACCAGTGCGCCGAGGGCGATCAGCGCTAGGTAGATCACCCATTCTCCGACGAACCGCAGATAGTCCATCCAGCGGCGGACCAACCGCCACTCATCACCGAGGTAGGCGACCCCCAGCAAGACCAACAAGGCTATCGGCACGTGAATCAGGGCGACCAGCTGTGTGCTGGCGCTGCCAAGAATCTCGCCCTCCCGCCCGGCCACTCCAAAGGGATAGGTCACCGAAGCCAACACCAATACGGCAGCGCATCCCATCGCTCCGGCCACACCACCGACAGCTGTCGGACGCCGCTGCCAGACGAAATACCCCGCCAGGATCGCGAACAAGCCCAGGAGGCCAACCATCAGCACCGTCACGCTGGCACGCTCTCCGAGCCGCTGCACCACCTGCCCCACACCGACCAAGAACAGCCCCGCAGCTGCGGCGAATCCCAGCATGGACCCGAAGGCCAGGCGCCCAGCCGGAAGCTGAGCGGGGTCACTCCCATCCAGCACGAGCTGCTTCCAGAAGGACGAAGCGTGTTCCCGGGCGAAATCAGCCGCCAAGGCCGATTGGCTGCCCAACCGCTTGACCGCCACCAGAAAGGCCTCGTCTGGGGCCAGCCCGCGGCGGCACAAGTCGTCGACCTGACTGGTCAGGTGATCCTCCAACTCAGCAACGTCGTCGGCACCGACCCCGGGACGAGAGGCCAGATAGCCGCGCCATTGGCCGAGCTGATCCCAGTACGCCCGAGTGGCTCGATCTTGGGTGGGGGCAGCCGTCTGCCGGAGGTGCTCGTTCATGCGGCTGCTCCCTGCGGGGTGACGGCCGCGAACCAGGCCCGCGCCAACCCGGACCATAGCGTCGTCAGCGCCGCATTCACGGTCTGCCACTGATGGCGCTGTTCAGCCAGCAGGTCCCGACCGTCGTCCGACAGCCGGTAGTACTTGCGACGTCGCCCAGTCGCAGCCACGCCCCAGTGGGAGGTCACCAACCCTTGCCGTTCCAGGCGGTGGAGCAGCGGGTACAACAGCCCCTCGCTCCAGTCCAGTTCGTTGCCAGACAACTCCGCTACCCGTTGCAGAATGGCGTAGCCATAGTTGTCCCCCTCGGCGAGAATACCGAGCACCAACGGGGTTGCGGATGCCGCCACCAGATCTTTACCGACCTGCATGTTCCTCCCTCGACCACCTGTATGTCTCAGGTCAGACCATACCTAGCAGCACAAGGCATCTGGCTGCGATGGAGCACCAGCCGGCAGGTCCGACCATCAGGTGCGCTGTAGGATGGATCGTCACCTCTTCTCGACGAACGGAACCCGCATGCCCATTCGCGCTGACCTGCGCAATGTCGCGATCATCGCCCATGTCGACCATGGCAAGACCACCCTGGTCGACGCCATGCTGTGGCAGTCCGGTGCCTTCCGCGAGAACCAGGACGTCGACTCCCGGGTGATGGACTCGATGGACCTCGAACGCGAGAAGGGCATCACCATCCTCGCCAAGAACACCGCCGTCAGCCATACCACGCCGGCTGGCGACAGCGTCACCATCAACATCATCGACACCCCCGGACACGCCGACTTCGGTGGCGAGGTCGAACGCGGCCTGGAGATGGTCGACGGGGTGCTGCTGCTGGTCGACGCCTCCGAGGGCCCCCTGCCGCAAACCAGGTTCGTGCTCCGCAAAGCGCTGGCGAAACACCTGCCCATCATCGTGGTCATCAACAAGGTGGACCGGGCCGACGCTCGGATCAGTGAGGTTGTGGACGAGGTCTACGGGCTGTTCATGGACCTGGTCGAGGATGACGAGGCCGACAAACTCGACTTCCCGATAGTCTATGCGGCCGCCAAGGCCGGACGCGCCTCCCTGAGCCAACCTGCTGACGGCGGACTGCCAGCCGAGGAGAATCTGGAGCCACTGTTCGCCACCGTGCTGAAGCACATCCCGGCGCCCACCTACACCGACGGCGCCACCCTGCAGGCCCATGTCACCAATCTCGACTCCTCCCCCTATCTGGGCCGCCTCGCACTGTGCCGGGTGATTGAGGGCACCCTGAAGCGGGGCCAGTCGGTGGCCTGGATCCGACGCGATGGCACTAGCCAGAGTGTGAAGCTCTCCGAGTTGCTGATCACCCAAGCCCTGGAGCGGGTTCCGGCCGAAGAGGCAGGTCCTGGCGATATCGTGGCCATCGCGGGCATCCCCGACATCACCATCGGGGAGACTCTGTCCGATCCGGCCGACCCGAAGCCGCTGCCGCTGATTCACGTTGACGAGCCGTCGATCTCCATGACCATCGGCATCAACACCTCCCCGTTGGCCGGGAAGTCGGGCAAGAAGCTCACCGCCCGGTTGGTCAAGGCTCGGCTCGACGCCGAGCTCATCGGCAATGTGTCGATCCGGGTGCTCCCCACCGAACGCCCCGACACCTGGGAGGTCCAGGGCCGCGGCGAGCTGCAGCTGGCGGTGCTGGTGGAGATGATGCGCCGGGAGGGTTTCGAGCTCACCGTTGGTAAGCCGGAGGTGCTGACCCGCGAGATCGACGGTAAGGTCCACGAGCCTGTGGAACGGCTCACCGTCGACGTTCCCGAGGAGCACCTGGGCACGGTGACCCAGCTCATGGGTACCCGCAAGGGGCGCATGGAACAGATGATCAATCACGGCACCGGCTGGGTCCGGCTCGAGTTCACCGTGCCGGCGCGCGGCCTGATCGGCTTCCGGACCGAGTTCCTCACCGACACCCGCGGCACCGGCATCATGCACCACGTCTTCGAGGGCTACGAACCCTGGGCGGGCGAGATCAAGACCCGGATGACCGGCTCCCTGGTGGCCGATCGGACCGGCAAGGTGACCGCCTACGCGCTGTTCAACCTGCAGGAGCGCGGCATCATCTTCGTCGCCCCGGGCGAGGACGTCTATGAGGGCATGATCGTCGGCGAGAACCCGCGTGCCGAGGACATGGACGTCAATCCGACCAAGGAGAAGAAGCTCACCAACGTGCGTTCCTCCACCGGTGAGGAGCTCGAACGGCTGGTGCCGCCAAAGGCACACAGCCTGGAGCAGGCGCTGGAGTTCTGTCGTGCCGATGAGTGTCTTGAGGTCACCCCGGCTGCAGTTCGGATGCGCAAAACCGTCCTGGTGGCCCATGAGCGCGCCAAGCTCCGCAGCCGCGCCAAGAAGAGCTGAGCTGTCGCTCGTTATTCCAGCGCGGCGCCGTCGTGTCCATCGCATGGGGCCCAGGCAGCCCTCATGGGTCATGAGCCGGCCCGAGAAGCGCTGACGGATCGTCACCTCGGGGCCCCCGTGATCGACACCGAGGTGGCTCACACCTTACGCGGCTGTGATCCGCGAGCTCACCCAGCGCCGCTGAAGCCGTGTTGCCGCCAGGCCTCGTAGGCGACGATTCCGGCAGAACTGGCCAGATTCAGGGAACGTCGACCCGAAAGCATAGGGATCCGCACCTGCGCTGTGATCCGAGGATCGGCCAGCACCTCGGCGGGCAGCCCGTCGGGTTCGCTGCCAAAGAGCAGCACATCGGTGGCCCGATAGTCCACGTCAGCGTGCCGCAGCGAACCCCGCGAGGTGAAGGCGAAGACCCGCGCCGGCAGCAACAGGGCAAAGGCGTCCTCGAGGGTTTCATGGACGTTCAGGTGCGCCAGGTCGTGGTAGTCGAGCCCTGCCCGGCGCAGCTTGGCGTCCTCGAGATCGAAACCCAGCCGCCCCGACAGGTGCAGCTCGGCTCCGGTCACCGCGGCCAGCCGGATGGTGGCACCGGTATTGCCCGCGATCCGCGGCTCGTGGAACAG
>JBKEBU010000068.1:0-15766 GCA_047973325.1 Propioniciclava sp. | reverse complement strand
TCGCTGCTGCTTCGGAGCCGTGCTCGACCAGGTCGTCGAAACCGATCACCGCGGCCTTGATGAACCCCTTCTGGAAGTCTGTGTGGATCACCCCGGCGGCTTCGGGTGCGGTCGCGCCCTGCGGGATGGTCCAGGCACGGGACTCCTTGGGGCCGGCGGTGAGGTAGCTCTGCAGTCCGAGGGTGTCGTAACCGACCCGGGCCAGCTTGTCGAGGCCGGGTTCGGCCACACCGGCGTCGGCCAGGAACTCGGCCGCCTCGTCGGGTTCCATCTCCACCAGCTCAGATTCGAACTTGGCGTCGAGGAAGATCGCCTCGGCCGGGGCTACCAACTCCGCGAGCCGGGAGCACAGCGCCGCGTCGGTCAGCTGGTCAGCGTCGCAGTTGAAGACGTACAGGAACGGCTTGGCGGTGAGCAGGAACAACTCCCGCAGCGGTTCGGGATCCAGCTTGGCCGCATAGATCCCGGTCCCGGCCGACAGCACCTCGTAGGCCTGTTTCCAGGCGGCGAGCTGTGGCTGGGACTCCTTCTTGATCCGGGCCTCCTTCTCCAGCCGGGGCATCGCCTTCTCCAGGGTCTGCAGATCGGCCAGGATCAGCTCGGTCGTGATGGTGCCGATGTCGGAGGACGGGTTCACGTCCCCGTCGACATGGGTGACGTCGTCGTCGGCGAAGGCGCGAGTGACCTGGCAGATGGCATCGGCCTCCCGGATGTTGGCCAGGAAGGCATTGCCCATGCCTTCCCCCTGGCTGGCGCCCTTCACGATCCCGGCGATGTCGACGAAGCTCACGGTGGCGGGAATGATCCGTTCCGAGCCGTAGATGTTCGCCAGGACCGGCAGCCGCTCGTCGGGGACACCGACGACACCGATGTTGGGCTCTATGGTCGCGAACGGATAATTGGCCGCGAGCACAGTGTTCCGGGTCAGTGCGTTGAACAGGGTTGACTTGCCGGCATTGGGAAGGCCGACGATTCCAATGGTGAGAGCCACGGGAGTCCACTCTACGGGTTCGCCCCCAGAAGCAGCGCCATCGCCGCCACCGGAGTAGGCTCCTGGGACGCGTCACTCCTACAGTGACGCCCTAGGCATGTTCTGGAAGTCGCATAAGGAGGGCTTCGTGAACTTTGAGAAAGTGGTCTTCGGGTTCTTCATCACCCTGGCCGCCACCCTCAACTTCGGCTTCTTCATCGGCTCTATGGACCGACCCGAGTTACACAGCGTCTGGGGCCTGGCCGCAGCGCTAGCCGTGAGCGTGATCGCCACCATCCTCAAGTTCGGTGATCGCACCCAGCTCGGAGCCATCCACTTGGCCACCAGCCTGGTGGCCGACGTTCAGCTGATCATCGCAGCCCTGATCTGGACCTATGCGGTCTATATCGGACCGGGCATGACCGGCACCTTCATGAGCCAGGTGGTCTCCATGTCGGGTGGTGCACTACTCGCCAACATCATCTCCGTCTTCCTGATGTTGGGTGAGATCTTCACCATGCGCCGCTGAGGCGTTCCCCATGACGAACGTCTTCTATATCGTCCTACGGCGCATCCGGGTGCCGTTGATAATCATCACGCTGATCTACACCCTGTGCACCGTGGTTCTGGCCATCGTGCCGGGGGTCGACGAGGCTGGGAATCCCACCCCAGGCATGGGCATCTTCCACGCCTTCTACGTGATCAGCTACACCGGTACCACCATCGGCTTCGGCGAGATTCCAGTCCCCTACTCCGGCGCCCAACGGCTGTGGATGACCATCAGTATCTATCTGACGGTTATCGGCTGGTCCTACACAGTGGTCACCATTTTGGCCCTCGTGCAGGACCAGGGCTTCCGAGCCACCCTGGCCGCCAGCCGGTTCGCCTACCGAATCCGGGGACTTCGGGAGCCGTTTTACATCGTTGCCGGGTGCGGCGACACCGGGACCTTGGTCTGTCATGGGCTCGACCGCCTCGGTCTGCGCTTCGTCGTCTTGGAGAAGGATTCGGCGCGCTTCGAAGAGGTTCGGCTGGAGGAGTTTGCCTTCGACCCGCCGATGACTCACAGTGACGCCAGCCACCCGGACAACCTGATGTCGGCCGGCCTGATGAATCCCTATTGTCAAGGCGTGATGGCGCTCACCGCCGATGACACCGAGAACCTCGCCATCGCGGTCAACGTCAGCCTGCTGCGACCCGGGCTACCGGTACTGGCTCGCATCCGGGACCCGGAGATGGATACCTCCCATGGGGTCTTCAGCCAGGACATTGTCATCAATCCCTTCGAGCGATTCGGCGAACATCTGGTATCGGCCATCATCGCACCCGAACGTTATCTAGCCCGGGAGATCCTCACCGGACTCCCCGGACGTCCCCTCCCCGAAGCCCATCATCCCCCCGGCGGCCACTGGATCATGTGCGGCTACGGCCGCTTCGGCCATGCCGTCACCTCCCGGCTCCGCGAGCACGGCCTCACGGTCAGCATTGTCGACCACTCTCATTTCGATTCCGGCGAGGTCGACGTGAAGGGCCGCGGCACCGAACCCGGGGTGCTCATGGAGGCCGGGATCGAACACGCCCGGGGCATCCTCGCCGGCCACAAGGATGACCAGCGGAACCTGGCTATCGCGGTGCACGCTCGGGAACTGAACCCAGACATCTTCATCGTCACCCGGCAGAATCAAGCCCACTCATCCCGGCTCTTCGACGCCTTTGAGGGCGACCTGCGCATGGAACCCTCACGGCTGGTTGCCCAGGAGTTCCTGGCGGTGATCACCACCCCGCTGCTGGCCCGCTACCTCGACTACCTGCGGAATCAATCCGAAGCTGTCTGCGAGAGTCTGGTGGAGAAGCTCTCGAACCTTCGACCAGGTGAAATCCCGGAAACGTGGAGCATCGTTATCGACGAGGACACCGCGCCCGCGATTCTCCGCCACCTAGAAGAATCCGAGCAGGTCACCGTCGGGCATCTGACCGCTGAGCCTAAACGTCCCGGAGAGGAGTTGTGGCTGATGCCCCTGGTCTATGCCCGGCGGCGCAAAGTCATAATTCACCCCGGCCCCGGCGTGGCCTTGGCCAAGGGCGACGAGGTACTCTTCGCTGGATCCGCTCAGGCCCGGCGCCGCCAAGCCCTGGCCCTGGTCAATGACACCGCGCTCACCTACGTGCGGACTGGGCGGGATACCTCCTCTGGCGGGCTGGTGTGGTCGTGGCTGCTGCCGGTGCGCCGCCGGATGCGGCGGCGCCTCACCAGCCGCAAACAGTGAGCACACGGGTGTCTCACCACGCGCACGCCGTACGGTAGAGCCATGGCCGTGCTTCCTGACGCCGATCCCGGCGCCGCCTTCAAAGAGGTCTTCCGCTTTCATCCCGCCGCCGTTGCAGTTATCACCACTATCGACGCGGATGGCCCCGTCGGACTCACCGCCTCGAGCGTCGCCTCGGTCGCCACCGATCCGCCCTGTCTCTCGTTTTCGGTCACCCGGGCCCGCGGGAGCGCAGGCAGGCTGCTGCGTGCCAGCAGCGTCGATGTCCACCTGCTGCGCGTGCACCACGTCGCTCTGGCCCGCACCTTCGCCATCCCGGGATCAACTCGGTTCACCGACGCTGAGGGCTGGCGCTACGACGCAGACGGCAGCCCCCTGCTGCCAGATGCTCGGGCCACGCTACGGTGTCAGCTCAGCACCACGGTGCCGGTCGGGTCGTCCACACTAGTCATCGCCGAGGTGACCGACATCATCCTGCACCCCGAAACCGACGCACTGCTCTACGCCGATCGTCGCTTCGGCCAGTTCGATCCAGACATCGCATCCCCAGGCTAAGCCTGGATCCGTGGAAGGTCGGCGCAGCGAGCGGCACCAGACGGGTGGGATGGCAAGACGATCCTCGCGAAGCGCTACCGGGCATAGCGTGAGCGGGGTCGGCGCAGCCAGCCGGCCCGAATGGAGTCGCGCAGCAGACGAGATTCCACAGATCCAGGCTAAGCCCCCGCAAAGTAGGCGGTCAGGGCCTCGGCGAACCAGGCCAGATCCGAGACACCTGCCAATTCCCGGGTGGAGTGCATACTCAGCAACGGTACCCCGACATCACACATGACGATGCCCAGCCGTGCCGCGGTGATGGGTCCGATAGTCGATCCACACGGGACCACATTGTTCGACACGAAGTCTTGGGTCGGGACTCCGGCCGCCGCACAGACCTGACGCCACAGCGAACCGCTCACCGCATCCGTGGTGTAGCGCAGTTTGGCATTATGCTTCAGGAGTGGGCCGGCATTCATAAGGGGCTGATGGTCCGGGTCGTGCAGCCCGGGATAATTTGGATGAAGAGCGTGCCCGGCATCCGCCGAAATGCACGAGCTTCTGGCCAGAGCTTGGTGCCAGCCATCCCCCTGGAGACCCACCGCCATCGAGATTCGGCGCAGCATCTCTTCTAGGAAGGGGCCACCGGCTCCCGATCGGGATGCCGAACCCACTTCCTCATGGTCGAAACAGGCCAGGACTTGGATGTCCGGCCCCCCTGGCTCGGCCAGCAGGGCAGTGAGTCCGGCATGGACCGATGCCAGATTGTCCAGCCGCGCCGAAGCAAACAAGTCCCCCGCAGGCCCGATCACCGCTGGCGATTCGGTGGGGTAGCACGAGAGATCATGTCCAGCAATATCGCTGGCCTCCACGCCAGCCTGCTCTGCAATGAGCGACAGCAGATCCAGGTCCGGATGACCAGCGGCGAAGACCGGCTTCAGATGTAGTTGCTTGTCCAAACTCAACGACTCATGCGCGGCCCGATCCAAATGTGGAGCCACCTGCGGCACCCGAAGCCAGGCCGGGGTCGCGACCAGCACCTGCTGCCCCGACATCGTCACAAGTCGGCCGGCAACCCCCAGATCCCGATCCAGCCATTCATTCTCCAGTGGCCCCCCGTAGATCTCGACAGCAACCTGCTGCCAACCCCAGGCATGACTCGTGGGGCGTGGCTTCAGCTTGAGGGTTGGTGCATCAGTATGAGCGCCGATGATCCGGAACGCCCGGGGGGCCGATTCCGCAGCAGGCAACCGCCACGCGACGATCGCGCCATCCCGGAGGACGAATCCGCACTCGGCGTCTGCCTCGAAAGCTGCCGCCTCGGCAACCTCTGGGTAGCCAGCCTCCCCGAGCCGACGGGCTACCTCGGCAGCCGCATGGAAGGACGACGGCGCCGCCTGCACGAACGCAGCCAGGTCATCGCAATAAGCTCGAGCATCCATGCGGTCTATCGTGCCATCGCAGAGCAGCCAGACAGTGGATAGTGACCCCCGCGGCGCGGGGATGCCGAAACTGTCAGACCCTGCTGGAAGGATCGCAGGCATGGAGAACCTCGGCATCTTGCTCATCGCCCTGATAGTCGGCATGCTCATCGGTGCCCTGATCGTGTGGTTGAGCTATCGACGCTCCGCCACACCCGGCATCCCGGACAGTGCTGCCCTGGAACGGCTACGCACCGCCGAAGCCTCCGCACGCGCCGATGCCGAACGAGCCCGCGGGCAGATCGGCCAGGCCGAGGTGCGGGTACAGGAAGCCCAGGCCGAGGTAGAGCGGATCCGGCGCACAGTCGCAGAAGCCCAGACCAGCACCGCCGAAGCCCGCGCTGACGCCGCCGACCAGCAGGCCCGGGTGGCGGCGCTCACCGCGCAGGTCACTGCGGCGACGGCCGAGCGGGATACCGCTCTCGCACGCGCCGATGAGCTGGCCGCTGACCGGGACTCACTAGCCAAAGAATTCAAGGTCCTCGCCGGACAGGCCCTGGACGAGCACGGCAAGAAGGCCGAAGCCAGCGCCGAGCAGCGGCTGCAGGCCACCGAGCAGCTCATGGGGCCGGTGCGGGAAAGCCTGGAGCGCTTCAATGCCCGCCTGGTGGAGGTCGAGAAGGAACGCGTTGCTATGACCACCGAGTTGCGCGACCACGTGAAGACCGTGCGGCTGACCGGAGACGAGCTCCGCCGCGAAACGGCATCGCTGTCCAAGGCGCTGCGCAAGCCCCAGGTGCGGGGCGCCTGGGGCGAACTCCAGCTCCAGCGAGTCGCCGAGATCGCAGGCATGGTGGAGCATTGTGATTTCCGGCTCCAACAGACCTCACAGACCTCTGAGGAGCGGACCATCCGCCCGGACATGACAGTGACCTTGGCTGAGAACAAAGTGGTTTTCGTGGATTCCAAGGTGCCACTCACCTCTTTCCTGGACGCGCAGGAAACTGCCGACGATGCCGAACACGCAGCGCTGTTGGCGCAGTTCGCTAAGAACGTCCGCACCCACATTGACCAGCTCAGCGGCAAGAACTACTTCAAGGCTGAGGCCACCACACCCGAGTTCGTGGTGCTCTTCCTCCCCAGCGAGGCCTTGGCGGCAGAGGCCCTGACCCAACTGCCGGATCTGCATGAGTACGCCGCCCACCGCGGCATCGTGCTCGCCACCCCCACCACCCTGATCGCCATGCTGCGGGCGGTGGCGTACTCCTGGAAGCAGGCCGCCCTAGCCGAGAGCGCGAGTGAAGTCTTCCAGTTGGGCCGGGAGCTCTACGACCGCCTGGGCACGATGGGAGGCCATGTTGATCGGGTGGGTCGCGCCCTGGCCAGCACCGTCAAGGCCTACAACGAGACCGTAGGGTCGCTGGAGGGGCGGGTGCTCGTACAGGCCCGTCGGTTCCGCGATCTTCAGGTTTCCGACAAGGACCTGGCCCCACTCACGCCCGTTCACGAGCAGGCTCGGCCGATAACCACCCCCGAGTTGATAGACAGCGCCACCCAGGCCCCGGCCATACTCGGACGAACACCAGCGTCACCGGGGCTACCGGAAGCCCCTGACCTGCAGCGTGGCGAGCCAGATCTATTCGACCTCACCCAGGAAAACGCCGTGACGCACCGCACCGACCGGGGCACAATGGCGGGGTGAGTCACCATCCAGTCACAACCGTCGATCCCGCCGCATCCGAACCGGCGGTCTCGCCCGCAGCGATTGATGCGGCGGCACGCCGTCTCGCTGAGGTGATCTCGGAGACACCACTGCAGTACAACGAGCGGCTGTCCCGGCTCACCGGAGCCGAAATCTGGCTGAAGCGTGAGGATCTGCAGCCAGTCCGGAGCTACAAGATCCGAGGCGCATACAACCTGATGGCCCAGCTGAGCGAATCCGAGCAAGCAGCCGGCGTGGTGGCCGCCTCCGCCGGAAACCACGGTCAAGGGGTAGCCATGGCCTGCGCCCACCTCGGGATCCAAGGCCGGATTTTCGCCCCGTCAACCACCCCCCGCCAGAAGCGCGACCGGATGCGTCACTTCGGCGGCGTGCACACCGAGCTGGTCATCGTAGGCGATACCTACGACGAGGCCCATCATGCTGCGGTAGCTGAGGCCGAGCAGACCGGTGCAACCCTGATCCCCGCCTTCGACCATCCCGCCACCATCGCCGGGCAGGGTACCGTCGCGAAGGAGCTCGTCGAGCAACTCGGGCGCGAACCCGATGTCATCTATCTACCCGTTGGCGGCGGTGGGCTGCTGGCTGGTTGCCTCACCTGGCTGCACACCTATAGCCCGCACTCCCGGGTCGTCGGCGTCGAGCCGACCGGGGCCGCGTCCATGGCCGCCGCTCTCAATGTCGGCCATCCAGTGAGCCTGGAAACCCTGGATACCTTCGCCGACGGCGCTGCGGTCCGGCGTGCGGGTGACCTACCGGTGGCGCTCGCTCAACAATTCGGCCCCACCATGGTGACGGTGCCCGAGGGGGCACTCTGCACCGAGATGCTCGCCCTCTACCAGACTGAGGGGATCATCGCCGAGCCAGCCGGTGCACTAGCCAGCGCAGCCCTGATCCGGACCCGCCCTCGCCCTGGGGAGCTGGTCGTGGCCGTCGTGTCCGGAGGAAACAACGACGTCTCCCGGTATGCCGAGATCCTGGAACGATCCCTGATCCATGAGGGCCGGAAGCACTACTTCCTGGTCAACTTTCCCCAAGAGCCAGGGGCTTTACGACGATTTCTCGATGAGGTCCTGGGACCCGAGGACGACATCACCCACTTCGAATACGTGAAGCGGTCCAATCGGGAGGTCGGGCCCGCCTTAGTCGGCATCGAATTAGGCGACCCATCCACGATCAGCGCGCTCAAGGCCCGGATGGCCGCCAGCCCGATTCAGGTGGATACCCTCGCACCCGAGAGCCCTTTTTACCGCTTCCTCGTGTAATTATGGCAGGCTCCCAGCATGCCGTTCTACGCACGCACCCCCTACCGGCGAGCCGGCCAGATCGCCGCAGATCTGTTTGTCGTGATCTGGGCCATCGCCTGGTGGTCCCTTGGGCAACTGCTCTCGAACCTCCTACGAGCCCTCGCCCGCACCACCGACGCCGCCGCATCGGCTACCGCGAACGTCCGTGACCAGTTAACCGAGGTCACCGATGTCTTCGAGGGGATCCCTCTGGCAGGGGAACGATTGGCTGGCATCTTCGCCGAGCTTGCCGAGGTCGCCCAGACCCTCGCCACCGCCACCGATGGCCCCGGCGACGCCCTAGTGCAGGCCGCAACCTGGACGGGTTGGCTCACCTTCCTGGTTCCGACCTGCCTCTTGGTCCTGATCTGGCTACCCCGACGCCTGCGCTTCGCCCGGAATGCGCGAGCCTTGCTCGCCATCGCCGAGCGACCAGGGAGCCAAGATCTGTTGGCACTCCGGGCGCTCGCCACACTGCCACCCACCGAGTTGGCGCAGTTGGATGGCGATCCGGTAGCGGCCTGGCGCGCCAACCACCAAGCCACGGTCGCCGCGTTGGCCCAGCGAGCGTTGGTATCGGCCGGTGTCGCCCGGAAATCCGACACTGCTGAACGACCCAGCACAGTCGTACACTAGCTAGCGATGACACATTCACCACGCCCACATCGGCCGGTTGTGCGTGAGCCTGCCGCACTTGAAGCGATCGGAGTCGGTTCCGACCCGATAGCAGAGTTGCATGCGGCGCACGAGACCGCCGCGGTACTCCTGCGTACCGGCCGGGCCGCCGACGACCCAGCCGTCGTCGCGCGCCTGGTGGCGCTGGTGGACGCCCTCGGGATCGAGACCCTCGCAGACCTCTGGGCCACCCGCCCGGCCCAGACCCTCCCCGGTGCGCTGTGGCGACTCTACGTCCTTCGGGAGTGGGTAACCTCACGCCCAGACAACGCAGCCCGCGACTATGCCGCCGGCGCCCCCGTCGCCGAAGCGGAGCATGCCGTGGCTGGTGCTGATCCGGCCGGCCCGGAGGAGGTGCGTCGCGTCATCGACGAGGTGCTGCGGGGCGTCTTCACCGGAGACTTTGCGGTCGCTCTGGAACGAGCCGCCGCATTCTGCCGGGTGGTCTCCACAGGGCGCACGGAGAGCGGGGTGAGTATCGCCGGCCTGGAACAGGCGTGGCGACTCCGCGATCTCGCCAATGACCTCGGCGCCTGCGCCCAACTCTGGCGCAATGAACGCCTGCACTGAGGCAGTGACTTGGCTGAACGGCGGTTGTCGCTTATCCTCATGAGCGGCGTCGGACCGCGGTAGCCCCGGGCTCCACTACTTGCCGCTACGAGCGGCCACGCGCCGAGAGGCGCTCCCGGTCCGACGCCACCACACTGGCACCGGCCGAACAGCAGAGTCACCGCCCGAGCAGTTTCCCAAAGACCCCGCCACCGGCCCCTGGCTTCTCATGACCGCACCACTGATCGGCAGGCACTGTCCGCTTCACGTCGGCCACATGTTCCCCACATCCGGCCCAGGTCGTCTTGCCACATTGGGAGCACTTCACAGCCCGGCACATATCGATCTCCTTCATTCCCTATCTCATACCCGAGTTATACCCCCTAGGGTATCATGATTCGCATGAACATAGTCATGATCGGCTCCAAACCCCTGAGTCCCTCGCCGCCCGGTTCCGGCTGGATATCAGGGTCCGCACCGAAGCGCTCAGCATTGACCCGGCCCAACGCCACGTCCTCGCTCGAGATTCCCACGGCCAGGAGTACCAGCTGCCCTACGACAGCCCGTCTTGTCTCCCGGTGCCAGCCCGATCCGGCCTCCGATCCCCGGCATCGAACGCGCACTCAGCCTGCGCGATGTCGACGACGTCGACGCACTGGTGGCAGCCATACCCCGGGCTCGCACGGCGGTGATCTTCGGCGGCGGGTTCATCGGCATCGCGATGACCGAAAATCTGGTGCATCGAGGGCTAGACGTCGCTCTGGTGGAAGCCCAGGAACAAGTGATGGCTCCACTGGACCCCGAGATGGCGGCACCGGTCCAGGATGCCCTGCGGGCGGCTGGGGTCACCCTGCGACTCAATGACCAGGTACTCCAGATCGGGCCGGATTCAGTCACGACAGCCGCCGGGGTCAGCCTGCCAGCAGACCTGGTCGTCGCCGCCTTGGGTGTGCGTCCGGAAACCACCCTCGCCGCGACTGCTGGCCTCACGCTGGGCCCCCGCGGTGGGATTGCTGTCGACGACCGCCAGCGCACCAGCAATCCAGACATCTATGCCGTGGGGGATGCCACCGAGAAGCTCGACGCCCTCGACGGCGACGCCACCCTGGTTCCGTTGGCCAACACTGCCAATCTCGGCGGCCGTCGCGTAGCTGACGACATTGCCGGGCTACCGATGAGCCAGCGACCGGTCCTGGGGACTGCGATCGTCGGCGTCTTCGGGCTCCAGGTAGCCGTCACGGGAGCCAATGAGAAGCGGCTCAAGACCGTCGGCCGCCCCTATCGCTCCATCCACACCCATCCGCTCTCCCATGCGGGCTACTATCCCGGCGCCGAGGGCCTGGCTCTCAAGCTTCTTGTCGATCCCGAGAGCGATGCCATCTTGGGTGCCCAGGGCGTGGGACGAGCCGGTGTCGACAAGCGGATGGATGTGCTGGCGACGGCGATCACCGGCGGTATCACCGCCTCCGAGCTGGCCAATCTGGAGCTTGCCTATGCACCACAGTTCGGCTCGGCGAAGGACCCCGTCAACCTGCTTGGCTATGTTGCCGACAATCTACGGACGGGGGTGATGCGCACGCTGCCCTGGGATAAACTCGATGCGACCTTGGCCGAAGGTGCCATTCTGGTCGACGTCCGCACCGAGGCCGAACATGCCGGTGGGGCCATCCCCGGGTCCATCCTGATCCCGCTGGATGAGTTGCGCGGCCGACTCGGGGAGATTCCCCCCGGCCCGGTGGTCGTCCACTGTGCGGTGGGGGTCCGCGGGCATACCGCAGCCCGGATCCTCACCCAGCACGGCCGCGATACCGTGAATCTCGATGGTGGCTATCGCACCTGGGCGGCCGGCCGTGGGGTCACCACGAAGGCCCGCTAGGCGAGGGAAAGGAAAAGCTTTTCGAGCTTGTCGGTATCCATGGGATTCCCCTCAGGATCAGCCATTGACTGGCGCATCCCCTCGGAGATAGTCAGGAATCCAGCCCGGTTGACGGCCTTGGACACTGCGGCAATCTGCGTGACGATATCCGCACAGTCCCGGCCCGATTCAACCATGGCGATGATTCCCCCCAGCTGTCCCTGGGCTCGCTTCAACCGGGTCACGACCGACCGCATTTCCTCGGGATCCAGGTGCACCATGGCGACCGCCTCTCCTGGGCATAGACTCAGGGCCATAGTACCCCCCGTGGTATCCAGAACAGGTCAGCCGCCCTAGTCGCTTGCGACGTAGTAGCCTGACCACGGCTACCCGCGAAGGAGGAGTGATGACTGCGCCCAGTTCGGATCCGATGAGCCGGCAGATCAAGGCGCTGAGCTCCGAGGCCCGCAAGCTAGGCGGCTGGGTTGGTTCCGACCCCGGGATGAACGACCCACTGGTCGATACGCTCAACGAGTTGACCGCACTCCGCCTCGTCCAGCATGCATGGGGCGAGTGCTTCGCCGAAGCCCAGGACGCCTTGACCCGCGCCACCCAGCTGGTAGCTTTCCACGGAGCTGTCGGTCCGTTCACACCGCTGGACGACGCTACCCGTTTCTTCACCGCCACCACCCACGTGGCCTGGGCGCAGGCCGGGGCGGGCCAAGAAGCCGCCTCGGCCCAGACGCTGAGGGCGCTGACTGCGTGGCGAGAGCAAGTACCCCATTTGGAACTGGCCAGCAGCCTGCTACCGCGAACCGCCAGCTGGTTTCTGTTGGCGACGGCCCGAGCGAGGTTGGCCGCCGGTGAGGTGGGCGTCGCCAACGCAGCCGCCGATGCCGCCCTGCTGCATGCACGCCACCCCACCGTAGCGCCCGACCAGCAGCCCGCCCTTCTGGTAGATGTGCTGCATCATCAGGCCGATGCTCGGTGGGCAGCTGGCTGGCACGAGGAATCCATCAGTGCCGGAGCGGCGGCCCTCACCAGCGCCTGGCAGGCAGCCGAGCCGGTGCTCGCTGCCCAGGCGCGCGCATCGAAGCCCTGGGCCATCCGCGTCTTGAGACCATTGGTCATCCTGGTGGCCCTCCAGGCCGGTCGGTTGGCGACCACCGGCGCCGACGACGCGGCGGCCACTCTCCGTGCGGACTTCCTTTCCAGGACCCGACCGGTGGCGCAGTTCCTGGCCGATCTGCCCCCCGCCACCATGGGTAGCATCCAGGCCAGCCAGGTGAGCCCCGAAGCGGTGCCGCCACCTGGCTGGATCGACTCCTCCAGCACCCGCCTGCCCGGTTGGGAGCCACTGAGCGCCGAGGCGGCTCTCATCCCCGTAGCCGAGGCCAGCGCACCCCCCGAACCAGAACCCGCACCGGACCCCGTACCGGAACCGGCCGCAACCCCGGAGCCAGGAGACGAGCTAGTCCGGGATCAGCCTGGCCCATCGGTCAGCCCAGCGATGCCGCCAACGGCCGTCGACCCGGTAGATGAGGCTGAGTCGACCTATCGCGCTGCCGTCAGCGCGGGCGATCCCGCCGCTGCTGCACGGGCTGCCGACCACTGGGTAGCAGCGGCCCGCACCCAGGCAGCAGCAGATGAGGCCACCGGCGGCCCAGCCCTGCTGTCGGCGCTGGAGGCCCTCGCCGAGGCTACCCAGGACGCGACCGGCTGGTGGGCAGCGCGGCCGCACCGCAGGGAGGCCAGAGCCCTGGCCAAGCGTCTGGGACGCTAGCCGCGCTGGCGCAGGTCCTTGCGCAGCTCGGGCGGAAGCGCGAACACCAGATTCTCCTCGGTGAGGCGCTCCTCAACGGCCGCGGGGTAGCCGAGCTCTTGAAGCCGTTCCAGCACCCCCTGCACGAGCGCATCCGGCACCGACGCCCCCGACGTCACCCCGATGCTCTCCACACCCGCCAGCCAGGCGGTGTCAATCTCCCCGGCATTGTCGACCCGATAGGCAGCCTGGGCTCCCGCCTCCAAGGCCACCTCGACCAGTCGTACCGAGTTGGACGAGTTCCGGGAGCCCACCACGATCACGAGGTCAGTGCCGTCCGCGATCTGCTTCACCGCAGATTGCCGGTTCTGGGTGGCATAGCAAATGTCATCGCTGGGCGGATCGATGAGCTGAGGGAACTTCTCTCGCAGCCGAGAGACGGTCTCCCAGGTCTCATCAACACTCAAGGTCGTCTGGGACAGCCAGGCGACCTGCGTGGGGTCCGCCACCTCGACAGCATCGACATCATCGGGGTGCTCCACCAAGATGGTGCTCTCTGGCGCCTCCCCCATGGTGCCTTCGACCTCTTCGTGACCGGAATGCCCGATGAGCAGGATCTGCTTCCCCTGCCCGGAGAACCGTCGGGCCTCGTTGTGAACCTTGGTAACCAAAGGGCAGGTCGCATCAATGGTACGCAAGCCCCGCTCCTGTGCCTCTGCTTGCACCGCCGGGCTCACGCCGTGGGCCGAGAACACCACGGTGGCACCCTCGGGAACCGCCTCCAGCTCCTCCACGAACACAGCGCCGCGGGCCTCAAGGTCCTCCACGACATGCCGATTGTGCACGATCTGTTTGCGAACGTAGACCGGGGGTCCGTAGAGATCCAGTGCCTGCTCGACGGTGACAACGGCGCGATCGACGCCAGCACAGTACCCTCGGGGCGCGGCCAGCACCACTCGTTTCGCCATATCCAGCAGTCTACCGATAGCCGACGAGCATTCAGGGGCCCGCAGGTGCGGATGCCTCCCCGGCGAGCGCCGGCAGGACCTTGAACTGAAGCATCGGAGCCAGGTCCTCCGGCAGCGGGTCCGTATCCCGATCCAACCAGCGCACGGCCGCTATCTCCGCTGAGGGTCCGCTGATAACCACCGGAGGATGGACGAAAACCTGACTATCCACCACATATCCGATCTCATTCGCCGCCGGAGCCACGAAGCGACCGAGCCACCGCAGTCGGTCAAGGTCCAAAACGGCACCCACTTCCTCCCGGCACTCGCGCCGCGCGCATTCCGCCGCCGATTCTCCCGGTTCACGTTTCCCCCCGGGCAACATGAATCGGCGGGTTCCGCGCTTCCGGACGGTCAGTACTCGACCCAGTTCATCGGTGAGCACGACGGCACTGACCCGGATCCTCGGTGGCACTCCCCCAGGGTAGCGACCTGTCAGGCTCTCCTAGGCTGTCGCGGCGACGGCGGCCACCACGTCATCGATTCACGAGCTCTGTGTCATGGGTCCCGAGACGTCCCGCAAGCCACTCACGTGCGCGCGCTTCGTAGG
The DNA here is from genome assembly GCA_047973325.1 of Propioniciclava sp. Taxonomy (GTDB): domain Bacteria; phylum Actinomycetota; class Actinomycetes; order Propionibacteriales; family Propionibacteriaceae; genus Propioniciclava. The sequence goes on along the minus strand of JBKEBU010000068.1, from coordinate 1,170 downwards.
CCTTCACCGTCGGCGTTCCCCTGGCGACCATCTGCACGGCATGCGGCGCGCCCGGAACCTCGACCACGGTCGTCGAGACGCCTGCCTCGCGGAGCCGCTCCGCATAGGCAATGTCCTCCGGATAGAACAATTCAATAGTGCCCGAGCTGATCCAGGCGGGCGGGAGCCCTTCCAGGTCCTCCCTCGCGGCGGGGACCGCGTACTCACCGCCGCCTGCGGCCAGGTATGCACCCCAGCCGAATCGGTTGTCCTTGTTGTTCCAGACCACATGGTCTTCATCATCTAACGTCCGGTCGTCCGCGGTGCGGGCATCGAGCATGGGGCACCACAGCCATTGCGCGACCGGCTGCACTCCGCCCATGTCGTGGAGACGCTGGACCAGCGACGCGGCAAGCCCGCCGCCAGCACTCGCACCCCCGATCGCGAGCCTCGTGGTGTCGACGCCCAATTCGTCCGCGTTCCCGACCAGCCACTCCCAGGCGGCGAGGCAGTCGTCGAGGGGTGCAGGATATGGATTTCGGCTAGCGAGCCGGTACTCGACCGAGACAACCATGATGCCCAATCGTGCCGCGATTTCTCCCGTCCGGGCATCGTCCATCGCTGCGGCACCGAGGATGTACCCGCCACCATGGATCCACAACAACGCCGGCATCTGACCGGACGAGACCGGAGGTGTCAGGACCCTGCTCTTGCCTCCGGGGAGGGCAACCGTCTGCACGCGGACACCCGGGGGTCGCTTCACTGCCGGAATGAACCGCGCCGCTACCGGCACCAACCGCATCGCGAACTCAGCGACGCGAAGAACAGGACTGTTCAACGGAAGGCGCGGCAGCCTTCGGACGGAACGACGAAATTCGGGGGCGACAACATTGAGGTTCATGTTGACATCGTGACATCAACCACCCAGAACAACACCAGCTATCGATTCCCGAACTCCGCCACTGATACCTCAGCTAACAGCTGCGACAAAGCTACCAGTGAGGCTTCGCGTCCGACCGCCGAGTCTGGGGCTGGCGTGGTCCGCCTACACCAAGGTCCACGACCGGCTCCTGCAACCGCTCATCGCCGCTGACCAACCGCCCGCCCCGACCCAACTCCGCAACGCGCTAAACATCATCGACCGACACGTCCACAACCACCCCAACACAGCCCGACTGGGAACCGCCGCCT
>JBKEBU010000065.1:0-8624 GCA_047973325.1 Propioniciclava sp. | reverse complement strand
GATGCCGTATCACCGTCGAAGATCGCTGCCCTGTTGGATCTGGGCAGTCACCTGGAGGAGCGATCGGTGGCCTTCGTGGCGCCCGGGTCAGTGATGGATCGGTTGCCGGCAGGCACCTGGGTGGAGGAGGTGGTTGGCTCCTCAACTGACCTGCTGGCCCGTGCCCGCGAGGCTCAGGTGATCGTGTCGGCAGGGCACTACCTCCCGCTCGGTGAACTGCTCTGGCGTCAGGCCCACAGGAGTGGACAGGTGACGGTGGTGGCTCAGCACGGCCTGATGACACCGCTGGCACCACCGTTGCCCGCCGATGCTCACCTGCTGGCTTGGAGCGCTGCCGATGGAGAGTTCTGGATTTCGGGTCGGCAGGACATCCGGATCCACGAGGTGGGCTCTCAGCTCCTGCACTACGCGGCGCAGCAGGAAGTGGAGTTGAATCCAGCAGCTGCGCCCCTCTTCCTGGGGCAACTGCACGGCGCCGAACTCCCTCGCTGGCGGATGGCGAAGGCAGCCTATTCGGCTTGCCGGAATGGTCAGGCTATCTATCGACCGCACCCAGCGGAACGGGACGTCATGTCTCGGTTGCAGCATCGGTGGTGGGCGCAACGGGGCATCAGAGTAGACCACCACGGTGGGTCGCTCCTTGAGGCTCGCGCGCCCGTGGTGAGTGTCTTCTCGACGGGGGTGTTGGAGGCTGCAGCCAGCGGGCTGCCGGCCTGGGTGACCTATCCTGACCCACCCCGGTGGCTGGAGGAGTTCTGGGAACGCTATGGAATGTCTCGTCTTGGTCAGGCGCCCACAGCGCGACCACGGATTGCACTGGTCGAACCCGCGTTGGTGGCAGCGGGTGTGGTAGCAGACTTGGCCGGTTCCGCGGTCAGGCCCAGCAACGCTCCATAGCGGTGGCACGATGGGAAAATGTATGCTCGGCCAGGGTTCGCTGTCGGGCGGCGTTCCTGATCCCCGCGGTCCAACGATGGTCGCGGCGTATCCGCCCGATGAGCTCCACAAGTTCGTCGAGTTCGGCATAGGGGAGGACTTCGGCTCCCGGGTCGTAGTAGTCGGTGATATCTGCACGATCGACAAGTTCGACTCCCCCAACGCCAGCGGCTTCAAAGGTGCGCATAGTGAAACCGTCTTGGTCGCCGTGCAGGTTGAGGGTCGCAGGAGATCCCGCCATGACCGCGTAGGCGTCGGCACGACTCAGATCGCGATGGGCCGGGATCGGTGCGGACCGGAGTCGCCACGTACGCAGTCGGTCGATGGGGTGGCTGGACCACTGTCGGCCATAGGCTCGGAGCTGGACGCCAGCCTGATCAAGCTGGAATAGCAGCTGTTCCCGAGTGGGATACCGGGCTCCGATAAAGGAAATCTCTGGCAGAGATACCGGCGTGAAGGCCAGTTCGGAGTCGAAGGCCAGAGGTAGGTGGAGTGCTCGGTGGCCGGATTCGACAAGATGGGCCGTATCGAGCGCTGAGTAGCTGGCGACGCTGTCGTACTGCCCCAGGCTGGCCGGGGTGTGGCGCATGCGCCGGAGTTCGTCATAGACCCACAGCGATCGGGGGACCTTGTGCTGGGCCAAGCGCTCCAGCACCGATGACCCCAGAGTGTCTCCCTTGATGACGAGAACGCGGTCAGGCTGCGCCTGATCAATGGCAGCGTGAGCCTGCCCGGTATGCTGCGCGACCAGGAGAGCGCTGCCATCGCCACCGAGCCGCATGGGGAGTTCACTGCGCAGCTTCACCTGAACCTTGTCCCAGAGCCCGGGCACGTCGTCATAGCAGCAGGTGGAGGTCTCCCAGCCGAGGCGTTGGAAGGCTGCTTCGATGGGGCGCCAATACCCGTGAAAGGTCGGGCTGAGGATCAGCAGACGACCACGTTTCACTCCGTCAGTCCTCGGTCAGCCAGCTCTTCAAGGGCATGGTCCCAGGCTTGTGATGCTGCCCCAGGGCGTTCCCAGGACCAGGTGATGAAGTCTGCTACCGCCTTGGCTGGCGAAATGAGGGGCACTGGGGCTGCCAGGGACTGGGTCAGGGCGAGGTCCGCGCATGCATGGTGAATATCCCCGGCGCGGCTCACCTCGACGTGTTGGATGTCGACTGGGCCTGCTGGTGAACTCTGAATAGCGAACTGGGCCAACTCGTTCAAGGTTGTGCGGATTCCGGTGCCGCTGTTCAGGACGAGTGGTTTCTTGGCATGCGCACTGCCGATCAAGTGGTTCAACATCCACTCGATGCTCCGGGCGAGGTCACTGACATGGACGAAGTCGCGGGATTGGTCCCCAGTTCCGTAGACCTGGAGCGGGAGCTCTTCGCGAAGTCGCGCGAGGAAGGCAGCCAGCACACCTGTGTAGGGGTTGTGGAGTGCCTGCCCGGGGCCGATGACATTTTGTGGCCGAATGATACCGATGGGGATATCGTGGGCAATCTGCTGAAGAGTTTGCTCCGCGGCGGACTTGGTTTCTCCGTAGATGGATACGGGCGCATGGGCGTCCGCTTCTTCCGAGGGTTCGGGAACCCATGAGGGGTCAGCGGGCGAACCACAGTGCGCCGTGCCATCGGGTGCTCGGTAGCGACCCTCACCGTAGACAGCCCGGGAACTTATGAGAATCAGCGGCACTCCCCATGACCGGGCGGCCTCCCCAGCGAGACGGGTTCCCTCAACGTTGACGCGGCGATATCTATCGCTTTCATACATCGATTGGGCGGTGCCAGTCTCGGCTGCCAGATGGAGGACAGCATCGGGCCGGTCCAGTCGCCAGGAATCGGGATCGGTGATGTCGCGCCGCATAACCTGACCAGGAAAAGCGGTGCAGGCGCCCTCGGGATCCGCATGCACTTGCGGTTCGAGGGTGTCCATCGCGGTGAGTTCCCATGCTGCCGCGAGACGTCGCGACAGATGTTGGCCGATGAACCCGGCACCTCCGGTGACAATGGCTCTCATCGGGTCCCCATCGTCGCAATGTCGAATAGCGTCGACGTGAAAATCCCTGGCCGCAGGTCTTGTCCGGGCGGCCTCACTGTGGCTGGCGCGCCGCGATATCTAGCCTTCAGGGCCACCCGAACGTTGCACTCCAAAGATTCCACCTGTCTCACGGGCGTTCAGCATACGCGGTGAATCGACTGTGTCAGACATGCACGCCGTCGGACGCGGCTGAGCATTTCATCGTGACCCAACCCTTCTTGTTCACGGCCGGCGGGGTGGAAGTAATGTCAGAATGATCGTCCCCCACGCGGGGACCCGTCCGATCGGCAGGAAGCCGGTATGCTTCGATGTCGGTATTTACCGGCTTGAGGCCGAGAGAGATGGTGCGGTGTGACGTTCGACGACATGTTGCGGGTGCTCCGCACGTACGCCCGCAGTATCGTCGGGGTGTTGCTGGCCGCTACGGCAGTAATTACTGCAGGCCTCATGCTGCAGCGTCCCGCCTACACGTCGGTGGCCACGGTGAGCTTTCTTCCGCAAGCGGCTGGTTCGGCGGGCCAAGTAGGAACCGCATTGGACATCGCGTCGAAGCACGCCGAGACCTTTGCGGCACTGGCCAATGGTCCATCGGTACTGGGGCCGGTTGCCCAGGAACTGAAAGTGGAATCGGTCGAGGGCCTCGTGCAGTCGGTGGCCAACCCCACGACGGCGTCGATTGCGATCTCGTCGACAAGTTCCGATCCGGAATGGGCTCAGGATGTCGTTGCTGCGACGGCGGATCAGATTCTCGTAAAATTCGATGAGTTCACCGCTTCCGGTGGGTATGCGGTGGATGTGCAGATCACCCGCCCGGCCACACTCCCCGAGCACGCGTCTAGTCCGCGATTCCTCAATTCGCTGGTGATCGCGGCCGGCATCGCCGTGGTGCTCGCGCTCGGTCAAGCGATTGTGCGCGATCTTCTCGACAATTCGATCGAGCGGGCAGAGGATGTGGCGCGGGTCACGTCGGCCCCGGTTATCGGCGATATCCCCCTCGATCGGAACGGTGCGGCGGACAATCATCCGGGGGGCCGCAGCGTTCAGGCATTTTCGGTTCGCGCGGAGGCATACCGACGGCTTCGAACCAATCTCCAGTTCCTCGTGCTCAATCAGGATAAGAACACCGTTGTCATCACGTCATCCATTCCGGGTGAGGGTAAGACGGAGACCTCAGCCCAGCTGGCTCGATCGTTGGCCGATGCTGGTCATCGCGTCCTCCTGGTTGATTGTGATCTGCGACGCCCGCAGGTGGCCAAGCACTATGAACTGGACAATGTGGTGGGCTTGACCTCGGCATTGCTCCACAACGCGCCGATAGATGGTCTTGTGCAGCATGTCGATGGCCTTGATGTGCTGCCTTCCGGGCCGATCCCGCCGAACCCCTCGGAGCTGTTGGGTTCCAAGGCAATGAACATGCTGGTTGCCGAGGCGAGTGAAGCCTACGATCTGGTAGTGCTGGATACCCCACCAGTCCTGCCGGTTACCGATGCTGCCATTTTGGCGCAGGTCGCCGGTGGGGTCGTGCTGATAGCTGACACCACCCGAGTCAAGCGCGGGCAACTCAAGCACGCTATCGGCGGCCTCGACGGTGTGAAGGCGAATCTTTACGGCATTGTGCTCAACAAGCTGCGGCCCGGCGGCGGGGGCTATGGCTATGGGTACGGCTATGGCTACGGTTATGGCTACACCTACGGGGAGGAGCCGCAGAGTACCTCGCGGTCCGCGGGACGCCGGGCTCGGGCCCATGCTGGCGGTTCGCGCGCGGGGGGCTCCCGCTCTGGGGGATCGCGTGTGGGGGGATCTCGCTCTGGGGGCTCCCAGCGCCGGGCTCGAGGCAGGTCCGCCGGTCGCCGGTCCCTCTAGACTATGGTTGAAGCCCCGAGGAGAAGAACCAGGCGGGGGTTGCTAGCAGTCCTGCTGGCCTCACTCATGCTGCTCGCTGGCTGCGTGCCCCTGGTGAGCGCGCCAGTGGCGAGCGTGAGCGCACTGCCATCGGCGGATCTAGAGTCAGGCCTGGCTTGGGTGAGTGTGGCAGAGCTCCCGCCAGAAGCGGCCGACACGCTCACGTTGATCGAGGTTGGGCCGCCCTATCCCTATCGGGCCGATGGGGAGACTTTCGGAAACCGGGAAGGGCTGCTTCCCGATCGCCCCCGGGGGTACTATCGCGAGTTCACCGTAGAGACGCCAGGGTCATCTGATCGGGGGGCGCGCCGGATCGTGGTGGGAGAACGTGGTGACTACTACTGGACCGAGGATCACTACGCGAGTTTCAGGAGAATTAGGCAATGAGTGTGGGTTTTCTGCCCGGGTTGTTCCGTACCAGTGCCCCCGCCGACGCGGTGGCTGCGGACTGGCGCTTGGCTGGGTGGTCCCCACGGATCGTGCGGGTGTCCGTGGCGGCGAGGCCGGAAGCCAGGCATGAGGCTCTGCAGGCCATCGGGGCTGCCCTGGGAGTTGCCCCGACATTTGGCGTGAATCTGGATGCCTTGTGGGACACACTGCGCGATCTGGCTCCATCGACAGTCCTGATGTGGGTTGATGGCTCCCGGTTTGCTGATGCGAACCCCGGTGCCTGGGCCGGTATTGGCTCGACCCTGGCGGAGCGGACCCAGCAACAGCCCCCGTTCGCGGTGGTGCTGTGCGGTTCTGGGCGGGGCAAGAGACAGTGAATGGCCCTGCCCGGTACGAACACCCCCCAGTCAGCGCAGATATCGGGACGGTGCCCCCACGGGTGGACCTTCGGGTTCGTAGTTCGGGGGTGTTTCAGGGGCTCTGGGGGTTGAAGGCAGCTTCGCTCCGGCAGCACGATGGGTGGGGTCAGCAGCCAACGGGATTCCCTGGTGGCACAGAGTTTGAGCCCAGGAGTGCGCATGTCCGATCTGAACCGCGACCACATCGATCCAGTCCACCCAGCGGCTCCGGATGACAGTGCTCCCGAGGCGCCGGTGGCTGCGGAAGGGTCAGTGCCTGTGTCAGAGCCAGAGATGACCCAGAGTGGGGGCCTCACTGCTGAGCGGCTGGGCGATATGGCTATCAAGTTCGCCACCGAGACTGCCTATGCCGCAGCCGGTGTGGCCGATCTGGTGGCACGGAGCACTCGGGAGTTTATTGACCAACAGCGCCAACAACTGGCGGAACGAACACCCGAGGGGGTTGACCCCAACTTCAAGCAATTCGTGGACCAGATGCCTGATCAGTTCAAGGCTTTTCTCGATGACGTGACCCACACGTACCACGACATGGCCGCCCGGGGCCGCGGCGCGGTTGCTGACTTCCAAGCACAGATCCAAACTTCAGAGGGGGAGCCATCCGAACCCGGAGAATTCGACGACCCTGGAGGGACACCGATGGCGGATGCGCGGACAGGGAGCGGCCAGGATGACGAGCCGGTGGTCGTCGTGGAGGAGATTGTGGATGAGGTCGCTGAAGCCCAGGATGAACGTCACAATGGATAGACTTTTGTAGCTGGACCTATAGCGCTTCGAATCCGGTGGCGTGATACCGTCCACGCGTGACAAGGTACCTGTCTACCAAGGGAGCTGGGTTTGCGGAGATAGAAGCATTCGGAGATCGACTGAGCCGGATGCCCGCGGTTGCTTTCTGGTTGTTCTTCGGGTTGGTGGCTGTCCTTAAAATTGGGATCGCTGGCGTGGGTCCGAATTTCCTGATTCCGCTGAGGAGCGCGGCCGCTGCCTTGCCAGTTCCGGATTCTTCATTCTCAACGTCGCTAGGCGCGATTCTGCTCATGCGGCTGGCTGGCACCCCCTCGTCTGCGATGTGGTGGGCGATGGGCGGTGTGGGGCTGCTACTGGTGGTGGGTGCACTGCTCTGGGCGTCGCGTCGCCTCGGCCCCTGGGCTCCGCATGCCGCAGTGATTCTCCTGGGCAGTTCGGCCTTTGCGACCCTGCTCAGTATGCTGGGGCATTACGACCTTTTTACCGTGGGGGGCAGTGTTCTGGTGGTTCTAGCGCGCTCGCGGATAGCTGGGGTGCTGGGAGCTTGCATAGCTTGCCTAGGAAATCCAGAGCAAGCCCTGGTCGCGGCCCTGGCCATGCTCGTGGTTGCCTTCGTGTTGCAGAGCTCGTTGCGGTTGCGGGGGGTGGCTTTTATGACCGTGGCATTCATGTCGGTGGTTGGCACCATGCTCTGGGCTCGCACAGGCGACCTGGAGACCAGAGGTGATCTTCTGGTGTCGGACATGGCATTTGCCGTGCGACTTTTCCTGGGGTCATGGCCAGTGTACGCGTACTCGCTGATGGGCCCATTGTGGCTCGTCATGGCCGCCTTGTTGTTCTGGAAACAAGGACGTCGGATGGTGTTGGCGATTGGTCTCGGTCTAGGGATCCCATTGCTCGCGACAGTCGTCACTCTCGATGTGACGCGGGTATTTGTGGCCACCAGCACCGCTGCGTTTCTAACCTTGCTCCATTATGTCTGGACGACTGGCCTGCAGGATCAAGAACCGCCCCGCTGGCTGTTGCCCATGATGGCGGTGCTGATGATCATCATGCCTTCCATCGTGATTCTGCCTGAGCCATCGGGTTTTCTCCGGCTGCCCTACACCGAATTGCTGACCTTCCTGGGTTGGCCGGCCGACTGGGGTGAATAGCAGTGAGGCAGACCTGCGGCTACCCCAGCAGGCCTAGGCGATCGAAGGCCACGTGGAGGCCGTTCTCATCCACATCAGTGGTGACGAAGTCGGCCACCGCCTTGACCTCATCGGGTGCGTTGCCCATGGCGACCCCGGTGCCGCTGGCGCGCAGCAACGGGATATCGACAGCACCATCGCCGACGGCGACAGTGTCCCTGCGGTCGGCTTGCAGGTGCCCAACCAGGACGTCCAAGGCTGTGGCCTTGTCGATGCCGGCCACACCGAGATCGCCAAACAGGGCTTCAGCCCCGCGTCCGCCCCAGGTTCCGCTGATCAGGTCGGGGAACTGAGCGGTGGCGTCGTGATGGTCGTTCAGTGAGCTGAGCACGAAGCTGATCTTGTTCACGTCGGCTCGGTAGAGACTTTCGCCGAGGACCAAACCGTGGAGCACATCGCCGATCTCCAGCGAGTTGACATCGAGGTCGCCTTTGCGGGCGATGTAGCGCCGAATGACCGGTCGGCCTTGGTCGGCCAGATTGGGACTTCCGAACAGGCCGGCGTTTGTCTCCAGGTAGAAGGCGAGGTCTCGGCGCGTGAGCCAATCGACGACTGATCGAGTTTGTGCAGCCGTGAGGTGGTCATGGTGAATCACCTGCCCGGCCACCTCAACGTAGCTGCCATTTCCGCCGATGAACCCGTCGATACCTAGCTCCCACAGTTCTGGGGGCACCTCGGCCCGGCTGCGGCCCGTGCTCAGGAAGACCTGATGTCCCCGGCTGCGGGCTCGGCGGACCGCCGTCGCGGCCGAGTCGGGAAGGATGTTCTCGTAGGTGACCAGGGTGCCGTCCACATCCAGCAGAACAATCGCCATTTCGGGTCCTCTTGGTAGGGATGGTGGTGGGTGGCGGGTCGTCACGGGGTCAGCAGCATCCGACTGGTGCCGGAGATACGTACCGTACCGCAGTGGTTGAGGTACGACGCTCAATGCCTGGAGGGGCGCGTTCCCCGGGAATACCCGGGCGCGACCCGGAGTTGAGTCTGCTGTGCTCAACTCGTCGGTTGAGTGCGCTAG
>JBKEBU010000016.1:0-17824 GCA_047973325.1 Propioniciclava sp. | reverse complement strand
AATACCAATCGACTGTTTCCCATACCACTGAACGATAGACTCACGCCATGACCTTCCGCTGTTTCGGCACTGGCGACCCGCTGTACGAGGCCTATCACGACACCGAATGGGGCATACCCCCGCAGCCCACGCCCGATGAGCGGGAACTGTTCGAGCGGGTCAGCCTGGAAGCCTTCCAATCCGGGCTGAGTTGGATCACTATCTTGCGCAAGCGAGAGGGATTCCGGACGGCGTTCGCCGGGTTTGATCCGGTCTCCGTCGCCGCCTTCGATGACGCAGATATCGAGCGCCTGCTGACCGATCCGGGGATTGTGCGCAATCGAGCCAAGGTTATGGCCACTATCGGCAACGCTCGCGCTCTGCTGGCCATGCATGAACGCGGCGAGAAGCTCGCAGACATCTTCGAGGAACACCGTCCCGCACCTCGCCCTCACCGATGGCGATCGCTGGAACAAGCTCCGGCGTCAACCCCGGATTCGGTAGCCCTATCCAGGCACCTCAAACGCTTGGGGTTTTCCTTCGTCGGGCCCACCACCGCCTACGCAGCCATGCAGGCGCTCGGCTACGTCGACGACCACCTCGCCGGATGCGTCGCGGTGGAGCCTCGAACCGGCTAAGGTAAGCGCGACTTTAGTTGCCTCCCCGCGGAGCATCGTGCGCGAGATAGTGGTCTTCTCTGGAAGCGCTCACCGGCCGCTGGCCCATGCCATTTGCGACCACCTGGGTGAGCCGCTATCCGATGTTGAACTCACCCGGTTCTCCAACGACTGCCTGCAGGCGCAGTTGCAGGTGAACTGCCGTCAGCGCGACGTCTATATCGTGCAACCGCTAGTGCCACCCACGCAGGAACACCTGATGGAGTTGCTGCTGATGATCGACGCCGCTCGGGGCGCTTCCGCAGCTCAGGTCACCGCCGTCATCCCGCACTACGCCTATGCCCGCTCAGACAAGAAGGACGCTTCCCGGATCTCCATCGGTGGCCGACTGGTTGCCGACCTGCTCGGTACCGCAGGCGTTGACCGGATCCTGACCATGACCCTGCATGCCCCGCAGGTGCACGGGTTCTTTCCGGTGCCCGTCGACCACTTGACAGCACTGGGCGTGCTGGCCGAACACTTTCTCGATCAGGATCTCAGCGATGCCGTCGTGGTCTCACCCGACCTGGGCAATGCCAAGACCGCCACCCAGTTTTCCCGCCTGCTGGGCCTGCCGGTGGCAGCCGGCAGCAAGCAACGCCTGGCTGATGACCAGGTCGTGATCGACGCTATCGTCGGCGACGTCGCAGGCAAACGGGCCATCGTGTTGGACGACGAGATCGCAACCGGCGGCTCCATCGTGGAACTGCTGGACCGGCTCGCCGATGAAGGCTGCACCGGGGCAGCCGTGGCATGCACCCACGGGCTATTCGTGGGAGCAGCGGTCGAGCGGCTACGCAACCATCCGATGATTTCTGAGGTGGTCACCACCGACACCGTGCCCGCACCTGCGAACTGGGAGGAACTCAAGATACGGTCGGTCGCCGCCCTGTTTGCTGAGGCTATTGCCCGGGTGCACCAAGGCGAGTCCATCGCCAGCCTGTTCGACGGCGTGGATCCAGCCTTGGGACCACCGCAGCCAAAACTATTTGGCTAGCACCCAGCACCCGCCAGCCCGCACTGCGGCCTCAGACCACCGGGCTTCTCCCCACCCCCGCCCGGTGCTCGCCGAGCCGGACGACTTGCGTCGGCTCCGCGGAATGCACATCCAGGAACTCACTCGCATCGTCCCGCGTGCCAAAGCGGGCTGCGTACTGCCAGAACACCAGGTCGACGATGTAATCGCGATCCAGGTAGAGCGTGGTGGTCGTGATCCAGCCCTCCGGCTTCGCCCCGCAGAGAGTGTTCGCCGCCAGCACCACCACATCGCCGATAGCGACGTGACGAGTTCCGAACTCACTGAACCGGATCGCGGCCCCAGCGCGGACCACGATGACCTTCACGCAATCAAACGCGATCGGGTCAATCGGCGAGAATGCGCGGTCTGGGTCCGGGCGACAATCGGCGCGAAGTCCAGAAGCCTCGAATCCTCCATCTCGCATTCCGCGATCTGCGCTGCCTGACCCGGCCCGGCTCTCACGCGCCTACATCGAGGCGAACGGGAGGCTCGTCTGGCGATGCCGCATCAAGGGAATGGCACGGATAAGGGACACAGCAACGAAACCATCGCGAAAACTCTCTTCGTCACCGAGGCCGCGATCGTCAAGCACACCGGCTCCGTGTTCGGGAAGCTCGGACTCGGACAGAATGATGGCAACCGGCGCGTACGAGCAGTCCTCACGTACCTAGCAAGCCGATAGCGGCACGACGAAGCCGGTCACACGAGGAACCCAATCCCGCTCCGAAGCGCTGCGGTCGCCTGCCTAGGTAACACGCCGTTGCCAAGCGCAGAAGGCAACGCCACTTGATCGAACTTTCCTTGATCGAGTCACCGCTTGCTACACCGTTCTCCGTGAGGATGTCAGGAGCGATCGCAAGAGTGTCCTCAGGCAAGCTGTCGAGAATGTCAATCATCGACCTGTGGCTCGGCAGATGCTGCCCTTGGTCGTTGAAGGCTGGGTGGTCCTTCGAGAAATCGGCCGTTCTCATCCAGTCGTTGGTGAGTTGCTCGATGTCGGCGTCAGGGCCTCCGAGGAGAAGACGGCCAGTGTCTGGCGAGGATGTCCTTGACGATTGTCCCCAAGGGTGGCGTAGCGGCGTCAGAGAGTCCATGTGGTATTGCCACCACTGCTAGCTGCCCTGTCCCGCCATGGCCTGCGCGGTATCGGTATCGGTGATAAGCACATCGAACCAACGCCCGCGCGCCGCCGCACAAATTGCTTCGACCTTGGATGGGCCGCCAGCGACGGCGATCTTGCGTGGCACTGCCCGCAGAGAAGCCGCGTCGATCCCCAGAATGCGGTCATGCAGCCCGGAGGAGACGGCGTCGCCGTCATCATCGAAGAAGTTGAGACACACATCACCAACCGCACCCAGCCCCCGCAGTGCATCAAGGTCGTCACTCGGCAGCGAGTTCCCAGACGAGGCGAGCATGGGCGAGGGGTTCACGCTGCCGATACCCACCAATGCCACCGTCAGGTCACTCCAGCCCGCAACCACTTCCGCCATGGAGGAATCGGCCAGCAACGCATCACGCACCTGCTTGCTGGCGACCACACCGGGCGCTGGAAAGTGCATCGCCGTGCCGCCGGTGGCGCGGGCCAACGTGTCGATCATGCGGGTGGCTTGCACCTGCACCGACGTGTTTCCCACCCCACCAAGAATCTGCACCACCCGCTCAGCACCCCGCGCCACCCGGGGTGACATCGATTCCACCACGGCCATCAGCGACGCCGACCAGGACGATAGGCCGATGCGCTCGCCGGGCATCAGCGTCGACTCCAGGTAGACCGCGCCCGCACTGCCCAGAGCTGCCAGGATGGCGCCCGGGTCGTTCGATGACGGCGAGACAACCACCACATCGGCCAAGCCATAGGCATCCCGTACCGCTAGCTCCAGATCCACGTGCGAACCAGGCGGTGTGACCACCACGGTACGGACCACGCCTCGCTCCACGGCTTCTTTAAGCAACCGGGAAATCCGGGATTGGGATAGGTGGAGCTGCTCGGCAATCTCCGGCTGCCGCAGACCCTGCTCGTGATACATCCGTGCCACCTTGACAAGCATCGAGGTGCGGTCCTGCGCCATGGCGGGAGCCTACCGGCATGAACAATCAGTAGTGAACATCGACGCAACCAGCATCACCAGGCGCAGTGTCCGCCGTCGGCAAGCAGGTCGATCCCGGTGACGTAGCTGGCCGCATCAGAGAGCAAGAACACTGCCGGGCCCGCCATCTCGTGCGGCGCAGCCACGCGCTGCATCGGAACCTGCTCGGCGAACATGTGCATCCGGTCGATCATCTCCGGCCGAGTGTTCATCGGGGTTGCGGTATAGCCAGGGCTGAGCGCATTGACCCGGATCCCCCGCTCAGCCCACTCCACCGCCAGGGACCGGGACAGGTGCACCACCGCCGCTTTCGCGGAGTTGTAATGCACCTGGGTCAGACCACGGTTGGCGATCGTTCCGGACATGGACGCGATGTTCACGATCGCCCCTCCGCCCGCCGCAAACATCGCCTGAGCTTGCGCCTGGCAGCTGAGAAAGACACCGGTCACGTCTACCTCATACAGCGTGGACCACTGCTCCAGGCTGAGTTCGTGCGCAGGTGCTGCGTTCGCGATACCAGCCGCATTGACTGCCAGGGTCACGGTGCCCAGCTCACGCCCCAGCCGCGCCACCGCGTCATCCAGCGACCCACGATCGGTGACATCGCCGGGTAGGCCTATCGCATCCACCCCACCGGAGTGGAGGTCAGCCACCACCTCATCCAAACCGGGGCCCGGTCGGTCGAAGACACCGACCGAGCCCCCCTGCTCAGCAATACCGAAGGCGATGGCCCGGCCGATGCCACTGGCACCGCCCGTCACGAACGCCACTTTTCCTGCTAGTCCGAACTCCACACCCATCGGCATTCCCCCCTCGTGTGCCCTCTAGCCTGCTGCGGCCAGGGACATCACCGCTTCCGGATTGGCCTCATCGCGGCTGAGGATTCCCCTCATCTGACCCTCAGCCACGACCATGACCCGGTGCGCCAGCCCCAGAACCTCATCCAAGTCGGAGCTGACCACCACGACCGCCGCGCCCGCCCGTGCCAGGTCGGCGATCACCTCGTAGATCGCTGCCCTGGCACCGACATCGATACCGCGGGTCGGTTCATCCAGGATGATGACCGCCGGATCGCGTTCCAACCACTTACCGATCACCACCTTCTGCTGGTTTCCACCAGACATGGACGACGCCGGATCCTGAGGGCGGCCCTTGACACCCAGCCGTTGCGCCACCTTGTTCGCCAGCGTCCGCACATCCGGAGCAGCAACCCAGCCACCACGACCAACTTCGGGCAGGTTCGGCAACGTGGTGTTGTCCTCAATCGAGGCTTCCAACACCAGACCTTGCTGCTTACGGTCTTCTGGGATCAGCACGATTCCAGAAGAGATGGCATCGATGGGGTGACGCCGAGCTACCGGCTGACCGTTGACGTGCACGGATCCGGTGATGTGCGAATCAGCCGAGCTGACCGCCCGCACGATCTCGGTCCGCCCGGCACCGACGATCCCAGCAATCCCAAAGACCTCACCCGAGCGCACTTGGAACGACACGTCGGTAAAGTCACCGGCCTTACTGGTGAGCGAATCCACTTCCAGCACCACCGGCCCGCTCGGCACCGGGATCTCGGGGAACAGCCGCTCCACGTCCCGCCCGACCATCTCCCGCACCAGCTGTTCGGGTTCGATGTCACCACGATCATGGGCGGCAACTTCAATCCCATCGCGCAACACCACGATCCGATCGGCTATTCGCCGGATCTCGCTGAGGCGGTGGCTGACGTAGATGAACGACATGCCCTCGGCCTTCAGCTGGTGAATGGTCTCGAACAGAGCGTCGGTTTCATCACCTCCCAACGCTGCGGTCGGCTCATCCAGGATGAGCAGGTTGGCGTCCAAGACCAGCGCCTTGGCGATTTCAACCTGTTGCTGACCAGCAACCGATAGCTCCGAGACCAGCTGATCGGGTCGTCCGGGAAAGCCCAGCCGATTGAGCTGGGTCATGGCCCGCTCACGCATGGTCGCGGCGTCGAGAAATCCGCCCTTGAGCGGCCAGCGACCCACGGCGACGTTCTCCGCCACCGTCAGGTCGGGCAATAGCCGCATTTCCTGGTGGATCAGCCCGATTCCGCGAGCGATCGCATCACGCGGGCTGGTGGGCGCATAGTGCTCCCCGTTCCAGGTCATCGAGACCTCGGTGGCCTCGGTGACACCCGCGATGATGCCGGAAAGGGTGGACTTGCCGGCCCCGTTCTCTCCCAGCAGGGCAACAAGTTCGCCCGGCCGGACCTCAAGGTCAGCGCCGTCAAGGGCAACGGTTCCGGGGTAAACCTTGCGGGCCCCGCGCACAACCAGCCCTTCGGTCATGGTGCCGTTCATTTGCGCATCCTTTCGCTACCGGTCACGGGTGGTTCTCGATGAAAGGCTCCACGTTCTCAGCCGTGGTGAGCACACCTGCCTGAAGTTGTTCCGCCGGCACCTCTTCCCCGTTGGCCAGGCTGACAGCGGACTCCAGCGCCAACGCGCCCATCGCAAAGGTCGGCTGGGTGATCGTGGCATCCAACACACCGTCGCGCACGGCCTCCAGGCCTGCGATATCGCCGTCGAAGCCCACCACCAGGATGTCATCGCGGCCAGCGGTGCGAGCAGCGCTTGCAGCACCCAAAGCCAGGGCGTCAGCCCGGCCAAAGAACACCGAGATCTCCGGGTTTGCCTGCAGCATGTCCGAGGCGATGTTGAAGCCCTCATCCTGAGCCCACTGATCCGAGGACTGACGAGCTACCTCGACCAGGCCTGGGAACTCAGCAATACCCTCGGTGAAACCGGTGTCCCGGTCTACCTCCGGCGTGGTACCGATCTGACCCTGGATAACGCCGATGTTGCCCTCGCCTCCGGTTTGCTCACCCACCCACTGGGCCAGCTCCCGCGCAGCATTGACCGAGTCGGTCGCGATGAAAGTATCCCCTGGCTCACCGTCGGGATTGCGGTCCACGGCCACCACCGGAATACCCGCTGCCTTAGCATCGCGCACCGGAACCGTGGCTGCGGTGGCACCGGCTGGGATGTAGATGATCGCATCCACATCCTGGGTGATGAAGTCCTGGATCTGGCTCACCTGGGTGTCCGGGTCGCCTTGGGCGTCCGCGATGAGCACGGTGACGTCGGGATCTTCCTCCGCCGCCGCTTCTACCGACTGGCGAATGAGGTTGAAGAAGTCAGCCTGCTGATTCGCGACCGCGAGTCCGATCACCAGCCCGTCGGCGTCCTCGTCGCCACCCTGGGTGAGGGCGCAACTACTGAGCGCGATCGCGGCGGCCGTTCCCGCAGCAAGAGCAGAAAATGTACGACGATTCAGTTTCATGGTTATTCCTTCCAATTTGATGTCTGAGAAAGCACTGAACGGGGCCGTGCCCGGCCAGGTATCGCCGGGTCCAGCAAATTGAGGGGCAGTCAGCGTGCCTTGCGTCGCAGCACGTCCACGCCGACCGCCGCGGCAATCACCAGGCCGATCACCACCTGCTGAAGGAATGGCGAGACCCCAAGCAGGTTGAGGCCGTTGCGCAACACGCCAATGATCAGGACGCCGATCACCGTGCCGGAGATCCGTCCCGATCCACCCGCGAGGCTGGCGCCACCGATCACCACGGCGGCGATGACGTCCAGTTCATAGGTGGTGCCGGCGCTGGGCTGCGATGAGTCAAGCCGGGAAGCCAGGATGATCGCACCGACCCCGGCGAGCGCACCAGCGGTGACGTACACCCAGGTGGTGACCTGCTTGACCTTGATGCCAGCCAGGCGCGCAACCTCGGCGCTACCGCCAATGGCGTAGACCTTGCGGCCCGCTGAGCGGTACTTGAGGATCACCGCACCGGCTATCGCCACCAGGATGAAGATGATTACCGTGGCCGAGAGGAATCCGAAATACCGGTGCGAGGCCAGCGAGTAGAACCATTCCGGGTAGCCCACGATCTGCTGCCCATCGGTGATGATGTTGGCCAGACCACGCGCTATCGACATCATCGCCAGGGTCGCGATAAATGGTGGTAACCCCAATATCGTTACGCCAAGGCCGTTGAGCAGGCCTGCCAGCGAGCCGACGATGATCGCTGCCAGCAAGGCGAACCCCATCGGCAGTCCAGCATCGTTGGCTAGCCACCCCAGCACCATCGTGGATAGGGCCAGCACCGATCCCACTGAGAGGTCGATACCGCCGGTGATGATCACGGCGGTTGCCCCGACCGCCAGGACCCCGATCACCGTGACCTGATCGACGATGTTGATCAGGTTGGGCGCGGAGAAGAACCGGGGAGTGGTGACGGAGAACACTGCGAAGAGCAGCACGAAACCGAGCAGGGCGCCGCCCGACCCCTGCATCATCCGTGTCACGAACGAGCGCCCGCCCAGCGACGGTTGGATCGCCGCCTTAGGTGGGGACGTAGATACGTTACTCATAGAAATCTCCAATGATCCTGGGTATCAATTCATGAACATGCCGCCGTCGATATTGACGGCCTGTCCTGTGATGTAGCGCGCCGCATCCGATGCCAAAAAGAGCACCAATCCAGCCACGTCCGGCCCCTCTGCCGCACGCCCGAGCGGAATGTCATCAATCCACTCCTGAATGAGTTCTCCCGGGCCGTAGTTGCCCAGGCGCGACCCCCACTCACGGTCGTTGTATTCCCACATGTCGGTCTTGACAATGCCCGGGCAATAGCAGTTCACCCGGATGTCATGTGGGGCCAGCTCCTTGGCAAGAGACTGGCTCATCCCGACGATTCCAAATTTGCTGGCCGCATAGGCAGGAGTGAAAATGAAACCCTGCCGGGCCTGCCCCGACGCCGCGTTGATGATTGAACCACCCCGCACCTTGAGTAGTGGCAGGGCTTCGCGCGCGGTGAGGAAGGCAGCTGTGGTGTTGACCCTCATCACGGCGTCAAAGTCTGCGAGCGCCGTCTCCTCTAGCTCGTTGATCCGGATAATTCCGGCGTTGTTGACCAGTACGTCCAGGTGGTCCCAGGTAGCAGCAAGATCACTGAAGAGTGCGCGCACGGCATTCTCGTCGGTGACGTCAAGTTGATACCCGGTCACCGGGAGCCCATCGGCCTGCGCCTGGGATGCTGCCTGGCGCACCTGCGGCGAGAGGTCGACGATGGCGACCTGCGCACCAGCGCTCGCGAGTGCTCGGGCGATGTCGAGTCCAATGCCGCGCGCGGCTCCGGTGACCACCGCGGTACGACCGGTGAAGTGACCGTCAAAGACCGTGGTTGAGCTGGGTGGGGACGGGTTCAAGGCTGCTCCTTTGCATGCTGAAGTGGATGTCGTCTCGCGACCGGGCGCCCGCGGTGGCGGGCAGGGCTAGGTGGGCATTCGGGCCCGCGCAAGGGCGCCCTTCCAACGCCCGCGCCTGCGCTCATCGGTGGTTACGGCGGGGGCAAAGGTCGTGTGTGGGCTTTGCTGACCCCAGCCGCTATCGGCGACGCCGGTAGCTTCGGCGGCCAGCATCGCCGCGCCTAGGCCGGAGAGGTCGGCGCTGTCATGACGGTGCACGTGACGCCCGGAGATGTCGGCCTGCAGTTGCATCAGCCAGTCGTTGCGACTGGGGCCGCCGTCGGTGAGCACCCGCTGCACGGCGATTCCGACTTCGGATTCGGTGGCGGTGAGCACATCCTCGATTTGCAGCGCAATCGACTCGAACGCGGCCCGCGCCAGTTGAGCGCGCTCGGTCCCCAACTGCACCCCTACGACCAGGCCCATCGCGCGCTCGTCCCACCACGGCGCCCCCAGGCCGGCGAAACCCGGCACGATGTCGACGCCACCAGAATCTGGCACGGTAGCCGCCATCTGCGCCACCTGCTCGGGTGAGACGTCGAGCAGGTTAGCCAGCCAGGCGATGGTGGCCCCGGTAGCCAGAATGTTGCCCTCGAATGCCCGGGTGGTGGTGGTACCCGTCCGCCAGGCGATGGTGCCGACCAGGCCCGGGCCGGGTACTGGCCGATCGGTGATGCCCATGATGGAGGATCCGGTGCCGTAGGTGACCTTGACGTCACCAACGCCGCGCACGCCGTGACCATAGAGCGCCGCATGGGAGTCACCCAGGACGGCCCCCAATGTCAGGCCGTTCATCGTGGCGCCAGCATCGGAGGCCACGACGTCGGGCAACGCCTGCTCAGGGATGTTGAAGATCTGCAGTAGCTCGGGACTCCAGTGACCGCGGGCTAGGTCCAGCAGTTGGGTGCGGCTGGCGTTGCCCGCTTCGATCCGGTGCTCTCCCGTCAGCGCCCAGAGCAACCAGGAGTCGACGGTGCCTAGCGCGATCCGGCCATCGCGGGCAGCGACCCGGTCGGGGTCGACCTGATCGAGAATCCACTGGAATTTCAGGGCCGAGAACATCGGGGAGATCGGCAACCCGCTGAGTTCCCGCACCGCAGCGGCGTCGGGGGCAAGGCGGTCCGCAGCGGCGACGGTTCGGCGGTCCTGCCATCCCAGCACCGGTGAGAGCGGGGCACCGGTGCTCCGGTCCCAGGCGAGGGCGGATTCGCGTTGAGTGCTGAAGCCTACGGCCGCGATGGCCGGGTGGGCCTGGCAGAGCCGATCTATCACCGAGCGGACACTGTGCAGGATCTGCGCAGGATCCTGCTCCACCCAGCCGGGAGCGGGGTGGGTCTGGTCGATGGCTTCACTGATCCGCGCGACCACCTCGCCGCGGGCATCGACAACCAGCCCCTTGGTGGCGCTGGTTCCCTGGTCGACGGCGAGAACCAGGGGGCCGGAGGCCTGGCTAGCCATGAGCGAGCGCCTCGCGCGCAGCAGCGGCGTACCCGGCCGCCGTCAGACCGAAGTGCTCCAACAGAAAGTCGGTGCTTCCGGTGGGCGCAAAGTCGGTCAGTCCCAGCAGCCTGACCGGTACCCGATCGGCCGGGAGCTGCGCGACCACGCTGGCAACAGCGGCGCCCAATCCGCCGGCGATATTGGCTTCCTCCGCGACCACGATGGCACCGGTCTGGGCCGCTGCGGCGGTGATGGCGTCGGTATCGAGCGGTGTCACCCACACGGCATTGAGCACCCGGGCGGAGGTCCCCTCACTGGCAAGCAGTTCAGCCGCCTCCAGAGCCCGCGAGACGGTGGTGCCGGTGCCGATGAGGGTGACGTCACGTCCCTCACGCAAGGTTTGCATCTGGCCCCGCTGCCAGGGAGTCTGCTCCGAGGTGACGTCGGGAACCTTGTATCGTCCGACTCGGATGTAGGTCGGGCGGGGCGCGGCTGCGGCGTCGCGGACGGCGCGCCGGGTCTGTTCGGAGTCGGCCGGTACCACGATGTCCAATCCGGGCAACGCGCGCAGCCAGGACAGGTCCTCGACCGAGTGATGGGTGGGACCGAGCTCGCCATATGCCATGCCGGGACTCATGCCGCACAAGATCACGTTGTGACCGCTGTAGGCCACATCGGCCTTGACCTGCTCCAGGGCGCGGCCGGTCAGGAATGGACCAGCCGCGCAGACAAACGGGATCAGCCCTCGGTTCGCCAAGCCAGCACCGACTCCGACCAGGTTCTGCTCCGCGATGCCGACGTTGATCAGCCGGTCCGGAAACTGATCGCGAAAGCCCACCAGGTTGCTGGAGCCAACCGAGTCGTTGCAGACGGCGACAATGCGGTCGTCCTGCTGGGCACGCCGAATCAGCTCGTCGGCGAATGCCACACGGTTGTCATACGTTGCTGCGCTCATGCCAGCTCCTTCAGTGCTTGTTCCACCTGCTGAGCCGAAGGCACCTTGTGGTGCCACTCGACCCGGTCTTCAATGAACGGGACGCCTTTGCCCTTGGTGGTGTTGGCGATGACGGCCACCGGCGAGCCATCCTCGGAGGCCCGGTAGGCGTCGATCAGCGCGTTGTAGTCGTGGCCATCCACCTCCCGCACCTCCCAGCCGAATGCGGCTAGCTTCTCTGGCAATGGGTCGAGCCCATTGGTCTCCTCGGTGCGCGCCCCTTGCTGAAGCCGGTTGCGGTCGATGGTGATGTACAGGTTGTCCAGCCGGTAGTGCGAGGCGGCCATCAGCGCCTCCCAGTTGCTGCCTTCCTGCATTTCGCCATCACCCAGCACCACGAACACTCGCTCTGGGCCACCCGCCAGCCGCGCCCCTATTGCGGCGCCCACCCCGACCGGCAGCCCGTGGCCCAATGGGCCGGTATTGGTCTCCACCCCGGGGACCTTGCGACGGTTGGGGTGCCCGTTCAGCGGTGACAGCGGCCCCATGAAGGTACGCAGATGATCCGGAGAAAAGAACCCGCACCAGGCAAGCGTTCCGTAGAGCGCAGCTGCGCAGTGCCCCTTGCTCAAGATGAACCGGTCTCGCTGGGGCCAGTCCGGCACGGTCGGATCAATGCGCAAGACGTGGTTGAACAGCACCGTGAGCACATCGGTGACCGAGAAGTCGCCACCAATGTGGCCAGCACGGGCCTGGTCGATCATGGTGACCACCGCCCGCCGCGTCCACTGCGCCCGCTCGTGCAGTAACGCTGCCCGGTCAGAGGCGTTGGCACCGGCGATCTGTGCCCGCCAGTCGCGCCAGCGTTCGACCTGTTGAACATCCTTGTCAATCAAGTGCATACCTATTCACTAGTGACGGAACGTGCGTTCACCATATTCAGTACTGAATAGACTTGTCAATCACTTTGGTCTCATTCTTGGAGGACGAGTCCGGCAGGCACCCGGTTTGGGAACAGGCACGCCGTAGGGCATCCTCGAGTGATGGACTTGCGCATCTTCACCGAACCGCAGCAGGGCGCCAGCTACGACGACCAATTGGCCATGGCTCAGGCCGCCGAGCGTCTGGGTTTTAGCGCGTTCTTCCGATCCGATCACTATCTGAGCATGGGCGGCGATGGCCTCCCCGGCCCCACGGATTCCTGGGTCACGCTGGGAGCATTGGCTCGTGAGACCAGCACGATTCGCCTGGGAACACTGGTGACATCTGCCACGTTCCGTCACCCCGGGTTGCTGGCGATCCAGGCGGCTCAGGTCGACCAGATGTCTGGTGGCCGGGTGGAGCTAGGCCTGGGTGCGGGCTGGTTCGAGGCTGAGCACGCTGCCTATGGGGTGCCGTTCTCAGACAAGAGGTTCGGGCCCTTCGCAGAACAGCTCGAGGTCATCACCAGATTGTGGTCGACCCCAGTCGGCGAACGGTTCAACTACGCCGGGGAGCACTACACCCTGACCGACTCTCCGGCTCTGCCGAAGCCTGTCCAGGAACCGGTTCCCATCATCATCGGTGGGCACGGCCGTACCCGCACACCAGCATTGGCGGCCCAGTTCGCCTCGGAGTTCAATGTGGGATTCCGTCCGGCCCCGGTTGTCGGCACCACCTTCGAACGGGTCCGTCAAGCCTGCAACGCCATTGACCGCGATCCCAGATCGCTGACCCTGTCAGTGGCATTGGCAACCTGCGTGGGCCGCGATGAAGCCGAGTTTCAGAAGCGAGCAGCCGCCATCGATCGGGCCCCCGCCGAGCTCCGTGCGGACGGACTCGGGGGCACGATCCCCGAGGTGATCGACGCGATCGCCCGCTATGCCGAGGTGGGTGCCACCCGCTTCTACCTGCAGATTCTGGACCTGCACGACCTCGAGCACCTCGACCTCATTGCCCGCGAGATCCTTCCCCAGATCCGCAGCTAACCCGCTCCGCACATCCCGCGCACCGCGCTACCCCGTGACCACGCACCCCGCCACCCAGGGACCACGCACCGCCTTCAGCCCCACGCCCCACCCACGAGTTCGACAGGAGCCCAACCGGTGGACACGGGCGTTCACCATCTGGACGCCGGGCGTCAGTGCCGCAGAGACTTGCGGTACCCCTCCACCGCGCCAAGACCCCCAGCAATCGCACCGAAGAGCGCACCTCCGATAGGCCATACGATCCACGAGATGCCCCAGGCGTCTCCGATGAAACTCCAGGCCAGGAATATCACCAGCAGCAACGGGAAGTAGAACGCAGCGATCACACCGACGATGCTGTCCTCGCCCTCATCCTTAGCGGTGGTCATGTCATCGCCACCGAACGCGCGGCGCGAGACCTTTTCGGCCACACCGTGGGCCCAGTTCTGCGGGAGCAAGACCGCAAGCCCAGCTGCCGCGATGGCCAGGACGATCACTACACCAACGACGGTCCAGAACTCATCGTGCGGCGAATCGTCGAGCAGCATGGAGAATCCCAGCAGCGGAATCGGGGCCAGAAGCCAGAGCGCGATCGCGATCTGCAAGGCGCGGATACGCCCGCGCTCATATTGCTGGCTCAGCTCATCCACCCACAGGGTGACCTCTGGATTCGGGGAGAACCGGCCTTCGATGATCCGTTTGTACGGAGCGGTGCTCCGGGAGACGGCGACCATAAGGATGACGCCGAGCGCCACCAGCACCAACAGCACCAACAGCCCGATGAAGGCCGCAGCGGTGGGCGCAAGAGGCAACACACCCGATTCCGCCGCTGTCGGCAAGCTGACCAGCGCCGCAGGCGAGAGCACCAACAGCGCCACCGCCACCACCGCCGGGAACCGGTTACCCTGCACGACGGTGGCGTAACCCTTGGCCTCCTCCATGGTGATGGGCTCGTGTGGCGAGTCCACCTTCGAGCTATCGGGATGAACCGGGCCGTTGGAGGTTCCCCACTGCGGGTCGATGTCGGCGCTGATACCCAGCACCGGTGCCACTTCGTCGAGGTTGCCGAAGTCACGGATCACCTGTCCGATTGCCTCATTCTCCGAGCGGCCCTGTTGAATGAGGTTGGCGTATGCGTCCTCCATCATGCCTTGCAGTTCCGCCTTGGCCTCGAGCATGCGCGGGGTCTGCGGGTAGGTACTGAACATGGTGTCCAGGTAGGCGATGATGACGTTCACGGGGCGTCTCCTTCAGCGGCAGGGTTGATGAATTTGTCTACGACAGATTTGGTGCTGTGCCATTCGGCGATCTTGACGTCGAGATATGCGCGTCCAGGCTGGGTCAGGGTGTAGTAGGTGCGAGCCTTGCCTGCCGGGGAAATTCCGCCAGTGGAGTTCACCAGCCCGGCGGCTTCCAGCCGTTTCACCGCCGAATAGAGCGTGGTCTGCTTGATCGTGTAGGCATCGCCACTGATCGCGGTGATGCGTTGCGCTAGTTCGTAGGCGTAGGACGGACCAGCGCGCAGCAGCGAGAGGACCATGAGGTCCACATAGCCACGAATTGCATCGGCGCTGATCGCCACCCACTGCCTCCGACGTTCTGTCGTACTACTTGAAACATACTACGTCTGAAATAGTACGTCAACACTTCGTCCGAGTCCACCAGCTGGTCAAACCCGGGAGGGTCTAGGCAACCTCAGCGGGTGGGGACTACTGTGCTGCCTCATCGGGAACCTCCCATCCCAAGTAGGGAGAGCTCATGACGACGACCAGCACCATCGAAGCGCGGCGCGGTGCCTTCTCCAGCCGCACGGTATTCATCCTGGCTGCCATCGGGTCCGCCGTTGGTCTGGGGAACATTTGGCGATTCCCCTATGTCGCCTACGAAAACGGGGGTGGCGCGTTCGTCATCCCCTACCTGGTGGCCTTGCTGACGGCGGGATTGCCATTCCTCCTCTTGGACTACGCGCTAGGCCATAAGTTCCGCGGGTCAGCACCGCTGTCATTGGCGCGGCTGCGGCGCGGCACCGAGGGGATCGGATGGTGGCAAGTGGCGATCTGCTTCATGATCGCCGTCTACTACGCAGCCGTGGTGGCCTGGGCGGCCCGCTACACCCTCTTCTCCGTCACCAAGGCCTGGGGCGATGATCCCGAGAGCTTCCTGTTCGGGGACTTCCTGCAGGCCGGAGAACCTGGCGTGAGCATGCAGGTGGTACCCGGTGTGCTGGTGCCCCTGCTAGGGGTGTGGGCCGTGGTCATCCTGATCATGGTGCTCGGGGTGCAACGAGGCATCGGTGGCATGTCATTGCTGTTCATGCCGCTGCTCTTGATTGCTTTCGGCGCCCTGGTCGTACAAGCGCTAACGCTGGACGGCGCAGCCCTCGGACTGAATGCCCTGTTCACGCCCAACTGGGCCGCCTTGCTCGACGCTGGAGTGTGGGCAGCCGCTTTCGGGCAGATCTTCTTCTCCCTGTCCATCGGTTTCGGGATCATGATCACCTACAGTTCTTACTTGGACCGCAAGGCTGACCTCACCGGTTCCGGGATGGTGGTTGGCTTCGCCAACTCCGGGTTCGAACTCCTGGCTGGAATCGGCGTCTTCGCCGCTCTCGGGTTTCTGGCGCAAGCCAGCGCAACCGCCGTCGAAGATGTGGTCGCCAGCGGACTCGGGCTCGCGTTCGTCGTCTTCCCCGCCATCATCAATGTTGCCCCTGCCGGAAGTGTGATCGGGGTGCTGTTCTTCGGGTCGCTCGTGGTGGCAGGTCTGACGTCGTTGGTGAGCGTGCTGGAAGTGGTGGTTTCCGCCGTCCGGGACAAGGTCGATATGAACCGGGCCGCCGCTGGACTGGTGGTCGGGATCCCGTGCGCGGTCATCAGCCTGATCTTCTTCTCCACCACCAGCGGTGTGTACGTGCTGGACATTGTGGATCACTTCATCAACCAGTTCGGGATCCTGGTCGTGGCGGTGGTCTCCATGGTCAGCGTGGCTTGGGTGGTCCGCGCATTGCCACAGCTGCGCGCCCACCTCAATCAGCGAGGCTCATTCACACTCGGTGGCTGGTGGCAGCTCCTGGTTGGCGTGCTGACGCCGCTGGTGCTGACGTTCGTCCTGGTCCAGCAGATCATTGCTGATATCAGCGAGCCGTATGGCGGGTATCCCACCTGGATGCTGAACATTTTCGGGTGGGGCAGCGCTATCGCCGTCGTCATCGCCGGATTCCTGCTGGCACGATTGCCCTGGTCCAAACGGGTACCCCTGACCATCGAGGAGGTGGAGCACCGATGACCACCACCGCCGTCATCATGATGCTGATCGCAATGGCAGTCCTTTGGGGTGGACTCACCTTCGCCATCATCAATCTGGCCCGCAGCAGCAAGTCGGGCAAAGGCACCCCGGACAGCATGGGCGAACCCCGCCGGGACCTATAGCCCATGCTGGCAGTAATCGGACAGTTCCTGCCCAATGCTTTCGGTATCGCCCTCTCACCGATGCCACTGATCTTGTTACTGGTTCTGATGTTCACCAGCAATGCCCGAGCCAAGGCAATAGCGCTAATCCTGGGATGGTGGCTCGGCGTCGGGGCCCTAGCAGGCCTGGTGGTCGTTGTTGGCCTCGAACCATCAGACAGCGGCCCACGAGCCGGGATGGGCTGGGTCAACCTCGCGATGGGGGCACTGTTCGCATTCCTCGCAGTCACGTCCTGGCGTGGCCGACCACGCCCTGATCAGCCACCCAAGGATCCGGCGTGGATGACCAAGGCCGACGGTATGAATCCCGTGGTGCTGTTGGGCATCACCGCGGCCCTGATCGCGATCAACGCCAAGAACAGTGCCCTGATCATCTCGGGGGCACTGTGGATCTCAGCTGCGGATGCGTCGATGGTGCAGGAGCTCATTTTGCTGGTGGTCTATGCGGTCCTGAGTTCAGCGCTCGCGTTCGCGATCACCCTCGCTTTTCTCTTCGCTGGGAAGCGGGTCGAGCCCATGCTGACGGCGTTGAAGCAGTGGCTGGAACAGAACAACGCCTATGTGATGACCTTCCTGTTGGCCTACCTCGGGATCAGCGCCCTGGGCAAGGCCATCACCATCATGGGGAGTTGAGGCGTGGCAGCACTCCAGGTGCCACGTCAAGTAGTCCAGGCAGGTTTCGTGCTCAGCGCCGGCAGGTCTGGCGCCCTGGGCACCTGGTAGCTGCTGGTGCTGCTTGGCAGGGGCAAGCGCCGGGTGCCTTGGCGATGACCATCATGCGTCGTTCGCAGGAGAACCTGACGACGGCGCGGGTCGTGTCCCGCTACACGCTCGGGTCGGTCGGGGTCGGGCTGGGTTTGCACCCGATCTTGCGATCTACCTGTATCAACTGGCGTGGCTGATCCACTTTCAGTTGGCCACCGATTCGAATCTGACCGGGCCACGCCCCGCTGAATTTCTTCACAGTGTTCTGGATTTTTGTGGTGGCCTCAGTGCTGGGGCTGGTCATCGAGGTGGTTCTCCGTGCCAT
>JBKEBU010000014.1:0-23971 GCA_047973325.1 Propioniciclava sp. | reverse complement strand
GGGTCGATCTCCCGCTGCAGGTAGATGGCCTGGGGCAACGTCATCGTGACGCCCTGCAGGGAGCCGGCGAAGGTGAGGGTGGCGCCGAACTCCCCCAGTGCGCGGGCCGCCGCCAGCGCCGCCCCCGAGATCAGGGCAGGGGCCATCAGCGGCAACGTCACGCGCCACAGGGTGAATCCGGGCGAGGCGCCGAGCGTCGCGGCAACGCGTTCGTAGTCCGAGTCCAGGGTGCGCAACGCGCCCTCAACGGAGACCACGAAGTACGGCAGCGCGACGAAGGTCTGCCCGAGCACCACCGCGACGGTCGTGAACCCGACCTCGATGCCCATGGCCGACATGCCCTGGCCGATGAGCCCGCGTCGACCGAACGTCACGAGAAGGGCCAGGCCGGCGACGACGGGCGGCAGGACCATGGGCAGTGCCGCCACCACCCGGGCGATGACCGTCCAGGGACCCCGGGCACGCGCCAACGCCAGGGCGAGCGGGAACCCCAGGACGACGGCCAGGACCAGGGACACACCTGAGGTCGTCAGGGACACGCGGAGGGCGTCGAGCGCCATCGGCGTCGCGAGCACCGGCCCGAGGCGCGACCAAGGCACCCGCGCCAGAAGGCCGAGGAGGGGGAGCACAAGAAGCGCGAGGGCGAGCGCGGCCGGGACGAATACCCACGCCGGGATGGGGGCTGATGACGGGGTGGTCCGGGTCGCGCCCGCAGCGGTCACGGTGCGGAGAATCCGGCGTCCGCCAGTACCGCCTGTCCCTCCTCCGACAGGACCAGTGCGACGAAGGCGGCCGCCAGGTCCGGCTGGGGAGCTTCGGCGGTCACCGCGATGGGATACCTGTTCACCACCTGCTCGGCGCCCTCGATGGGCACCTCTTCGACCTGGTCCCCGGCGCTCTTGGCGTCGGTCACGTAGACGACGGCGGCATCCGCCTCCCCGGAGGTGACCTTGCCCAGGACGTCGGTCACCTTCTGCTCCCGCGACACCGGGTCCAGCGTTACGCCGAGCTTCTCCGACAGAGAATCGGTCGCGGAACCGCACGGGACCTCGCTGGCACAGGTGACCAGCTTGACGCCATCCAGGGAACCGTCGAGCCCGGTGATGCCCAGCGGGTTGCCCGGCACCACGACGAGTGCCAGGACGTTGCTGGTGAACAGTTTGGGATCGGAGACCAGCCCCTCGGTGAGCGCCCGGTCCATCTGCGGCTCGTGGGCGGTGGCGAGCACGTCGGCGGGAGCACCCCCGGCGCGCTGGTCGACCCGGGTGGAGGAGCCCAGGCACGAGAACGGGACACTCACCCCGGCAGGCGCGGCCGCGAAGACGGTCAGCGTCTGCTGCTCCGCCGCCGCGCCACCGTTCGAGCATCCCGACAGCGCGAGCGTGGCCGCCAGTCCGAGCGCGGCGACGCCGCCGGCCAGGCGCCTCATGATCCCAGGGTGACGTTGGTCGCCTTGACCCGGGCGGTCGTCACCACACCCGGCTCGAGCCCGAGGTCCCTCACGGCCTCGGTGGAGATGAGAGAGACGACCCGGAACGGGCCGCACTGCAGTTCGACCTGGCTCATCACGGTGTCGGAGACCACCTTGGTGACCAGCCCCTTGAACTGGTTGCGGGCTGAGGTGTTCTCGGGGTGATCGGGCTGTCCGGCAACCTCTTGGGCCAATGTGGCCAACTCAACCCCGTCGACCACCCGACGGCCGTGATTGTCTTTGGTCGCTGAGAGCCGACCGGCCTCAACCCAGCGGCGCATGGTGTCATCGCTCACGCCCAGGAGCGAAGCTGCTTCACTAATCCGATAATGCGGCATGGTTCGCATTCTAGCGTCGTAGTTACGGACAATGCCTGCCGGCTAGACCGGAGCCCCCACCGCTACTTCGGTTCCACCCAGCCAGATCCGCTGCGGCTGGAAGTCGGCATCCCAAGCGACCAAGTCAGCCACCGCTCCGACCGCGAGATGACCGATATCCACCCGCTTCAACGATCGGGCCGCCACCTCGGTGCAGGCGGCGAGGACCACCGCAGGCTCCATTCCGGAGGCCACCATCCGGCGGATACCTTCATCGAGCAGGATGCCCGCGCCCGCAATCGTGCCGTCCTCGCGCCGACCCAGGCCCTGGTCGTCGTTGGCGATGGTATGCCCCCCGAAGGCAAACTGGGTGTGTGGTGGCAACCCGGCGGTCACGATCGCATCGGTGACACCGACCATCCGGCCGCGCGCCGATTCCGCCACGATCCCGACCACGCGGGGATCAACGTGCAGCCCGTCAATAATAGTGCCGATGAAGAATCTATCGTCGGCGAGCACACCGCCGGGGACTCCAGGATCGCGATGGCTGAGCGGACGCTGGGCGTTAAAGATGTGCGTGGTCATGGTCGCCCCGGCATCGGCCGCAGTACGCACCACGTCTGCGGTTGCATCTGAATGCCCCACCGCAACTATGCAGCCCTCCGACACCAGCCTCCGGATCGCCTCCAGGGCGTGGTCGCGCTCCGGGGCCAAGGTCACCGTCCGCAGGATCCGCCGAGTGGCCTCATCGGACAGCAGCGCATCCAAGGCTGCGGCCGTGGGATCAACCATCCACTCCGGTCGATGGACCCCGCTCCGCGCCGGAGAGATGAACGGGCCTTCCAGGTGGGCTCCCAGAATCCGGCACACTGGCTGGTCGCGGTGCGCCTGCTCCGCCTGGTCGATCCGCCCAAACGCGGCTGGATAGCTCTCCAGCGGCGCGGTGATTATCGTCGGCTCGATTCCGGTCACGCCCCGCGATGCGAGCCGGGCCAGCACCATCGCCCACTGGTCCGGAGTGGCGTCGGCGAAGTCTGCTCCGAAACACCCGTTTATCTGCAGGTCGAGCAGACCGGGGCTCAAGGTTGCACCCCCCAGGTCCACATCTGTCGGTGGCGCCGCCTGGGCCTGAGCTCCCACAAAGAGCCTATTGATCCTATCCCCGAGGACCTCGACCTGAACCGGGCCGACTAGCGCCCCGTCCACGAGGCCTCTCGCCGCGCGAATGTGCATCCTCAGATCCCTTGCCAATCCGGTTTGCCTGCGAACGTCGTCTGATAGTAGGAGGTGAACGCCAGCTGACTGGCCGCCGCCACATCCACCACGATCGTCGCATGCGGGTGGAACTGCAGCACCGACGCGGGCCAATGCGAGCTGACCGGACCTTCCACGCATTCCCGCACCGCCTGGGCCTTGCCCGACCCGAAGCCAAGCATGATCGCGTGCTTGCTTTCCATGATCGTGCCCAACCCTTGGGTGAGGCAGTGGGTAGGCACCTGGTCCAGGTCCCCGTCGAAGAACCGGGCATTGTCCTGCCGCGTCTTGGGCGTCAGCGTCTTGAGCCGGGTCCGGCTGGTCAGGCTCGACATCGGCATATTGAAGGCCAGGTGACCATCCGAGCCGATCCCGAGGATCTGAATGTCGACCCCCCCGGCGGCATGAATGGCAGCATCGTAGGCCGGACCAGCTCCGGCCAGGTCCTCCGCCAGTCCGTCGGGCCCTAGGACCGCAGCGGGGGAAAAGTCCACCTGACCAGTGAACTCCCGCTCGATGAAGGCGCGGTAGCGCTCCGGATGATCAGCAGCCAGCCCCACATACTCGTCCAGTAGGAATGCCCGCGCCTGCGCAAAGCTCAATCCCTCCTCGTGATGCCGCCGGATCAGCTCGCGGTAAACCCCCAGCGGGGTGGACCCGGTCGCTAGCCCCAGTACCGCCTTCGGGGTGGCGGTGAGCAGCTGCGTGTACGCATCCGCAACCAGGGCGGAGGCGTCCTCGGGGCGCTCCACGATGATGACTTCCATTCAAACTCCTTCGGTGTGATGGTGCTGGGCCTTGCTGTTGCGGACAGGGGCCGAGACCCCGCGAAACGAGAGGAGGATGCGAGGTCCCGGCCGACTGGGGAAGAACTTAGTGGGCGAGCGTGTCGTTAATCTCCTCCTTGAGCACTTCGGACTCGGTGCCGAAGATGGCCTGAACGTTGTTGCCGACCTCGACGACCCCGAGCGCACCGAGGGCTTTCAGCGCTTCCTGATCCACCCGTGCCTTGTCCGCCACCTCCATGCGCAACCGGGTGATGCAGGCATCGACATTCACCAGGTTGTCTCGGCCACCGAAGGCGGCAATCAGCCTCTCCGCACGCGTGGACGTCTCGGGTGCGGTGGTGGCCGCATTCCCCTGCAGGGATGCCATGGAATTCTGTTCGGTCGCCGCATCCCCGTCGGCTTCCCGCCCGGGGGTCCGCAGGTTCCAGCGGCCGATAACGAACCTGAAGACCAGGTAGTACAGCACGAAGTAGCCCAGCCCCATGATCAGCAGCAGGCCCACATTCTGTGCCGCCGGGGCGGTGCCGTAGAGGACCAGATCGATCAGCCCGGCCGAGAACGAAAAGCCCAGGTGGATCTCCAGCACATAGGCGATCGCGAGGGCGAGACCAGTCAGCAGCGCATGGACAACATACAGCGGGAAGGCGACGAACATGAACGCGAACTCAAGTGGCTCGGTAATCCCGGTGATGAAGGCGGTCAAGGCCGCTGCCGAGAGGATTCCCACGGCAGCCTTGCGTTGCCCGGGCTTAGCCATGTGGATCATGGCCAAGGCAGCCGCCGGGAGGCCAAACATCAGCACCGGGTAGAACCCGGCGGTAAGCATCCCAGCGGTGGGGTCACCGGCGTAGAAGCGGGTCAGCTCCCCAGTAACGGTGGTGCCATCCGGAGTCCGGTACGACCCCTGCAGGAACCAGACATAGGAGTTCAGAATGTGATGGAGCCCCACGGGGATGAGCATCCGGTTGGCGAACCCGTAGACGAACGCACCGAAGGCGCCGGTGCCCCCGATGAAGGCGCCCAGGCTGGTGAGCCCAGTGTTGAACAGCGGGTAAAAGTAGGCCATCGCGAAACTGAGGATGAGCGCGGTAAACGACACCACGATGGGCACGAATCGACGCCCGCCGAAGAACCCCAGGTAAGGGGGCAGTTTGATTGTGTGATACTTGTCGAAGAGCGCGGCGGTGACCAGGCCGATCAGGATGCCGCCGAAGACGCTGTAGTCGATCAGCTCTTGATTCCCGCTGCCATCCATCACCCCCGCCAGGACGACCGGCGACATCACCTTGAAGACTTCGGCCATCACCAGGTACCCCACCACCGCAGCCAGCGCGGTAGAGCCATCTGCCTTCTTGGCGAACCCAATCGCCACGCCCACGGCAAACAGCAACGGCAGTTGCGCGAAGACCGAACCTCCGGCTGCGCTCATCGCATCGAAGAAGGGGCCTACGACGGGCGCGTCGATCTGCCCGAGTAGGTCGCCTTGGCCGAGACGCAGCAATATGCCTGCCGCCGGCAACACTGCGATCGGCAGCATCAAGCTCTTGCCAAGCCGCTGCGCTTGCGCGAATCCGGGGACGCGGGGCGATGATTTGCCCACGTCAGGTGAGGCTGTCATGCAAGACTCCTTCGAGTCGACCTAACTCCCCAAGGTAAGGAAGGGGTCACCGCTGGCGACGGTGCTCCCCGGGGCCACGCTCGCAACCAGTCGGACCGACTCCGGGTGCTGCTCCAGGAAGGTCACCGGCACTATCGGGCTATGTCCCGCGGCCTCCACCAACGGGACGTTGTATGTCATCAACGGTTCCCCGGCCTCGACTCGGGCGCCCTTGTGGGTTCGGGCGGTGAAGCCTGCACCCGCTAGCTGGGCGGTATCTAGTCCGAGGTGAACCAACACGTTGACCTCATCGGAGGAGGAGATCACGAACGCATGCGGAAACAGCGCCTTGACCGTGCCGCCTATCGGCGCCACCACATCGACGGCCTCCTGAGGCGGTCGGATCGCACCACCATGACCGACGAAGCCGTTGGCGAAGACCGGATCTGGGACGTCCGCGAGGATCAAGATGCGGCCACTCAGGGGGGCAAGCACCTGCGTGGTGATGACTGCGCTCATGCGGGAACTCCTTCTAACAACTTGACCAGTCCGCCAACTGGTTCGTACCTTTTTCGCGAAATGCACCAGACAAGGACTGAAAATCCAGCTAGGCTCATGCCAGTGGTTGGGATGGTACGGACCACTGGCACCAGAGTGGACCGAGGGAGTCCGAAAGTCAAGAGATAGAGTGAAGTTAATGAGCGAATCAGTGGACCCCCAGGAGCTGCCCCTCGCAGGCGCTGCTCCAGGCACCCCCAAACATGCGCAATTGCGGACGATCCTCGCCGAACGCATCGCCCATGACTGGGGTCCGCACACCGCGATTCCCTCCGAACGCGAACTGATGGCAGATTTCGGTGTCAGCCGGGCCACAGTGCGCGAAGCTATTAGACAACTGGTCGAGGAGGGCCGGCTGTATCGGGTCCACGGCAAGGGCACCTTCGTGGAAGGCGCTCGGGTGCAATCCCAACTCCACCTGGCCTCCTTCACCGAGGACATGCGCCGCCGGGGCCTGATTCCGAACACCATCGTCAACGCCTGCGAGCTTATTCCCGCCTCTCGGGAGGTGCGGGCAGCCCTCCTCCTCCCCGAAGGCGCGATGGTGTGGTACGTGGAGCGACTCCGGCTGGCCAGCGGGGTGGCCATGGCCTTCGAACGGGGCTCCTATCCAGAAACCCTGTTCCCCGGCCTCGACCGCCACGATCTAGGAGGATCGCTCTACAGCGTCCTCGCCGAGGAATACGGCCAAGGCATTGACCACGCCGAGCAGACCGTCTGGGCCGAACCCGCTGGCACCGAAATAGCAGATCTCATGGAGATCCCGGCCGACACCTCCATGCTCGTCTTCCGCCGCACCGCCTCGGTCGGGGAGCAGCCCGCCGAACACATCCTGTCGTGGTACCGCGGAGATAGATACCAGATTCACATGTCGTTGTAGTCCAACCGATGGTCGCAGCTCCGCCGACGCGGCAGGCCACAAACGCTCGCGTTGGCTCGGGAAAGAGCCCGTCGATGTGACCCTGTGGCGATGGGCGGCTACCCTCACGGAAACGCCTTTCACCCCCGAGGAGGCACCTATGACCATCGAGAGCGAGCTAATCGCCACCGCGGACCAACTGCCGGATGGCGCCCAGATCACCGCCGCGATTCACCGCTACGGCCACGAGATCGTCGTCCCGCACGGGTTCGACCTCCGGAACGACGCGGACGGGGGCATGCTCACATTCCAGCTCGATGGCGAGGAGACGGTGTGCGAATACGCTTTTACCACTGCGGCGGACTGGAATGCGTCTTCTGAGGTTCCGGTTCCCGACGGGCTCGGGGACAGCGTCCTCAGTTTCGGGGCGAAGGGCCCGTCGTCGATACGGCTGGTCGAGCAGCTCAGCAGAGCGATCTGCGAACACAGCGGCGCCTACGGATGGTTCGAGCAAGAGATCGTCGTTCCACCGGAGGAGATGCTGCGGCCGGCACCAGACCTGGCCGAGCCTCACACAGAGGCGGTCCCACCACCGGAAAAGGGACAGCCTCCGGCCCCGGCGGACGGGGGAACCCCGATGATTTCGGCGCCGATGCGGGAACGTCGGGCGGAGGAGGAGGCTCGGATGCGGCAGAGTGCCCGGCTGGGGCGATGGGCATGGATCATCGCGTTGGGCCTAATCGCCGTGTATCTGATCTGGACATTCACGTCCGGTTCACGCTAACGCGGGCTATGCCGTTGTACCACCGGGATATCGCTGCGGATCATCCCGCCCGGAGGCAGGCGCCCTTCCCATCCTCCATGCGCGTCTTCTGCCGCACCGGTTCGCCGCCACGACGACTGCCGTTCAATACAACCAGTGCGCGAGAGAGGACTTGAACCTCCACGCCCTTGCGGGCACACGGACCTGAACCGTGCGCGTCTACCAATTCCGCCACTCGCGCCTGCCACAAGACAGCTTCGCTAGACTAGCACGCAGCCTGCCACGAACCTATTCAGCGCCGCCATCAGGACACCCGCTCCGCCTGAACAATCCAGTTGTTGAGCGAATGACCGTCGGGGTCATGTGGCGCATCCAGATCACAGCTGATCAGCGTGATCATCCGCTCCGGCCGGTCTGACTGCCACACCCAGCTATAGGTGTCATCAGCCTCGCCCGTCACAACATCTTTCGGCGCCGAAACAGCATCGGCTAGCACGCGGAAAGTCGCCTCCTCTTCGAGTCCATCGAGTTCGAAGGTCATCCGGATCAAAGCGCCACCGCGAACCTCACCAAGCTTGTAGAAGACATCCGGCTGCCCACGATGGACATTGTGACCCACCACAATGCCGCGGTACGGGGACAGATCACCGGGTCGCGTCTCCCACTGTGGTGGCCCATACCAACCCGCCACACCGGGTGGCGGTGCAAGCCATCCCTTCTTATCTAGCTGGATCAGCGAGATCTCGGCATCGACCAGTTGATTGTCGCCCTGCTCGACGATGATCCGGGTAGGGAGGCCCTCCATATCAACCAACTGGGCCGCAGGAGTCGCGGCTCCGACGGCGTCCCCCTCGGGGGCCGTTGCTGCCAACGGGCCCCGAGGCGGCGCCATCGAACGAGGAATCCAGATCTGGACTGCCACCAGCGCAGCTACCACCGTCGCCACGGCAACGATGGCAGCGCGCACCACGTGTCGCTCAGTGACGGCGGGGCCTCCTGCCACCACTCATGCCAGCCGCTGCGGCCAGCCCGAGCGTCGCCAGCGCAGCGACGGATCCGACAACCTGGCCCGGATGCGACGTGCCAGCATCGGTCTGCACCTTGCCCGGCACCACATGCTGACCAGCTGTCGCGGACGGTGCGGGTGCGACCGGCACCGCAGGCACGGTCTTGTCCGACGGTGGCGACGGGGGTCCAGGCACCGCTGGGGCCTCCTTTGATGTCTTGTCCGACGGCGGGACCAGCGGACCGGCCGGAACAGTCGACGTCTCTGGCACCGCAGGAGCCGTCTTATCCGACGGCGGCGTCACCGGAGCAGCGGGAACAGTCGACGTACCCGGACCCGGCCCAGGCGATGTCACCGTACCCGGCACAGTTGAAGTCGGCGTGCCCGACGGCGGCACGGGCGGCCCGACCGGGACCTGTGGTGAGCCTGGAGTAGGCGAGCCCACCGGGATCGGCCTCGGGGACGCTGGCGGCGGCATGGCCGGCCCCAGCGGCGTCGGCGAACCGCCGGGAGCCGGGGTGCCTGCGGGTGTCGGTGTCGTACGCCCAGTGGTTGTCAAGCCGCAGCCTTCGAGCTGACCCCGGAGTTCCCCTTCGATAACGTATTCCCCGCTGGCAGTTGCCTCAGCGATAGTCTCCACAGTGAGGGCGAAACCGGACTTTGCCACCATGGTTTCCACCGTCAGGGTGATAGTCCGCCCATCCGCACTCACGACGGGGGTACCAATCCCAGAAACTGAGGCCTGGTATCCATTCATGTAGACCTCGCCCATACCAGTTTCACTTCCGGTAACCACCTGAAGCTGCGTGCCCGACACGAACCTGAATCCCTGAGCAGCGGTCGCGGTGTAGGTCACCTCGGTCAGCGAATTGTC
Organism: Propioniciclava sp.; assembly: GCA_047973325.1. Taxonomy (GTDB): domain Bacteria; phylum Actinomycetota; class Actinomycetes; order Propionibacteriales; family Propionibacteriaceae; genus Propioniciclava. The sequence continues at coordinate 14,484 of JBKEBU010000014.1, read as the reverse complement.
GGTGTAGCCATAGAGACGCACATAGGTGGACGAGCCGGAGGTCCACCCATCGGCGTTGGTCCCTCCACCAACTCCCCACTTGTAGCGAGCCGTTATATCTCCGGGAATCGTCATCGTGGCACGACCCCCGATGATCTGCTGACAAACGTCACCGGGAGGACCGCTCGGAGACGGCGAAGAAACACCCGGCGACGACGGCGACGGCGAAGAAACACCCGGCGACGACGGCGACGGCGAAGAAACACCCGGCGACGACGGCGACGGCGAAGAAACACCTGGCGACGACGGCGACGGCGAGGTCGTCACCTGGCAGCCCTCAAGCTTGCCCACCAGGAATCCATCCATAACGAACTGCTTGAGTGAACCGTCAGCAGTCACGTTGACAGTGAAGGCAAAGGCCGACTGTGCGGGCATGCTGTTGACGGTCAGGGTGATCGTCTTCCCATCCGCGCTGACCTGCGGCGTGCCCACGTCCGGCACGGAGGCGGTGTACCCGTTGCTATAGAGCTCACCCATACCCGTCGAACTTCCGGTGACCACCGCCGATACCGACCCCTGCTCGAAAGTGAAGCCCTGGGTAGCGGTCGCGGTGTACGTGACCTCGGTCAACTCATTGTCGGTGGCCCCGTACAGCCGCATCGTGGTCTGGGAATTCTGCGTCCACGCATCTGCGCTGGTTTCACCTCCATCGCCCTGCTTCCCCCGGCTGGTCACGCCCCCCGGAGGAAGCAACGTCACCCGGCCAGCCAGGACCTGCTCGCACTCACCCTCAGGCGGCACGGTCGGCAACGGCGGCAGCGCCGGTGACGCACACCCCTCGCCCTCGGCGTACGTGGCGAGGAGGGAGGCCCCAATCCGGTAGTGGCTCCCCGGGTTCGTGGCAGTGTTGTCTTGCGCAGTGCCCGCGAAGGAGAGAATATTTGCCGAACCAGCCGGAATCACGTTCCAGCGAAGCACGTACCTGCCCTCGCTGAAGGTGACTTCCGGGGCTGGCGCCTCGGTGGTGAAGGCGGTTAACCCCTCGAATTTGAGGTACTGGTCATATCCCAACGCCTGAATCCCGCCGGACAGTGCAAGCGAGGCTGACTTCGCCTCAATAGTCATGGTGACGTCGTACAGGGTGTACTCAGTTGCATAGGGAATCCGGAATCCAAGATTGGTGTCGTCTACCACCCAGTGCTGAATGGCCAACTGGCCCGGACCATCGACTCCGGGCACATTGCTCCCCTTGGAGACCGCAACCAGGTACCCCTGGTTCGAGTACTGCTCCGACTCTGAAATAGTGCCATCTCTGTTCCAGTCGCGAGTGTAGGACGTGGACACGTCACTCTCGGCGTACCAGTCGACGGCACAGCCAGTCGTACAGACACCACCTAGTGTGTATTTGTTCGTGGCGGCCGCGGGCGCTGTCGTCATAGCAAGGACGACCAAAGCACTGATGAGGCCAGCGAGGAGTGGGATGAGGCGTCGGCGCACGACACCCCCCTTTCGAGGGACTAGCTTTCGGGGGTCGCAGACATACTAGAAAATCCTCGACCAGAAGGCGAATCTAGATGTCCCGTGTCCGATCCGCCTCACCCCTGGCTGAGATGATTTAAATCTGTACTACACTTCGCTTGCTCGCCGCCAGGCATGCGGCCGCCGGTTCTCGCGCCGACACGCTACGTTAGATACAACAGGCTTGAACGATTGGAACGAGCTCATCCGCCACCCACCATCGGGAGAATGACGTGACCATGCGCTCTACCACAGACCCGGAGGCCAGCACTCACGATGCCCTGCGGCCACCGACAGAACCCGGGCACATGCCGTCCCAAGGTCGCCGAGTGCCGCTCTCTACCTACCGGCTGCAACTTGGCCCCGACCTGACCTTTGCGGATGCCGAGGCTCAGCTCGACTATCTGGAGGACCTCGGGGTCACCGATCTTTACCTCAGCCCCATTCTCCAGGCCGCGCCGGGTAGCACTCATGGCTACGATGTGGTCGATCATTCGCGGGTCAGTGAGCCTTTGGGGGGACGGCGGGGCTTCGAAAGCCTGGCAACCGCCGCCCATGGACGCAACCTAGGAATCATCGTCGACGTGGTTCCGAATCACATGGGTGTCCCCACCCCCGTCTACCACAACGAAGCGCTGTGGTCCGTCCTGGCGGAGGGGCCACAGTCTCCCTACGCGGCCTGGTTCGACGGCACCGATGCCGCTGATTCGGGGGACGACGGCATTCTGATGCCGGTGCTGGGAGACCGAATCGGCACCGTGATCGCCCAGGGCGAGATCTCCCTCGAATACCGCACCATCCCCACTTTTCCCGATCGGGGTACCCAGCCGGTCCTGGTCTACTACGACCATGTGTTCCCGGTCCGCGCCGGGACCGAGACGCTGCCGCTGCCGGAATGCATCGAAGCCCAGTACTACCGACTTGCCTACTGGAAGGTTGCTCAAGAGGAGTTGAACTTCCGCAGGTTCTTCGACGTGGACACTCTGCTCGCAGTGCGCGTGGAGGATCCAACAGTCTTCGACGCCACCCATGCCCTTTTGCTCGATCTCTACGGCGCCGGGCATATCGACGGCTTCCGGATCGACCACCCCGATGGCCTCGCCAATCCGCGTGACTACATGCGGCGCCTGTCGGTGGCGACTGGGGGGGCCTGGATCACCGCCGAGAAGATCTTGGAGAGCGCCGAATCCCTCCCGTCGGATTGGCCGGTCGCCGGAACCACCGGATATGACGCGGCCTGGCGCATCCAGTCCCTCCAGTGCGATACCGCCGGCAACAGCGAACTCGCGTCAATAGCGCATGCCATCACCGGCGACATTCCGGGATCCCTACCCACGCAAATCGAGACCGCCAAGCGGGAGATCACCACATCCTCGCTATTCGCCGAAGTCCATCGGATCGCCACCCTCGCCTATGACATCTGTCGGGCCGACATCATGCTGCGGGATCACACCTTCACCTGGATCCGGGAGTGTTTGGCGGAGATGGTGATTGCTTTCACCAGATACCGGGCCTATATAGTCCCGGGCGAGCCGCCCCCAGCCGAGTCGGTGGAGGTGCTGGCCGAGTGCGCGGCGGCGGCCCGGGATCGGCTTCCCGCCGAGTACCACGACACCCTGGAGGTGGTAGTGGACCTGGTCATCGGGCGCGAAGTGGGGTCGGAGGGGCGCGCTCAGCAGACCATCCGCGATGAACTCGTCATCAGATTCCAGCAGGTCTGCGGGGCGGTCACCGCCAAAGGTGTAGAAGACACTGCCTTCTATCGCTGGACCCAGCTGGTGGCCTTGAATGAGGTCGGCGGCTCACCGGAGACCTGGGGACTCTCGCTGGACGCCTTTCACAGCTGGATGGGCCAGATGTCCCTGGACTGGCCAGCGACCATGACCTGCGGCACAACCCATGACACCAAGCGATCCGAGGACGTCCGTAGCCGAATCGGGGTGCTCTCTGAGTTCGCCCCCGAATGGCGCACCCTCCTCAGCCAGGTGCACCCCCTCGCCGAATCCATCGAAGGACACACGGAGAATCTCCTCTGGCAGACCCTGGCCGGCACCTGGACCGCAGCCGGACCTATCGAGCAGGATCGCCTGACCGACTACATAATTAAGGCCTCCCGGGAGCAGAAGATCTGGACCTCGTGGACCGAACCAGACACTGAAGCAGAGGCCGAACTCACCGACTTTGTGGAGGGCCTCTATCGGGCCGGAGACGTTCTCCCGGCCTTCACCGACTGGTACCGCCTCACCCGTGCTGCCGCTCGGGTAGCCGTGCTCTCCCGCAAGGCCATTCAACTCACCTGCCTCGGTGTCGCTGACTCCTACCAGGGCTGCGAGACAGTACAGAACTACCTGGTGGACCCCGACAATCGCCGCCCGGCAGATTTCGCGGCGCTACGCACCCTGGCCGACAGCGAACCGGAGGCTTCCGACACCCTCGCTGCGGAGAAGTTCCATCTGACCCGAGCCATCCTGCGGCTCCGACGACGCCGACCCGACAGCTTCGTCGGGGGATCGGCCACCTACCGTCCGCTGCCCAGCTCCACCGGCCATGCCGTCTGTTTCGCGCGCGGCCAGGATGTGGTGGTGGTAGCCCTCCGGCTGGCACAAGAGTTTTCCACTCAAGAGAGTGTCGATCACACCGTCGTCCTGCCATCAGGGCACTGGCGCGATGTTCTCACTGACCAGGTATTCACCGAGGGTGACGTGCTGCTGAGCTCGCTGATCAGCCGGTACCCGTGCGCCGTTCTGGAGTGTCTAGACGACAGGCCGGCCGGTGACTGATGTCCGCCTGTGGGCGCCCACCGCTCACCAGGCTGCCGCTCACGTCGGCAGCCAGATCCTGCCGATGTCGCCCGCCGGCACCGGCTCCTGGAGCATCGATCTGCCACCCGAGACCGACTACCTCCTCAGCGTGGACGATGGCGAGCCGCGGCCAGACCCCCGCAGCGCCCGGCAACCCCACGGAGTGCACGGCCCCTCGCGCACCTACGATGCGGTCGCCTTTCCCTGGACAGATGGCGGCTGGGCAGGTCGCGACCTTATCGGAGCGGTGTTTTACGAACTGCATGTCGGTACCTTCACTCCGGCCGGAACGCTGGATGCGGCCATAGCAAAGCTCGGACACCTGGCGCAGCTGGGCGTGGAGGCCATCGAACTGATGCCGGTAGCATCCTTCCCCGGGACCCGAGGCTGGGGATACGACGGGGTGGCCCTGTACGCGGTCCACGAAAGCTATGGAGGGCCAGCCGCCCTCCAGCGCTTTGTCAATGCCGCTCACGATCACGGCGTAGCCGTCTGTCTGGATGTGGTGTACAACCATTTCGGCCCGGACGGGAACTACACCGCCAACTTCGGCCCCTACCTGACCGACAAGCACCACACCCCGTGGGGATCAGCCATCAATCTCGATGACACCCACGCCGACGGGGTTCGGGCGTTCCTTATCGACAACGCCTGCCGTTGGCTGCGCGATTTTCACATCGATGCCCTGCGCCTCGACGCCGTCCATGCTCTGGTCGACGATTCACCCCAGCACCTGCTCGCCGAGTTGTCCCAGCGGGTCGGGGTCCTGGAACAGGAGTTGAACCGACCACTCACCCTGATCGCCGAGTCTGATCTCAATCAGCCCTCCATGGTCCTACCCCTGGCCCGCGGGGGCTACGGGATGGATGCTCAATGGGCCGACGATGTACACCACGCCCTCCATGCCTGGCTCACCGGGGAACACTTCGGCTACTACTGCGATTTCGGTTCGGCCGACACCCTGGCACAAGCCTTCACCGAGGTTTTCGTCCACGCCGGGTCCTGGTCGACCTTCCGTGGCCAGGAGTGGGGTGCGCCCGTGCCGGCCGACATCCCTCGCCAGCGTTTTGTGACCTTCACCCAGAATCACGATCAGGTCGGCAATCGGGGCTTGGGGGATCGCCCCGACGCCCGGCTAGAGCCCGGAGTTGTTGCCGGAGGTGCCGCCCTCCTGCTGCTTGGCCCCTTCACCCCGCTTCTGTTTCAAGGCCAGGAGTGGGGCACCCGCCGCCCCTTTCAGTTCTTCACCGACCACCACCGGGACCTGGGCGTTCTGGTGACCCAGGGGCGGGCGGAGGAGTTTACCCGCTTTGGGTGGGAGGAGATCTACGGGCCCGACGCCGAGATCCCCGACCCCCAGGCCACGGACACCTTCATCCAGAGCACCCTGGACTGGGATGAGCTGCAGGATTCCGACCACGCCGCCATGCTGACCTGGTATCGGACGCTGATCCAGCTCCGACGGAGCCACCTCACCGGCGCGACAGCACCCAGCAGCCGCGAGGACTACCAGGTAACCGTCACCGACACCCACATGACCATGCGGCACGGGCCGCTGACAGTCATCGCGGCCCCTCACGGCGACGTGAAGCAGCCCAAGGACCACCCGCTGCTGGCCTCCTTCGGGGCACTGTCCACCAACTCCGAACACCATCACATCGGTGCCGGCGGGGTCGCTGTCTTCGGTGAGCTACCCTGAAGAGATCGGATCACAGGGCCCCTCGTCCCCCCTCAGAAGGGTCAACGACGGTAAGCTTGCGCTGTTCTATCCACAGGATGGAATCGGCACGACAGGCACACGACAGGACCAGGAGGGGCAGTGGGCGTCTTCGACAACCTTGAGCGCAAGCTCGAGGGTGCTGTCAACGGTGCGTTCGCCCGTGCTTTCAAGGGGGATGTGCAGCCGGTCGAACTCACCGCGCGGCTACAACGAGAGCTCGACAATGAGGCCCGACTCCTGGCCCGTGATCGTAAACTTGTCCCCAACGACTTCACCATCGACCTGTCCGCTCACGACTATGACCGGCTCACCCCGTATAGCCGCACCCTCAACGCCGAGATAATTCCTCAACTGCGCGAGTATGCCGCCAACGCTGGTTATGTTTTCAACGGGCCGGTCACGATCGCCTATGAGTTGGACAACGCGCTCCCCACCGGTCGCTTCACCGTGGAAAGCCAAGCGCTCGCCGCCACCGACTCGGCGGCGACCACCACCTCGATTCGACGGGCCGCCCTCGTCCTAGAGGTCAACGGGATTCGGCACCCGCTGGTGACCCCGGGTTTCACCGTCGGTCGAGGTACGGATGCCGACGTGCGCATCAATGACCCGGGAGTCTCCCGCCTCCATGCCCGAATCAGCGTGCATGAATCGTCGGGGACCCCCGAGATCTCCATTGAGGACATGGGATCCACCAATGGCATCACCGTCGATGATCGTCGGGTGCAGCATGCCAGCCTGCGTGAAGGGTCCCGCATCGAGATCGGTAGCACTCGGATGCTGGTCAGATCCCCGGTGAACGATGTCTGAACTGCTGGTGCTGGGTCTCAAGTTTGCGTTTCTCGGTCTCCTCTGGGTCTTCGTCTTGTTCACGGGCAATGTTATTCGCACCGACCTTTTCGGGCGGCGCGTGCGCGCTGAAGCCGCACCGTCCCCCCGTACGACCCGCCGCGAGCGTCGCGAGCATGAGCACCGGGCAGCTTCGCCCAGCAGGCTTCGCATCACCACGGGGAAACAAGCCGGGCTCACGATGACTCTCGGCGAATCACTCACGATCGGGCGAGCCAGTGACTGCCAGCTCATCCTCGACGACGACTATGTGTCGACCCACCACGCCCGCATCACCCGCAGCCCGCACGGCTACCAGGTGGAGGATCTCGGCTCGACCAACGGCACCTTTCTCAACAATGAGCGGCTCAGTCAGCCCCGGCCCTATACCCCATCGGACACCGTTCGGATCGGTCAGACCCAGCTGGTTGTGGAGGCCTGATGGCGCTCACCTGGAGCTACGCCGCGCACAGCGAGGTGGGGCTCATCCGCACCAGCAACCAGGACTCCGCCTATGTCAGTCCGACCATGCTCCTTGTCGCCGACGGGATGGGGGGTGCGGCTGCTGGAGATCTTGCCTCGGCGGTCGCCACCTGGGAACTGGAACGGACCGACAGACATCTCGACGAACGCATTGCGGCAGCACACGCCGAACGGGAGCAGCCCGAGAGCGACGAAGAATCCGGGAGTACGCAACCGCCGGCCGCATCTGATCGGTTGGCCGACCTGCACACGGTCCTCCAATCTGCTCTCGCCACGGCCAACAACCGGCTGGTGGAGCTTGTCGAAGACGACCCGCAGCTCGCGGGCATGGGCACCACCGTCTGCGGATTTGCCCTGGTGGATGACCGGGTTGCCGTGGTCAATATCGGCGATTCCCGGGCCTACCTGATCCGTGGAGGCGAGCTGCGGCGGGTCACCAAAGACCACAGCTGGGTTCAGACCCTGGTAGATGAAGGCCGGATCACCGACGTCGAGGCGCTCTCCCACCCCCACCGGAACTTGGTGATGCGGGTCCTCAACGGCTCCGAGGAGTACACCCCCGATCTCAGCGAACTCGAGGTGGTCGCAGGTGACCGGCTCTTGGTGTGTAGCGATGGGCTCTGCGGCCTGGTTACCGACGAGGCCATCGCCGCCGTGGCCACCGCAGGCCACTCCCGGGAAGAGACGGTTACCCAGCTCGTCGGTCTCGCCCACGCGGCCGGCGGCCACGACAACATCACCCTCATCGTCGCCGACGTCCAGAATGACGGCCCTAGCGGTATCGCCGAAACCGTGGGAGCGGCCGCCGCCCTCACCGAGGGCGATCGCCCAGAGAACACCACTCCCATCCCCGTGGTCACCGAATCCACGCCGGAGGAGGTGGAGGACCGCGCTGTCACCGAAGCGGAACGATACGCACTCCAGGGTGGCCGCCGATGGTCCACGCGGATCCGGGTGGCACTGGCGGTCATCCTGCCGCTGATGGTCCTCGCCGGGGGTGCCGCGCTGTGGTTCCAATACACCCAAACGAAGTACTACGTCGGACCCGAAGACGGGAATGTCGCCCTCTTCCGGGGTGTGCCAGACCCCGTTCCTGGGCTCCCACTGTCGACGCTCGTCGAGCGGGATACCACCAGAATCAGCGATCTTCCGCCCTACTACGCCACCAAAGTGCAGGCGAACATCCGGGTGGAGAGCCTGAACGCCGCCCAAGCCACCCTGATCGAGCTGCGTGAGAAGGCTCAACAGTGCATCGAACAGCGAGCGACGCGGTTGGATCCACCCGCTACCACCTCGCCGTCACCCAACCCCAGTTCTCCTTCACCCACGCCACCCAGCATGTCGGCCAGCCAACCGCTCAGCCCCACGCCCGTGAGTACTGAGTGCTGAGATGTCCACACCCGAGATCATCCTTCCCCGGCAGCGCACCGTGGTGTCGCTGTTGATGATGATGTTCGCGCTCACGCTCGGTGCCAGCGGATATCTGCTGACTGATCTGGATCAATACGGCACCCTTCCCGCCAACTGGCAACTTCCGCCCCTTGCCGGTCTCGATATCCAGGGGCCGTGGTACGTCGGTGTCACCGTCTGGTTTGGATTGGGCCTCATCGCCTGGGGCATCACCAAGTGGCGCCTTCCCTATGCCGACCCACTCGTACTACCGGCCACCTTCCTCCTCAGTGGCATCGGCATCTCGATGATCCACCGGCTCGACCAGTACGACGAACTCCGCAGCGCCGAACTGCAGATGCTCTGGCTCTGCGGCGCCGTTCTGGCCTATGCGGTGATAGTCCTGCTGCTTCGTGACCATCGCCGGCTGCAGCGCTATACCTACCTGTGGTTTGCGGCCGGGCTGATGCTTATCCTGATGCCACTCCTCCCCGGCCTGGGTAAGGAGAACCACGGCGCCCGGATCTGGATTGCGGTTGGCCCCCTGAGCTTCCAGCCTGCGGAGATCGCCAAGATAATTCTGTCCATCGCCTTCGCCGCCTACCTGGTCGAGAAGGGAGATGTGCTGGCGCAGGCGGGCCGTCGGCTCCTCGGCATTGCCCTCCCCCGAGCCCGCGATCTCGGGCCGATAATAATCGCCTGGGCGATCAGTCTGGTGATCCTGGTCTTCGAGCGTGACTTGGGTACCACTCTGCTCTTCTTCGGCCTGTTCGTCACCATGCTCTACATCGCCACTGAGCGCGTGAGCTGGGTCTTGCTCGGGGCACTCCTCGTGGCCGCCATGGGGGTCCTCGGGTTCACCCTGTTCGACCATGTGCAAACCAGATTTGAATCCTGGCTCAACCCCTTCACCGACTACGACAAGAACTTGCAGATAATCAGCGCCCAATTCGGGTTCGCCTCCGGCGGGCTCTTCGGCACCGGATGGGGCCAGGGTCGCCCCTATCTGACACCGTTGGCCAAGAATGACTTCATCGCGGCGGCTCTGGGAGAGGAGTTGGGGCTGTTCGGCCTCTTCGCCGTGGTACTGCTCTTCGGCTTCATTGTGGCCCGGCTCCTCCGAGCGGCGCTCACCGCCACCGAACCCTTCGGGAAACTCCTCGCTGCAGGGCTCGGGTTCGTCTTCGCCCTCCAGGTATTCGTCATCCTCGGCGGAGTCACCCGACTACTCCCCCTCACCGGCCTCACCACGCCCTTTGTCTCGCAGGGGGGCAGTTCACTGATCTCCAACTTCATCATGGTCGGCCTGATGCTGACCATCACGCACCAGGTGCGACGCCCCCACAACCGGCCGCACGTGACCGAGGAATACGTCTCCCTCTCGGGCGAAGCCACCCAGACACTCCCCGCACTCACCGGCGCTCGCACCCCCCGCCCGGATCCCACCGCGTTCACCCCCACCTCGCCGCCCTCAGTCGAGGAGGGTGGCGCATGAACCGTCCGATCCGAGCAGTCTCGGTGGTGGTCATGACCATGTTCGCCGCCCTGATGGTCAATCAGACCTACACCTATGCCGTCCGCACCCCCTCGCTCATTGACGACCCGGCCAATCGCCGGGTTCGGGATGCCGCTTTCGGAACCGACCGGGGTGACATCTTGGTGGGCAATACCGCCATCGTGGCGAGTGATCCCGTCGATGATCGCTACGGATTCCAACGCAGCTATGCCAGCGGGCCGCTCTACGCCAGCGTCACTGGCTACTACTCGTTCCTCTACGGCGGCAGCGGGCTGGAGCAGAGCTACAACCAACAGCTGTCTGGCCTGTCTGACGATCAATTCCTGGATCGCATAGTCGACACCGCCACCGGCCGCAGCCCCCAGGGCGCCTCGCTACAGACCACGCTCGACGCACGGGCACAGCAGGCAGCAGCCGACGGGTTGGGGGATCGCCCCGGCGCGGTGGTCGCCCTGGACTACAGCACCGGCGCGGTACTCACGCTGGTCACCTCACCCACCTATGACCCGACAGAGCTGGCCACCCACGATCTCGACGCGACCCAAGACGCCTGGAAGCGACTCAACAGCGACGAGAACAAGCCCCTCACCAACCGGGCCACCCGCGAAATCTACCCACCCGGCTCCACCTTCAAGCTCGTCGTCTCCGCGGCCGCACTGGAGTCGGGCATGTCGCCCGATACCTTGGTGCAGTCGCCACCGGCCGTGCGGCTCCCCGGTTCCACCCACGAGTTGCGCAACGCTGGCAATTGTGGCGGCGACGAAATCACGCTGTCCCAGGCCCTCACCGTCTCCTGCAATACCGCCTTCGCCAACATCGGCGGCGATCTGGGCGCTGACGCCCTCCGAGACCAGGCGGAGCGATTCGGCTTCGACGCGGCGCACCTGTCAGAATTGGACGGAGTAGCGTCCCGGTTCCCTGAAGACCCGGACGCGGCTCAGACAATGATGAGTTCCATCGGAGCCTTCGACGTGGCGGCCTCTCCCCTGCAGATGGCCATGGTCGCTGCCGGCATCGCCAACGACGGGGTGGTCATGGATCCCTTCCTGGTGAGCGGCATCCGCGGCCCAGACCTGAACCTGATCAGCCAGACCGCGCCCCAACGGCTGTCGGTTGCGCTCTCCCGGGACAACGCGAGACTCTTGCAGGACATGATGGTGAATGTTGTGGACTCCGGCACCGGCCGACGCGCTCAGATCAGTGGCGTTCGCGTGGGCGGGAAAACCGGAACCGCCGTCACGGGCGAGCGCACTCCCTACGCCTGGTTCGTAGCATGGGCCGACGAGCCAACAGTTGCCGTAGCCGTGTTTGTTCAGGATGCTGGAGTCGACGGAAGCGACGTCTCCGGTGGTCGATACGCCGCCCCGGTGGCCAGAGCCGTGATTGAGTCCCTGCGATGACAGATGAACAGCGCCCGCGGCGCGCGTGGGACAACCCTCAGCAGAACCATCCGCAACCACCCCCGGTGCGGCCCAATCCCTCAGTAACGAGCGAGGATCAGATGGACGAGCAACCGCGCCGCCTGGGTGGCCGCTACGCAATTGAGGGCGTCATCGGCCGGGGCGGTATGGCCGTGGTGAGCCGAGCCAACGACACCCGCCTCCACCGCGAGGTGGCCGTCAAAGAACTACGCACAGATCTCGCGAGTGACCCCACATTCCAAGCACGCTTCCGGCGCGAGGCGCAAGCGGCCGCCGGGCTCAATCATCACAACATCGTGGCCGTCTACGACACCGGTGAGGAACTGAACCCCGGCGGCGATGTGCAGGTGCCCTACATAGTCATGGAACTCATCCATGGCCGGACCCTGCGCGAGATCTTGCGGGAAGGCCGGCCGATTCTGCCGCGGCGGGCACTCGAGTTCACCCAAGGTGTCCTCGCAGCCTTGGCTTACAGCCATCGCAAGGGCATCGTTCACCGGGACATCAAGCCAGCCAACGTAATGCTGGCCAACGACGGCACTATCAAGGTGATGGACTTCGGAATCGCGCGGGCGGTGGCCGATACATCGGCCACCATGACCCAGACGGCAGCGGTCATCGGCACCGCCCAGTACCTGTCCCCCGAGCAGGCACGCGGCGAAACTGTGGACGCCCGCTCCGACGTTTACGCCGCCGGTTGCCTGATGTACGAACTGCTGGTCGGACGCCCGCCGTTTCAAGGTGATTCGCCGGTGTCGGTGGCCTACCAGCATGTCCGCGAGACGGCGGTGCCACCCTCACAACTCGACGCCGAGGTCACCGCACCGATGGACGCTGTCGTCGGGAAAGCACTCGCGAAGGACCCGGAGGACCGCTATCAGACCGCCGATGAGATGCGGGAAGACATCAGCCGGATCCTCGGAGGGCAACGGGTGGAGGCCACCTTGCCACCCCCAGTACCCCCACTGGTGGCTCCGGTAGCTGCCGGGTCACCGACAGCAGTGATGGCCGCCGCGCCAACCTCGAGTGGCGACCTGACCGAGACCGCGGACACGGTAACGGCCGTGGCCGAAGACGAGCCTCGACGCGGCCGCGCCCTGTGGTGGACCATGGGCATCATCGTGCTGCTGTTCGCGGTCGGCGCCGGGATCTATCTCTTGAACCGGGACCCCGGGCCGAGAATCGTCGAGGTTCCGCCCGGGCTGGCGGGTCAAACTCAGGCTGAGGCCGAGCGTATGGTGACCGCAGCCGATCTCGTGCCCACGGTGAAGACGGTTCAGGGAGCCGATGATCACACCGTCGACACCGTCACCGGGGTGAATCCACCGTCGGGCACCGAGATGAAGGAGGGGGACACGGTTACCCTGACCGTGAACGTGGGGCCCGTGAAGGCCACCATCCCCACTGGGCTCGCGGACCTGACCTATGACGAAGCCCGCCAGGCCCTCGGAGAAGCCGGGTTCAACAATGTCCGGCCCACGGATGCCTCCGAATCCGAGGAGCCCCCCGAGGCTAGGGCGGGCGAGGTCATCGCGGTGAGCCCTCGGGAGGGTGAGGAGGTCTCGACGGCCACCACGGTGACCGTGACCGTCGCTACCGGCAAGGCACGGGTGCCTTATCTGATCGGGTTGTCGGTAGCCGAAGCTAAAGAGAACGCCCAGCAATACGGTTTCGTCAACTTCGTGGATACCGAGCAGCCCTCCTCCGAGTACGCTCCGGGCACCATCATCAATACCCGTCCGTTGCAGAATCTGCTTATCGACAAAGATGACGAGATCGAGCTGATAGTCGCGATCGACCCGACACCGACCCCGCCCCCCGTGTCCACCCCGCCGGTCGTGCCCGGTGAGCCAGGGCCCGGGGGCGAACTACCACCATCCGACGGCGGAACGGTACCGTGACTGTCCCGCGCCTGAGGCTGCGGTCAGCCGCGGCAGGTTTCAGGTGGATGGCGGCGTGCATCCCTAGCGGCTGGCCATGAGCGGTGCCAGACCCCGGGCGCGCTGAGGCGCTTCCGGGTCACCGCAACGAACCAACCAGTTGGCCAGCATTTGGTAGCCGCCTTCGGTCAGCACCGATTCCGGGTGGAACTGCACCGATTCGACCGGAAGGTACCGGTGCCGGACGGCCATGATCACCCCAGAATCCGTGCGCGCCGTCACCTCCAGCACTTCCGGCAGGGTGTCCGGATCTATCGCCAGCGAGTGGTAGCGAGTCACCGTCAGGGGCGACGGTAGCCCCTCGAAAATGCCCGCCCCGTCATGGTGCACCAGCGACGTCTTGCCGTGAAGTAGCTCTGGGGCCCGGCCGACCACCCCGCCGTAGGCCACCCCGATGGATTGGAGCCCGAGGCAGACCCCGAAGATCGGCCGATGGCCCGTCACCTGGTTCACGATCTCGACACAGGCCCCGGCCTCCTCGGGAGTTCCGGGTCCGGGGGACAGCAGCACGCCATCGTAGGCATCGGCCCAGTCAGCCGTGCCGAATCTGGGGTCATCATTGCGCCAGACATCCACCTCCGCGCCGATCTCGGCGAGGTAAGACACGATGTTGTAGACGAACGAGTCGTAGTTGTCGACGACAAGAATCCGGGCCATGACGTCATTCTCCCCCATTGTTAAGGATGCGCTGTCCTCGGCCGGGGTCAGCCAACCACCGTCGCGTGCTTGACCTCCGAGGGACCGTCATAGGCCGGGAGCGTCACCTCACCACGGGACTCCTCCTGATAGCCCAGACCGTAGGCTGCAACGTAGTCGCGGTAGATGTCCAAGTAGGCCGAATCGGCCAGGGCCCGTTGCATCCGGGTGCGATCGCCCACAGCAGTTATCACGT
>JBKEBU010000002.1:0-1846 GCA_047973325.1 Propioniciclava sp. | reverse complement strand
CGTTTGGGGAAGAAGTAGGACGTCGACGGCATGAATCCGCTGAAGGCGCCGCCACCGATGCCGGCGAGGAAGGCCAGCACCACCAACTCCCAATAGGGGGCGGTGCCCGGGAGCATGGTCCGTACCCCCCAGCCCAGCACCGGGAAGAACAGCAGCAGCGTGGTTGCCGTCACCATCTTCCGGGTGCCCATGATCGGGGGCAGCACCATCCACACCAGCCGCATCAGCCCGCCGGACAGCCCGGGGATAGCGGCCAGCCAGTACAGCTGGGCCTTGGTGAACTCGTACCCGATGGCGTTGAGTTTGGGGACGATCGCCGACGGCAGGAACCAGGCGACGAAGCAGAGTGTCAGGGTGTAGGTGGTGATCCACAGGGTCTGCCAAGCGAGCTTGGAGTCCCAGGTCTTCTCATTCTCGGGGTCCCATGAGGTCAGCCATTCTGAACCTCGGCGGGTGATGTCGGTGTTACTCATTGGTTGGCCTCCTGGGGGATAGCGGTGGCTCCGGGCGTGGACTCAGCGGGATCACCTGTGCTCACGTGGCCGGTGTCGAAGTGGTCGGAGATGTCGGGGGAGCGGTCATGGAGCATGCGGACGACGGTCAGGTGCATCCACAGCGCACACACCGCGGTGAGACAGAAGACGACGAAGAAGGTGGAGGTGGGGAATCCGGTCCACTCCTTGGTGTAGGCGAACAGCGGTGGCAGGAAGAAGCCTCCCAGACCGCCGAGCATGCCGACCAGGCCGCCGACCGAGCCCACGTTGTCGGGGAAGTACTCCGGAATGTGCTTGTAGACCGCTGCTTTCCCGATTCCCATGGCGCAGCCGAGCAGGAAGACCAGCAGGGCGAACCAGAACAGCGAGATCGCATAGGGCAGGTGCTGGGACTGGGAGCCGTCGGGATTGACGACGACGATGAAGCCGTTCGGCATCATGAGGATGCCGGAGGTGGCCAGCATGACGCCGAAGGTGAGATACATCATCCGGCGGGCACCTATCGTGTCCGACAGCCAGCCGCCGAGGGGGCGGAGCAGGCTGGCGGGAAAGATGAAGCTGGCGGTGAGCAACGCCGCAGTAGTCAGGGAGACCCCGAAGTTGTCCACGTAGTACTTCGGCAGCCATGCCGACAAGGCGACGTAGGCGCCGAACACGGCCACGTAGTAGAGCCCGAACCGCCACACCCGGGCGTGACGCAGTGGCGCCAGCATCGCACGCAGCGGCTTGGACCTACCGGTCATCCGGTCCTGACGGGGCACGATCACCCAGGTGACCAGGGCCAGCACGAGCAGCAGCCCGGTATAGATGACCGGGACCAGCCGCCAACCGCCCTGGACGCCGAAGGCGAAAGTCATGCCAGCGGTGCCAGCGATCAGGGGCGGACCGATGAACTTGGTCACCGAGGCGCCGACGTTGCCGGCGCCGAACATGCCCAGGGCGAAGCCCTGCCGGTCGCGGGCGAACCAGGCTGCGTTCCAGGCGACGCCGACGCTGAACAGGTTGCCCGCGAAGCCGACCAGGAAGGCCAGCAGGAGCAGCGCCGGGTAGGTGTTCGCCTGGGCGATGAACCAGCAGGGGATGGCGGTGGCGACCAGTATGAAGATGGTGACCCGCCGCCCGCCGATCCGATCGGTGATCATGCCCGCAGGCAGCCGCCACAGCGAGCCGTTGAGCACCGCGACCGCGGAGATCCAGCTCAGCTGCACGTCGGTCAGGCCCAGTTCCTCCTGGATCTTGATGCCCAGGATGCCGAACATGAGCCAGACGGCGAACATGACGGTGAAGTCGATGGTGGACATGGTGAGCACCCGGTTGGCGCCGGGGCCGGTGTCATGAATGGGGGGGACGAT
>JBKEBU010000177.1:0-2767 GCA_047973325.1 Propioniciclava sp. | reverse complement strand
ATCATGGTCATGGGCGGCACCTCCAGCTCGCGCCAGCCCGGATCAAAGTCCACGGCAAAGTCGATGAAGGCGGCCTCCGAGGCGTAAAGCACCACCCGGTGCTGGCAGTGGATGCGCAGGCAAAGCGGCTTGTTGCCCTTGAGCACGGTGATGGTGCCGGGGTCGAGCCGCGAGGCCAGCACAGCGCTCATCTGGCCGCGACAGAGGGCAAGCGCCTTCTTCAGGCCCCCCTGGTCGATGGGGCCTTCGGGCGCGAAGCGGTCGGCCAGGCGGAAGATCAGCTCGCTGTCCACTTCGGCGTAGCGCGGCAGCCCGAGTCGGCGGAACAGATAATCGGCGTTGTAGATGGTGCCGTTGTGGGTGCCGATGACGATCCCGGGCCGGATGGGATGGTTGTTGTGGTTATTGAACTCATTGCCCCGGGTGCGCCAGCGGGTGTGGCCCATAAGGATGGTGGTCTCGTTGCCGACCTGCCCGAGCAGCTCCTGGAACGGTTTCTCGTACACCAGCTCGTGCGCCCGCATCGGCCGCTTGAAGATGCGGTGACTGCCGTCGGTCTTGAGCCAGGCCAGACCGGAGGCGTGCGGGCCGCGCTCCTCGCTGTGCAGCAGCATGCGGATGAAGACCTCGCGCAGGTAATCCCGCTCGTCGGGCCGTCTGCGCTTGCGGCCGAAGATGATGCCTACTTGTCCGCACATGGAGCCGGGACCTCCTTGCCGCTGAAGTTCTTGCCGAGCGGTCTCGTCCCTTCGAGGACGAAGGCCGCGTATTCGCGCCGGTGGTCCGCCAGCCACGCGGCCACCTCCGGGTAACCCATCTCGGCGGTCAGCCGGGTCACCTCCGGGTGGTCGAGCATGTTGGTGCGCCCGGAGAGCCGCACCGTTTCCAGAGCTTCGAGGAATCGTTCCGGCCAGGGATCGCTGGCCTTGTCGTCGGGCAGGAATTCGATCAGGCCGTGCCGGGCCAGACAGGTGAGAAACTCGGCGGCCGCAGCAGCAGCATCCTCCGGCAGAGGCTGGGTCGGCCCGCCTTCGATGCCGGAGAGCACCTCGGTCATATAATCCCGGGGCGCTCGGCTGGCGGTGAACGGCGTCTGGCCGCGCATCAACTCGACAACTTCGAGGCAGTCGGCGGCCTGCAGGGTTTCTCCGCTACCGGGGATCGGTTCGCCGTCCAGCGTGGTGGAGCGGATCAGAATCTTCATGGGGCACCTCCTTAAACAGTGAGGCCGGGAACTTGCCCGGCCTCGTTGGTGAGAGTGGTGGTTTCGGTTTCGTCCGGAAGGACGTCCTCCGGTTTTGGCCGTCCGTTTTTGAAGGCGGCGTCACCGGGCATGTTGGCCATCAGATGCTTGCGGGCGGTCTTGAACTCATCGCCGATAAGGCCGAGGTGGAGCAGGAAGACCCGGAAGTCGTACTTGGCGCTCTGGGGATCAAAATCCCGCTTGCGGCTGGAGGCGGCCCGGCCATTGAGCGCCTTGGCGGCGACGGCGAGGCAGAATTGCAGGTAGGCCTTGACCCGCCCCGCGTGGAGAGTCGCCTCGAACCAGCGGAACTCCACCGTGCCCCGGTACCAGACGTTGTGCAGGTTGACCCCGTGGTAGCGGCTGCTGTCGTAGTGCTGGGGCTGGCGGTTGTGGTAGCCGTACCAGATGCGGTTGAGCTGGTCCTTGGTGCGGGGGCGATGCTGTTCGATGCGCTGGATCAGCTCGTCGCTGACCGGTCGGGTGTAGCGGTTGAGGCGGTCGCGGCTGATGCCGAGGGCGTGGAGGATCAGCGGCTCCTGCTTGTAGATGATCTTGGCCAGGTTACCCAGGTGCCTGCCGTCGAAGGGCGCGGCGTCGATATGGATGTGGATGCCGCACTGGCTGTTGATCTTGCCTCCGGCGCGGCGGATGGCCCTGACCACCTCCTGCAGTTGCGGGATGTCGTCGTAGCCGAGCACCGGGCTGACCACCTCGGCCCGCAGATGGGCCGGAACGCTGGTCAGGGAGGCGTCCCCCACCACCTTCCAGACGCGGCCGCGCAGGTCCTCGACCTCCCAGGGGTCATAGCTGCTGGGGATACCGACATGGCGGACCGTGCCGCCCACCACCGAGTGGATGGCCCAGGCGATCTGTTCCCGGGTGCGTTTTACAGTCTCGATCTCGATCCCGTAGTGGATCTCTTTCAGGTTCATGCGTGCCTCCGTCGTTCATGGCGCTTCTAAGTCGTTGTCCAGCAAGGCTTTTTAGCCTCCGCTCACACCATGAATGAATGCTTCTTTCCGGACACAAATCAAGTAGAAGAACAGCCGAAGCCGACATTTAACACCTTTATTTTCAATGACTTGAGAACTTGGCCGAATTGGGCGGCGCACAGGCGGCAGAAACCCCGGAACGGGCTGGCCGTATCCGGGGTTTCTGGGTTGGCGGTGGCAGTGAGCCGGTCAGCCGGAAGCGGTTTCGCCGGTGATCAGGCTGGCGTGCAGCTCGAGGTTGCGCGACTCGTCGGCCCGCATCCGCGCCAGCAGCGCCGTGAAGGCCTCCGCTTCGGTGGCCGGGAGCTTTGACGCCCGTTCCAGCCGCGCCAGGCGCTGGTGCAGATTCTCAAGCAGGCCCAGGGCGTGGTCGCGGATCAGCCCGTCGCGCTTCTCCTGCGGCGTGGGTATGAACTCGGTCAGGCCGCCTTTGCGTCGAACGATCATGGCCGTGCCTCCTTAGCTCAGGGTCGCGCCCAGCGAATGGATGCGCGGGTAGATCAGCGGCGTGCCGGTCATCTCGGCCTTG
>JBKEBU010000123.1:0-16627 GCA_047973325.1 Propioniciclava sp. | reverse complement strand
GTCGGATGCTCACCGATCCATCGGCGCGCACGTCGGTGACGATCCAGCGTGCTCCGTTGCGAACCCAGGTTCGTCCGTTGCGCAGTCGTCGGTCGTTCTCGCGGGTGATGACCAGATCGCCCGTGGAGTCGGCCGTCCCGTCATGTAGCGCGACCTCACGGGTCGGGGCCACGGCTCCGTCGATGATCCGATCCGCCCGAGCCCTGGCGTTCATCTCCGTCACCGTGGCGTTCGTCTCGGCTATCAGGATCGAATCGCGACCCTCCGCGAGGTCACGTCGCCACGCGGTGTAGGCGGCGTCGATCATGGCTTCCTCGTCGCCGCTCGTGATCCTGTCGTGCTCCATCAGGATGTCATCGCTTCGGTGTGGCCGTGCCGGAGCTGCAAGGAAGTCGTCTTCTCCCAGGCGTGGGTGAAGCGGTGTAGCTCGATCAGCTCGGGGGCGTCGTCGCGGGCGTGGACGAGCAGGGCGAACGCGCCGCCGACGTCAACCGATTGGAGCTGTGCCCAATCACCCACCAGCAGCACCTTCACGCCGGCCTTCTCCGCTTCGTGGGTGATCCGGTCCAGCGACATCGTGCCGGCGAGGGAGGCTTCGTCGACGACCACGAGCTGACCGGCGGTGAACGTGGTGCCGGACATGATGTGGTTCTGCCGCCACTTCGCCGTGTTCTCCATCTCGATGCCCAAGTCCTCCGCAAGCACCCGCGCCGCGACCGCTGAGGTGGCAAGCCCGACGACGGAGCCAGGGCCGTGCTCCTCCACCCACGCTCGGCGCAGCGCGTTCATCGCCGTCGTCTTCCCGGCGCCGGCCGGGCCAACCAGGATGTCCACGACCCTGCCGGACCCGGCGATCGCAGCGAGGGCGGCGGCTTGATCCTCGCCGAGCACCCGTCCGTGGGGATCGGGTTTGCGAGCGACCCGCTCGATCGTTTCCAACGGCACGACCGACCCGGTCACGTCTGCGGCTCGATCAAGGAGGCGGTCTTCGGCTGCGAGGAGAGACTCGGACGAGAACAGGACCGAGGCGTGCGGCCGGAACCGCGAGGTGCCGTCTGCGCGTCGGAACTGCAACGGGCTCGACGCCAGCTCCGGGGGCGTCAACCTCAACGACACGCGCTCGGCCGCGTCCACGATGAGCCCCGCGATCGCCTCGCGATCTTGGAGGCTGGCGAACCGCCAGCCCATCAACTGCCGGCTAGCTTCGGCGTACAGATTCCAGCGGGTCCAAGTGGCCCGCTTCTCTGCAACCGTGTTCATCACGGCCTGCCCGACCTCGTGCACCACGTCCAGCGGCACGTCGTCCGCGCGCAGCACCCGGCGACGGCTGGCACCTCGGATCAGGGCACGCGCCCATGCTGTCGCGTCTGCGCCGAGCAGCCGGGAGGCACGCCCACGCCAGTCTCGGGTGAGGTCCGCCAGTGACCTGACCTGTTTCTCCGGGCGGGTCGCGAGTGTCGCTTGCGCGCGCAGTTTCAGGATCATTCGCGCCGAGGGTGGCCGGCCGTCCTTGGCGATCAGCCGTTCCTTCTCGACATCGATGTGTCGTGAACGAGTCGAGAACTCGGCTACCAACTCGTCGGGCACGCCTTCGATTTCCCACGACGGATTGCGGTCGCGGCCACGATCCCGTGCCTCCCATCCGAGCCCGAGCGTGCGGGTCAGCCGGTCGGCCAGCGCCGCGTTGTACAGCTCGGAGACGGCCACGACGGCGGCGTGCATCGGGCGGCCCGCGAGGGTACGCCAACGCCCGTCCTGCGCGGTCAGTACTTGTTGCGGATGACGACGTGGGTGTGCAACTGCGGGTCGCCCGAGCGTGAGTCGTAGTGGTCGAACGCTGCCACCGAGACGCCAGTGACATCGACGTGTGCAACCGCTCCGTCCGGGCCGGTTGCGCCCACGCGGGTCGTTGCAACCTCTCGTTCGAGGAACGCAACCAGCTCTGCACCCACCGCGTGATGTGCGTCGGCGATGAGCGATTGCGTGCCTGCATCTGCAACCGCCCAGATTGCAGAGACGGACTTGGGGACGCTGAACGTGAAGTCATAGCCAGCGACCGGCGAGTGCCGCGCTCGGCTTCCTCGGCCTCGATCGCCGCGACCTCACGCGCACGCGCCGCCGGCCCCAGCTCCGGGTTCAGCGTCTTCACGCGCTGCTCGATCCGCTCTGCGACATTGGCGAACTGCTGATAGGGGCGCCCCAGGGCTTCACCCGTGATGCGGTCGTGGCTCATGCCGATCAAGAGCTGTAGCTGAGCCTCGGATCCTCGAGCCCACGGCCAGTTCACCGTGCCCCAACGAGGCAAGCCCTGCCCGATCCAGAAGCCTGGCGGGTTGCCCGCCTCGGCGTAGTAGCGGGTCAGCGGGGTCGAAAGGGAACGGTCGCCGTCGCCAGCCGCGATGGATTTCAGAAGGTACTTGTAGCCATCGCCCGCGCTCATCACGCGCATCGAAACCGTCACGACCGGGCCTCCCTCCTGGCCGTGAGGTAGGCACCGGATCCCGCTTACCGTGCCGTCCAACGGGCGGCACTGTCCTCGTCTGAAAGACGTGTGGTAGCTCAGGGAGTGCCGGAAGTAGGCGTCTGCGGGATTCCATGTAGCTCAGATTGGACGACCGAGCCTTCGTTAGGAATGCCGATGGTCCGACGCTCGAAATCGAGGTGTCCGCTCGGCTTTTCCCAGAATCCACGGAAAGCGATCGGAATACCTCTGGTGTGCGTGAGGTCTAGGCCATCCATCGCCTGAAGATGAACGTGAGGTTGTGTTGAGTTCCCAGAGTTGCCGCATCGTGCAATGGCCTCTCCTTCAACAATCTCATCCCCCTCGCTTACCTGTATGGAAGCTCGCTGGAGGTGCACGATAGCGACGTAGACACTGGCAACCTTGACAATGACATGATTGCCAGCGATGGCACCAACACCTTCGCGGAGGCGTCCTCGCTGTCCAAGCATGTAGGGAATGAGAGCAAGTTGTGAACGACGAGCCTCATGATCCCGCTCTCCATCATGGACAGCTTCAACGATCCCCGATACCGGAGCCAGGATGGGCTGCCCGAAACCAATGAAAGCTTCTGGCGGCTCAGTGCCGAGAATGGGAGGTCGTCTGCTTTGCTTCACGCTCCGGCTGCGATGGTCAACGGCTACGAAGTCGATGGCATACCGCGTGCCGAGCAGATCAGTCCCGTGGCTAGGCACACGCCGAGCCGGACTGTTCCGTGCCATCCATGTCCCTAGAAACGGCAGGCTGATGACAAACGGCGCCTGAGTCGATTCGACGTTCTTGCGCGGGCCCGGACTGTCGCTAACCACGTATACCGCGCCCTGTCACTTTAAAGATGCTGGTGAGCCCGATCAGAACGAGGTTGTAGGTCAAGTCGGCCGACTCTGCCGGGGCGTCTACTCCCACCGCTCCGCTGTCTATAAGTGCAAGAAGGTGAGGATACCGGCGGGCTGAGAGGCTGGCCGTTGCCCCATCGCGCGCCATCAGCATCGAGTCGAGGTCGTTCACTCGACCTGAAACCGTCCTCCGTCGCCGCGCCTCGAAGCGGATGTTCTCCGTAATCCACAGCACGGTGTTCAGACGATCCGCAAGCGGCAAACTACTCTCGCTGAACACTGCCAGGCCAGCATCTAGCCAGTCGAGGTTGCGTGGCGTGAGCCCGCTCACTTGGTCGGGGAGGTCGAGCAACCACGGGTACTCAACGCAGATCGCGAGCAGCCTGTCCCAGAGTTGTGTGAACTGACTCCGCCAGTCCTGGCTCGCGACCGGGGCTGGTGGCGCTCCGAGAGCGGAATCTGCCATCACCGCTAGCAAGTCGTTCCGGTCGGACACATGGCGGTAGAGCGCCATCTTCGAGCACCCAGTCACCTCAGCTACGCGGGCCATCGTAAGAGCATCCAGACCTTCATCGCGAGCAACCCTTAGCCCGGCTTGAACGATCGCAGCTGCCGAGAGTCGAGCGCGCGGCCCAGGGCGTGTTGCTGCCGGGGGTGCCCACAGGCGAGTCAACCCGATGCCTGGTTCCACCATCTTCGCGTCCTCTCTAGCAATAGCGTCTCTTGGACTCTATCATTAGCGTCGTGACGACGCGATTAGTTCGGCCTGACCCGCGCAGGGCTCCACCCCTCGCCCAGTCCGACACGCGCGTGCGGACGGGCATGCCGGTGACCGGCTCGGACCAGACGAACGGGCGCACGGGCGCACGGCAACCGCGCCCTGCGAACAGCCGATGCTGAGCCCACTCGTTGCACGGACGCGAACCCTTCATCGGCCTGTAGGCCCTGTTGCCTACGACTGCATAATGCTCATGGTTATCCGCGCTGGCTCCGCGGTCCTGTTCAGTGAGTTCGGTCAGAAGCCAAGGGCAGCGGGTCGCGACGTACTGCGCGCACATGTGGCAGCACGGCATCCACGTCACCAAGGGCAGACGGTCACCGCCGGGCAGCACATCGGCGACGTCGGCTCCAGTGGGATGTCCACCGGCCCGCACCTGCACTTCGAGATACGACCTGGCGGGCGAGGCGCGGAACCCGTCGACGGGGATGCGTGGCTGACCGCGCACGGCGCGGAAGGCATCAGCGGCGACACCGCCCTGGCCTCCTGCACGGCAGGCGGTGGGCTCTGATGGACGTGTTCCCCGACTTCTCAGGTGTCGGCGGCGCAAGCGACCTGCGCGCCACCGTCGGCGCCCTGCTGATGCTCGTCCTCGTCATCGCGGTGCTGATGCTGATCGTCTGGGCCATCGCCTCCTCCTCCGGCAACTACCAGGCCGCGACCAAAGCCCGCACCGGGCTGTTCGTCGCCCTCGGCGCCGCAGCACTCGCCGGCGCCGGGGTCGCCTGGGTCAACTTCCTCCTCGATGTCGGCGCCCGGCTCTGACCGGAACAACGACGAGGCCGGTCAGGAGGCGTGTTGGGAATAGAACGCGCGGAGCCGGGTGGAAAACTCGTCAGGCATCTGCGTGTTCCATTCGTGGCCGGCGCCGGGAACGATCTGGAGCTGCGCACCGGGGATGCCGGCGGCGAGCTGGCGGGCAGCCGGCAGGTTCGGGCGATCCTTGCTACCGCACAGCACGAGCGTCGGCGCGGCGATCCGCGCGAGTTCGCCCCGGAAATCGACCGTGCGCATCGTGTCCAGCACACCGAGCAGCGTCTTCTTGCTCATCCCCGGAGTGGTCACCATCCGCGCCGGCAGGACCCGCATGATCGCCCCTTGCACGCCCATCAGCACCGGGTTCGGATGCACCTGCCCGCCGGAGAGCACCAACGACGCCACGTGCTCCGGGTAATCCAGGGCGAACCGGGTGGCGACCATCGCCCCCAGCGACAAGCCGCACAGATGCGCGACCTGTGCGCCCCGCCGGTCGAGTTCGTCCCGCACCGACCGTGCCGCCGCGGAGAGGGAGAACGCGGCCCGGTCGTCGTCGCGGAGCCCCGGCAACTGCACCGCGACCCCGACCATCCCAGCCGGAAGCGCCGCAAGCTGCGCATCCCAGGACTGCGGGCCTTGTCCGATGCCGTGCAGGAACACCACAGTCTGATCGCTCACCCCACCCAGCCTACGGAAGCGGCCGGTGCACCTGACCGTCGAGCACACGTCCCCGTGAACAGTCAGGAGCACCCACCGTGATCGACATCGACCCCAACAGCTCGGGCCTTCCCGGCATCGAGCAACTGCGCTTCATCGTCGGCGCCGTGATGACCGTCGGCCTCATCCTCTCCGTCCTCGCCCTTATCGTCTCCGCGATCGTGTGGGCTTCGGCGCCAACTCTCCAATCCGCACCTCGCCAGCTGGGGGAAGGTCGGCGTCCTCATCTCGTGCGGGGCGGCGATCACCTGCGGTGCCGCGGTCACGCTCATCAACTCCTTCTGGGGCGTCGGGCAGTCCGTCTGATGACCACCCGAACAGCACGCCACAACCGGGGGTGGTGGCGGTGAGCATCTGCGATGTCCCGGTCATCTCCAACGTCTGCGACGCGGTCGGCGAAGCGACAGCGACGCTCATCTCGGCCCCGTTCGACTGGCTCGGCCAGGCGATGGCCGGAGCTGCGGCATGGCTGTTCGAGGCGGTCAGGATCGTGTTCGACACCACCACCCTGGTCGATGTCACAGCGCGGAGTACGTCGGGGTCTACAACGTCCTGCTCGGCGTGGCCGTGTTCGTGATGCTGGTGCTCTTTTGCTTCCAGCTCCTCACGGGCCTGATTCACCGCGACCCCACCGCCCTGTCCCGTGCTGCACTCGGTTGGCGAAGTCCGTGCTCGGGTCGTTCGTGGTCATCACGCTCACGGCGCTGCTGCTGGAAGTCACCGACCAGCTCGCGGTCGGGATCGTGCAGGCCACCGGCAACACGATGGAAGGGATGGCAACCCAGATCGGGCGCCTCGCCACCGGGCTCGCCGGGATCAACATCGCCGCCCCCGGCGTCGGCGCGATCCTCACAATCTTCCTCGCCGGGCTCGCCATGAGCGCGGCGGCGATCGTGTGGTTCTCCCTGCTGCATCGAACGGGAGCCGGCGCGGGCCACGCGGCGCCGTGCTCACCACTGCCACCGTGCGGGACACGACGCATTGGGACGGCCTCGCAGCCAAGCTCGGCTTCGACAACCTCACCCGTCACGGGCTGCGCCACACCGGAGCGACCTGGATGGCCGACGCCGGCATCGCCCTGCACGTGCTCCAAGAGATTCTCGGGCACCAGTCGATCGAGACGACCAAGGGCTACCTGCACCCCGATCACCGGCACCTCGCCGAAGCCACCCGACAGGCCAACCAGTGTTCCTATCCGCAGCCCCACCAGAGGGGACACCACCCGCCGCGACAGACCCCGCCTGTGACCGCCTCCGAACCCCGCTCCGACCCCTCCAGAAGGGGCCGGAGCATCGTACTGCGCGGATTCTGGTCCACGCGACGGGCACCTTGTGGTGCACTTCACTGACATCGAGGACGAACGGGACTGGTCCACTTCGACGGCGACCCGTTCGAGCAGATCGAACGAGTGGACCAGCCAGTGACCACGTCCAGATACGACGAAGCCCTGGTGAAAGTTGCCTCTCACCAAGGCTTTTTGTCGGGATGACAGGATTTGAACCTGCGACCCCTTGACCCCCAGTCAAGTGCGCTACCAAGCTGCGCCACATCCCGTTCGGTGGTCGCCCGAAGACGACTACCGGCGGCCTACTTTAGCGGGTCGCAGGGGCGCTTGTCGCATTGGATCACCGCCCGTGCCACCGCGCCTGAACGGGCGTGTTCTACAGGCGACTTCCGGCCTCGAGGGGGAGGTCCTGCGCCACAATGAGCCCATGAGCACCGACTTTGATGCGAAGGCCGCCACCTGGGATACGCCGGAGAAGATCGAAAGCTCCCAGAAGGTGGCAGCGGCCATTCAGCAGGCAGTGCCCCTCGTCGGGACGTGGGTGCTGCTCGACTACGGCGCCGGTACCGGACTGGTCGGTGAGGCGCTCAGCCACCAGGTCGCTCAGGTGATCTTCGCCGACACCTCTGCCGGTATGCGCGCCGAAGCCGCCAAGCGTGCCGCCAGGCAGCCCGACAAGCTATCAGTCATCGATCACGACCTCAGCGTGGCCCCCTTGGCCGCCCCCGTCGATTGCCTGGTGAGCTCCATGGCGCTGCATCACATTCCCGACACCCAGGCGGTGGTCAACCGGATGGTCGCCTCGCTACGGCCCGGTGGCTGGCTCGCCCTGGTCGATCTGGCCCCGGATCCAGACAACACCTTCCATGACGACGACCACGCCGGTCACCGTGGCATCGAATCGGACACCCTCCTGGGTTTCCTGCATGAGGCCGGGCTGGTGGAGCTGACCGAGAACACGTTCATGACCATCAACCGTGAGAAGGACGGCATCGACTACCCGCAGGACGTCTTCCTGGTGGCCGGGCATCTCCCCTGAGGTGGCCCCACCCGCTGTTGGCCCGGTCCCCTGAGCTGTCGGCGTGCGGGGAGCCGCTGCGCCGGGCTGTGCTCGGTCAGCGCTTGCGCTTCTCCCGGGCCCGAACCCCGACCAGCACCGGCGTGCCGACGAAACCGAACTCTTCCCGCAGCCGCCGCTCAACGAACCGTAGATACTGCGGATCCATCTTCCCGGTGGTGAACAGCACGAAGGTTGGCGGACAGTTCTGCGCCTGGGTGCCGAACAAGATCCGCGGCTGCTTCCCGCCACGCACCGGATGCGGATGCGAGGCCGCCACCCGGCCCAGGAACGCGTTGAGTTGCCCCGTGCTCACCCGGGTCTCCCAGCCCACCAGCGCCGCATCGACAGCCTTTTTGAGCTTGTCAACGTTGCGGCCGGTCAGCGCCGAGATATTCACCCGCGGCGCCCACGCGAATGCCTGCACGTCGCGCTCGATCTCCCGGGTGAGATACCGGCGCCGTTCGTCATCGGTGAGATCCCATTTGTTGTAGGCGATCACCAGCGCCTTGCCGGCCTCCTCCACCATGGACAACAACTTGAGATCCTGGTCGGCAATAGTCTCGGAGGCATCCAGGACCACCACGCAGACCTCGGCCCGGTCCACGGCCTGCTGGGTCCGCAACGAGGCATAGAACTCATGGCCCGACGCCTCCTTGACCCGGCGCCGCAGCCCGGCGGTGTCGATGAACCGATAGGCCTCCCCGCCGAGGATC
Source organism: Propioniciclava sp. (assembly GCA_047973325.1). Taxonomy (GTDB): domain Bacteria; phylum Actinomycetota; class Actinomycetes; order Propionibacteriales; family Propionibacteriaceae; genus Propioniciclava. The sequence goes on along the minus strand of JBKEBU010000123.1, from coordinate 7,982 downwards.
ACCAGCTCATCGACAGGGTCGACGGTGGTGCCGGCCACATTGTCCACCACGGCGCGTTCCTCACCGGTGAGCTTGTTCAGCAGGCTCGACTTCCCCACATTCGGCTTGCCGACGATGGCCACCCGCCGCGGTCCCCCGCCGGTCTCATCGACCTCCCGGGGGGCCTCCGGGAGTGCTGCGAGCACCGCATCGAGCAGGTCCCCGGCACCGCGGCCGTGCAGCGCCGACACCGGGTGCGGCTCCCCCAGCCCCAGATTCCAGATGGCGGCCGCTTCGGCCTCCAGACGCTGATCATCAACCTTGTTCGCGGCCACCACCACCGGTTTGGCCGACCGGCGCAGCACCCGCACCACCGCCTCATCCTCATCGGTGATCCCCACAGTCGTATCGACGACCAGCAGCACCGCATCGGCGGTATCAATGGCCAACTCGGCTTGCTGAGCGATCTGGGCGGCCATGCCGCGCGCATCCGAGGCCCAGCCGCCGGTATCGACGACGATGAACTCCCGGCCGTTCCACAAGGCGTCATAGCTCACCCGATCCCGGGTCACCCCGGGCAGGTCCTGGACCACGGCCTCCCGGCGTCCCAGAACCCGGTTCACCAGCTGCGACTTGCCGACGTTGGGCCGTCCGACCACGGCCAGCACCGGTTTGGTGCTCATCGGCGTACCTCCGCCACCAAAGCCAGGACGGTGTCCACAACCTCGGCGAAGGAGAACTCCGACGTGTCGAGATGTTTGACGCCGTCGGCGGCGTCGGTGAAGTTCACCAACAACGAATCGTCAGCATCCCGACGTAAAACCTGGTCGCGCAACTCCGCCTCACTCACCCGCCCCGCCAGCTCACCACCCCGGCGGGCTAGCCGGGCCTCCTCTGATGCTGTCAGCAGAATCCGCACGTCGGCGTCTGGATACACCACAGTGGTGATGTCGCGGCCCTCGGCCACCACCCCGCGAGGATCGGAGTCCATCAGCACCCGCTGCCGGGACACCAGATCGGCTCGGCACTCCGGAATCGTCGCCACCGTCGACACCATCGCCGAGGTGCGGGGCTCCCGGATCTCCGTGGACACAGCGCGTCCGTTGACGCTAATCCACCAGTCGTCCGGATCCAGCGACAGGCGAACATCCGCCGCCGTCGTCGCCGCGATAACCCCGGCGGTGTCGGCCGGGTCCACGCCGGAATCGAGAAAGGCGACGGTCACCGCCCGGTACATAGCTCCGGTGTCCAGATATCCCAGCGAGAGCCGTCGGGCGACCTCGCGGGCGGTGGAGGACTTTCCCGAGCCACTGGGGCCGTCGATGGCGATGATGAGACGGTTCGCAGGCACCGGAGCAGTCTACTGATCCAGGCGGCCCAGCGTCGCCCGGGCCCAGGGCAAGCCGGCATGGGCCGGTGGCGGGCGCAGCACGAGGCATCCCGGTGGGGTGGATTAGGGGCGTACCGACCAGCCAGCCTCGGTCATGGCGGTGGTGAGCCGCCCGGCAGCAGCAGGCTCCACCTGCACCCCGAGCCAGCCGACCAACCGGGCTGGGTCATGGTCGATGGTGACGTCCTCGACATTGACCCCGGCCGCATCGATGTCGGCGAACAGGCGCGCCAGGGCACCCGGCTCGTCGGGGATCTCGATCACGACCTGCATCCACGTCGAGGTCGGTGAACCATGCTTTCCGGGGAGCTCCCGCACTCCCTGACGGCCCCGATCCAGGAAGGTCCGGACGGCCTCGGGATCATCCAGCACGTCGATGAGCTCGCCCAGCTGCTCATGCAGAGTGCTGAGCTCTCCGCGGACTGTGCGCCAGTTCGCGGCAATTATCTGCTGCCACAACCGAGGGTCTGAACCAGCAATCCGAGTGACATCCCGTACCCCCTGCCCGGCCAAACGTAGATGTTCGGCGGGAACATCCACCAACGAGCCAGCCATCAACGCGCTCACCAACTGCGGAACATGGGACACCTGCCCGACGGCCTCGTCATGATGCTGAGCCGACATCGTTACCAGCCGGGCCCCGCATAGTTCGGCGAGTCGGCGGACCACCAGCACCGCCTGCGCAGCGGAGGTGTCATGCGGCGTGATCACCCACGTGCGGTCTTCGAACAGGTCCGCGCGCGCCGTCAGCGGTCCAGCCTTCTGGGAACCGGCCATGGGATGGGAGCCGCAGTACCGAGTCAGGTCAGTGCCGCCGCTGCGTAGTTCGGCCAGCACCACTCCCTTCACCGAACCCACATCTGTCACCGTGGCCTGGGGGAACCGCTCCAGGCTGGCGGCGATCACCTCCGCCAGCACTCCCGGCGGAACGGCCACCACGACCAGCCGACATTCCTGCGGCTCGACCGGCTCGACGCTGCCAGCCCCCCGGGAGGCCGCCACCATCGCATGACTACGGCGCGCATCCTCCAGGTGCACCTGTACCCCGGCGGCAGTCAAGGCCTGCGCCACGGAAGCGCCCACCATCCCCACGCCGATGACCACTGCCGGCGAGAGTGCAACCTTGATCATCGCGGGCACCCCTGTCTGAGCTCGGTGCAGGTCTCCCGGGTGAATGCTCGGCTTGAGTCGGAGCACGCCGGTTGCTGCCCAGCGTCCATCGTCGCCCCTCTGCCTCAGCTACTCAACCAGCGTCAGTGTATCGGGCCATCGAAGAAGTCAGATGCCCAACGCCGTGGCCTCGACGGTCGCGATCACACCCGGATGCTGGCAGTGGCGGTGCCATTCACCGAGGGGGCATCCTGCCGGTCGGCGTCGATGTTCTCCGGTTCAACCGTCCGAGTCTGATGAATCACGTGGAGCTGTACCCGCCGTGGGGCCGCATCTGCGTGGCACAGCTCGATCACGATGTCGCCGCGAACCCATTCCATCCAGCCAGCATGCCCCGGGACAGCGCGCAGGGATGGCTGACCGAACCGTTCATGAAACTCGGCTTCCAGTTGATTGCGCGCGTGCGCCCGGTCTTCTTCGGTGAGCCCTTCCCAGAGGAACCAACTGACGCCGGTGAAGCCCTCCTGGGACATGCCCCAGCAGGTGGTGGTGTCCCCCCAACCGGGGATGCCTCTCCCCCACCGGCGAAATCCGTCCAGAGCGATGGTGGGTGTGATCTGAAACCTGTCGAACCACTCTCGACGTTCATTTTCGTCGTTCGGCCAAGCGGCCGACAGCAGCTGCGTGACGACCTGCGCGAGCTGTGGAGGTGTGGGTTCCATACCTCAATGTTAAACCAAAATCTACCCTGGTCGCAGTCCCCCGGGCGGGGGGGTACATCTCCCCGGCCTAGTCACAGGCTAAACCCCTAGCTAGGGCACGATTAAGTAAATTGCGAACTGTGCAAAGATCACGACTGGTGCTCCTTGAGCCACGGGGGACGCGGCCCGTGATAGTCGGGTCCATAGGCACCGGGTGCGGGTCGGCGGCGTTTCCGGGGAGCGACCACGCCGGGGGCCAATCGCCTGGCGAACAGCAGGAAGCCGGTATGGCCGCTGGTGCTGTGTCCGGGCCGAATCGCCAGCCCCTCGGCATGCCAGTCCCGCGAGCTGTATTCGCGAGCCACCGGCTCGGTGAACCCTTCATGCGTCCGCAGCGTTTCCACAGTGCGGCCGAGCTGGGTGGTGGTGGCGACGTAGCAGCACAGCACCCCTCCCGGAACAAGCCGCTCAGCGACGGCACCCACGCACTCCCACGGAGCCAGCATGTCCAAAATGGCTCGATCAATCTCCTCCGGGCCGATGGTTTCCACCAGATCCCCCAGGCGCACCTCCCAGGCAGGATGGGTTTCCCCATAGAAGTTCTCCACATTCTTCCGGGCGACCGCGGCAAACTCCTCCCGACGCTCGTAGCTGTGCAGCTGCCCGGTCAAGCCGATGGCTCGCAGCAACGCAATCGACAACGCTCCTGAACCGACGCCTGCCTCCAGCACCCGGGCCCCCGGGAAGATGTCGGCCTGTACCAGAATCTGGGCGGCATCCTTCGGATAGATCACCGCGGCCTCGCGTGGCATGGAGACCATGAAGTCGTGCATCAGCGGACGGAAGGCCAAAAATTCGCCGCCACCCACGGAGACCACGACCGACCCTTCGGGCCGACCAATCAGGTCGGCGTGCGGAACTCCGCCCTTGGTGGTGTGGAAGACGCCATCGGGCCGAAGTTTGACTGAATGACGACGGCCCTTGGCATCACTGAGCGTGATCCGCTCCCCCTCGACGAACGGTCCGGTGCGCACCCCCGAGATGTTGGCCGTCATGCCCGGAACCCCCAAAAACCAAGCTGCCAACCCGGGCCGAAGGCCTCCCCTTGAAGACTCACGCCGTCACCAACGAAAACAATCTCGTCCGTGATGGTCTGGGGCAGCACCGTCACGTCAAGGGCCGCTTGCTCTTGAATGCTTGTCAACAACTCTTGACGCTCCTCGGGGTCGGTGGTGCCGCTGGCAGCCGTCAACCAGGTGCTGAGCTGGTCTGCAGACTCCGGCAGTGGTTGCGCGGTATAGGCCTGGAGCCAACCGAACGCCGTGTTCACCCAGGCGGGTCGCACACTCAGCGTGAGATCGGCGTCGGCGGTATCGGGCACCAACTGCACAGACATCCCGGCCTTCGCCTCCAAACGGTCGCGGATGACTGCCGCCCGGTCCCGCTGGTCCGGGATCTTGCTCGCATAGGACAACCGCAGCCGGGGACGGCGCTCACTCACGTCGACTGGGTCTGGGTTTCCCCCCACCGGAAACGTCGTTGCTGAACCGGACACCCCCGGGGGAATCAGAGATGCCAGGGTGCGATCTCCCTGGAGCGCCATGGCGACCGCCTTCCGCACGTCCTGATTAACCCACCAGGCCGAGGCCGGATGGAACCACAACCGCTCAACATGAGCCTCTGGCAGCCGAATCGCCGCATATCCGCGTGCGGGCGTAGCGGTGGTTGCGGGGGCGGGCCCAATCGTTGCCCGCGCGCGTGCGGCACTATCCAACGCTTGCCAGACAACATCGGCGGTGCCGTCGGCCATGGTTGCTTCCGCAGCTGCCGAATCCGCCACAGAGCGCAGGGTCACCTCCTCCAGCGTGGGCCGCACCCCACCGACATAGCCGGGGTCTCTGTCGAAGACAAGATGCTCCTCGGCCAGGGTGACCACCGTGTAGGGGCCAGATCCGGCGGGTAACCCCTCCGCCGGCCGCAGGGCGTCCGGGTCATAAAGCTCTTCATCCACGATGCTGGCCACCGGCAGCGCCAGCGAATAGCCGAACTGACTGTCGGGCCACTTCAGCTCGAAGTTGATTGTGCGATCGTCCGGGGTGACGATCCGGTCCAACGAGTCCAGCATCTGCACCCCGGTTTGCTCGACGTACAACCGGTAGGCACGCTCGATGCTGAACTTCACATCACTGGACGTGAGTTTGTGCTCGTTGGCGAAGGTGAGCCCCTCCGGCAGGCTGCATTGATAGGTCGTGGGTGAGGTGAACAGGCAATCCTCGGCCAGATCCGGTTTGAGTTCGCCATCGGTTGGCTGTACCAGCATGAGCCGGCTGAAAGCATTCAGGGCGACGATGGCGTCGGCGGCCGTGGTGGCGGCGGCCGGATCCAGCGTGGTTGGCATCACGGTGGTAATCACCGTGAAAGTGTCCGGTGCTGGCGTCGATTGGGTGGGTGCGGGCGGTGGCGGCGCGGGCTCTGGGGTAGTGCACCCCATCAGGAGAAGCGCCAGTCCGCCAGCCACAACGCTACGCATCGGTGAGTTCCCGCCAGATCCGGCTCAGATCATCAAGCTGAACGCCCGCCAAGGTCGGCAGGATCCGCTGTTGAGGGCCAGGGACAAGCTCGCCATGAAAGGGCACCCCGAGGGCGGGAATGCCGGCTGCTGCGGCTGAGCGCAACCCGCTGACCGAGTCCTCGATTACCAGGCAATCCTGCGGTCGTACCCCCAGCTGTGCGGCAGCGGTCAGATACGGCTCTGGATGAGGCTTCGGACAACTCACCCGATCACCGCTGACAATCACAGCGAAACTCTTCTCCGGCAGCCCGCTGATCCCCACCTCCAGCACGGCGGCGTAGGTCTGTGAGACCAGAGCGCAGGGAACCTGGGCTGCCGTAGCGACCGCGAGGAGTTCCTGAGCGCCGGGTCGGTAGGACAATCCCTCATCCTGGATCAGCTCCATCACATAGGCGTTGAGCTGGGCGCCGCAGCGTTCCGGATCGAGATCGCGTCTATCGGCGAAGGTGAGCAGCAGGTCCACCGACTCGGCCAAGGACATTCCGACCCGGGATTGGGCCTCCTCGTCGCTCTGGCTGACCCCCAATTCCGCGAGAAACCGGGTCTCGGCTCGCCACCACAGGGGTTCGCTGTCGCCGAGAGTGCCGTCGAAATCCCACAGCAGTGCCGCGGGGCCAAGGGTTGCTTCAGCGGGCATTGAAGTATTTCGCCTCCGGATGATGCACGATGATCGCATCGGTGGACTGCTCGGGGTGCAGTTGCAGCTCTTCGGAGAGTTCGACCCCGATCCGATGGGGCTCCAGCAGCTCCACTAGCTTCGCGCGGTCTGCCAGGTCAGGGCAGGCGGGATAACCGAAGCTGTAGCGCGATCCGCGATAGTCCTGATCCCGGATCATGGCATCCTTCTCGCCATCCCCGGCCAAGCCCAGTTCGGAACGGATCCGGCCATGCCACATCTCTGCCAGTGCCTCGGTGAGCTGCACCGACAGCCCGTGCAGTTCCAAGTAGTCCCGATAGGCGTTGTCGGCGAACAACCGGGCAGTCTCCTGGGCCACCCGGGATCCCATGGTCACGAGTTGCATGCCGAGAACATCCGGCCCGAGCGCAGCCGCCTCGTCGGCATCCCTGAAGAAGTCGGCCAGGTTCAGACGACGATCCCGGGTCTGCCGGGGGAAAGTGAACCGGGTGAGTTCGCGGGTGGGGTCGGCCGGGTCACCCACGATCACTGAGTTCCCCTCGCTGTGTACCGGCCAGTACCCATAGGTGACCGCGAACTCCCCAATCGCCTCGGTGTGGATCCGGTCCAGCCACATCCGCAGACGTGGCATGCCATCCTGCTCCACCAGCTCCTCATAGGAGGCGCCGTCCCGGCTTCCGCGTAGCCCCCACTGGCCCATGAACGTGGCCCGATGGTCCAGCCAGGCAGCCACGTCGGCCAGGGCCACACCCTTGACCACCCGACTGCCCCAGAAAGGAGGTGTGGGCACCTGCACAGCGCGAGCCACATCGGAACGGGTGGTGTCCAACGTCGCGTCCAGATCCTCCTCGGCGCGCGGCCGCGCCGCTACTCGACGCTGCCGGGGTGCCGGTAGAGCGGCCGACTCCCCCCGCTTGACCGCCATCACGGCATCCATCAGTGCGAGTCCTTCGAAGGCATCCTTGGCGTAACGGACCTCACCCTCGAATAGGCCATTGAGATCTTGTTCCACGAAGGCCCGGGTCAAGGCTGCTCCGCCGAGCAGGACCGGCGTGTCGGCCATGCCGCGGACGTTCATCTCCAGCAGGTTGTCGCGCATCACCACGGTGGACTTGACCAGCAGCCCGGACATGCCGATCGCATCCGCCTTGTGGGTGATGCTCGCCTCGAGGATTGTGCCGACCGGCTGCTTAATGCCCAGGTTGACCACGGTGTAGCCCTTGTTGGTGAGAATAATATCGACCAAGTTCTTGCAGATGACGTGGACATCGCAATTGACAGTGGACAAAACGATGGTGCCCTTGCCCTCATCCTCGGAGCGATCCATGTGCGGCTACAGATGGACCACAGCCTACTTCATAACCTCCGCGGAGGCCAAGACAAAGGGAAGCTGCATATGCCCCGAGCAGAACAGCTCACCCACGGTCTTCATCCCGGCCAACAGGTCGCAGTTGACGATGTCGAGGGCATCATTGGTGCGCAAGGCCTCATCAAGGTCCGCGATCAGGCCCTTGTCCTCGGCATCCACGATCCGGCGCTGCAACCGCTCCCCGAGCGGCAGCCCGGCCAGCTCAGCTGCCCGCTCTTCGCGCG
>JBKEBU010000120.1:0-15626 GCA_047973325.1 Propioniciclava sp. | reverse complement strand
AGCCGTGCCACTGCGAGGTCAGGTGGCGCTTCCGCCTCGCCGATACCTCGCACGCTGATCGTGACAGCTGTCATGCGATCAGGCTAGACGACGGCTTGCAGATGCGCTCTGGTGAGCTCCTCCAGGGCGCGCCGACATGACGAACACCCGGTGGGCCATGGAGATCGCCTCCTCAACGTTGTGGGTCACCAGCACGATGGTGAGACCGAGCTTGGCTGCCAACCCGGACACCAGTTCCTGCATGAGAATGCGCGTCAAGCGCCGCGAACGGTTCGTCCATCAGAAGGACGTCCGGGTTGAGGACGAGCGACCTGGCGATCGCCACTCGCTGCTGCATGCCCCCGCTCAGTTCGTGCGGGTAGGAGTCCTCGAACCCGGCCAGCCCGACCAGCCCCATGTACTCCTGGGCCCCATCCCGGCGCTCGGTGCGTGACTGACCCTTGATCCTCAAGCCGTATTCCATGTTGCTTCGTGCCGTGAGGCGCGGAAACAGAGCGACTCTCTGAAAGACCATGCACCGCTCCGGTGACGGTCCGGTGATGGTTCGTCCTCCAATCGAAGCGATCCCAGCGGTAGCCTCAGTGAGACCGGCGAAGACATGCAGCAAGGTGCTCTTGCCGCATCCCGATGGGCCGATCAAACCAACAATCTCGCCTTCGAGTATCTCCATGTCGATAGGCGCAGTGCCACCGTGCGTTTGTGCTTTGAGTCGAAGATCTTCTCGACCGATCGGGCGGTGAGTTTGCCGGTTGGCTCATTCATGGTGGGCACTCCGTGTTCGTGTGAAGTCAGCGCGCCCCTCGATGAACCTCATCGCAGTGTCGATCAGGACCCCGATGACGCCGATGGTGGCCATGCCTATGAGGATCTCTGCGCTGTTGTTGTTGTTCTGGGACTGCAGGATCAGATAGCCGAGCCCGGAGCTCGCCCCCACGAGTTCGGCACCCATGGGGCCCCCACGCGTTGCCGCATGCGATCCGGATGCCGGTGACGATGGTGCCGACCCCGGTAGGAATCGCCACGTCGAACAGCGGGCGAGCCCCGGTCGCGCCCAGGGTTCGACTGGCGTCGATCTGGAGGGGATCTGCCTGGCGTACTGCTTGTTCGGCGTTCAGGACGCTCGGTGGAAAGGCCGCGATGAAGACAACCGCCGCCTGTGATTGGAGCCCGGTTCCGAGCCAGAGGATCGCCAGAGGCGCCCAGGCCAGGGGAGGGATGAACCGCAGCGTCTCGAACACGGGTTGGATCAAGGCGCGCAGGAAGGGTGACCAGCCGACGCCGAAGCCGACCGCCAACCCAGCGATTGGGGCCAATCCGACTCCAGTTATCCAACGGGTGAGGCTGTCAACGATCTGGAGCGAGAGCGGCTTGCCCGCGAAGCCTTCAACGGACAGCGTAACGAAGGCCTCCAGGGTCGACGCGATGCTCGGAAGTCCATCTCGCCGCCCTCTCGTATGAGTGTCCAAATTGCTCAAACGAGGATCGGTGTGTCTGTAGTCGTCCCGGCCGATATCACTCAGGTGTCGGCCGGTTGCTGGTAGGACTGTCGGTATCCCGGAACAGGTGGACTGCTGGTCGGGTGAACGCGCGCGGCAGGGCCAGGATGGCGGGATTGTCCCCGACGATCGTGCGCGCGTCGTTCAGGGCAGCTGTGACGGAATCTCGGGTGCGCATCCCCAGGCTTCGCGCCAGTCCCGGCTGGCGGGCTCCCACCACGTAGAGGGCGGCGGCGTGCTGCTCAGCCAGTTCGGCCGAACTGATCATGGAGAAGGCGTGGAAGGGATGGAAAGCATAGTGATTGCGGTACCTGTCGATGTAGGCGGCGTCGACGGCGAAGCGGGCTCCCTCCGCGGCCAGATCGCTCAGGACCTGCCCGGAAGCAGCGAACCGGCGGAGTACCTCCTCATGCCCAGTGAAGAGTTCCTCGTTGAACCAGCCGAGCTCCGCGACCGCGATCACGACACACCGTTCGCTGAGAATGCGCTTGTGCCGGACGATCTGTGCCGAGATGGCCTGCATAACCATGATCGGATTGGTGCCCATCCCATCCCCGTACTGGAAGGCTTGCGGCAAGCCGAACAGCAACACGTCGTAGGACTTCTGGGCCCAGGGAACGCAGGTTCGCTGATCTGCCACCTCCCACGACGGAGCCTCAATGGCCTTGGCGGAGCCGGCGAAGACAGCGATCTGCCGTGAAGCGCTGTCCAGGACTGCGTCGACGCAGAAGAACGGTCGCCTCATGGACTTCTCCATATGCTCGCCGATCTCATCGAATTGGTGACGCATCATCGATGAGGTGCTGACTGGAACGAAATCCGGGCGGTGCATCACGGCGGGCACGTGATGTGCAGCGATCGACTTCCAGTGGCTCAGGCCCGTGGCGCAATGCTTGTACCCCCCCGAGTACCCTCCATAGGGGTTTCCCAACGCATGCCCGATGAGAATCGCCAGATCGGAATCATGCACGTACTTGTTCATGATGACGGTGTCGCCTCGCCCGGTGTGACCCAGATCGACCAAGTGGTCGTAGTCCTCGGAATCGTGGTTGATGATCTGGCCCGCGGGCCAGAATCTGTCGAAGACATCTTCACCGAGGAGTGCGCGAATCTGATCGGGTGTGTTCTTCGCATGAAGACCGTTGGAGCAGATGAACATGATGTCGCTCTCAAGAACGCCGGCCCGGTGGAGTCGTGCCAACACCAGGGGAATAGTGACCCGGCGATGGGCGGTTGCGTGTGTCCCCCCTTTCACCTTGTCGGGAAAGATGATGGTGACTTTGCTGCCGGGTCCCACGCTGTCCTCGATGCGAGGCAGGCCAAGGGGTGCATTGAGAGCCGCTTCGGTGGCGGCCACGGGGTTGGCCAGATGGGGGGGATCCGGGACGGTCTCTCCGGCGACGAAGGTGTCAACCGTGTCGGGCACCTCCACCGACAGTGTTCCGCTGCCGTACTCCAAGTCGATGTTCATGTCAGGCTCCTGCTGTTGTCAGATAGGTGTTGACAATGTCCAGATACTCGTTCGGGTTGAAGCCGATGTCACCGCTGAAGCGGGTCAAGGCGATCAGCCCGCCATCTATGTCCGGTACCGCTGCGAGCATGGCAGCGTTCTCAACCTTGAGCCCGCCGCCGTAGACGAGTGGGATCCCAGGTGCCTGTGCCTTCACGAAGCGGGCGACCTCGCTGATCTCAGTGGGCGTGGGGGGTGTCTTTCCGGGGCCGATGGCCCAGATCGGCTCGTAGGCCAGGGCAAGGCGGGTGTCATCCAGCCCGGACAGCCCTTGGTCGAGTTGGGCGGCAACGACATCGGCCCATTCCTCTCGCTGGTCGCTCGACTCGCCGATACAGAGGACGACCTGAAGGCCTGCCTGTTGGGCTGCGCGTGCCCGCAGGTTCATCTCCTGGTCCGCGAAACGGGCGTACTCGCTCCGGGATGTGCTGGTGCCGTGGAACCGTGCCAGCAGATCGACGAGGGCAGCACGTTCCTCCGAGTGTCCGACCAGGACGCTGGTGACCCCGCAGGCGGCCATGCTATTGGCGCTCCGCTCGGCGGTCATCGCTCCGAAGTTCCCACCGGGAGCGGTGTCGGTGGAACTGACGCTCTGGCAGCCGATATTGACGTTGTCTCCGGCAGCGGCGATGGCGGGGAGTACATGTGACTCGGGGAGGAAGAAGGTGAACTCGTGAGGCCGGTATCGTCGGAGTGACTCCGATACGGCACCCAGGATGGTGGCTGCCCAATCCGACGGCGGCGCCAGGTCGTTGACTCCGCCTCGTGTGCGGGGCACATCGAACCTCTTGAGATTGGTGAAGAGGTGTTTCACGCGCCCTACCTTTCCTGATTCAGTCGGATCAAGACCTTGATGGAGTCGGGCTCCTCCGCGCGAGTGACGGCGAGAGCGGCATCGTCGATGTCGAAGACGGCACTGATCAGAGGAGCGGTGACGAAGCTGCCCGACGCGATCCAGTCCAGGGCTCGCTCAAAGTCGCGTGGTTCGTACATCCCCGAGCCGATCAGATCCTGCTCGAAGCGCTGGGACATAGCTGTGTCGAAGCTGAGCCGTCCGGCGGGAACGCCCATCATGACCACGCGCCCACCCGGAACGACCCGAGCCACTGCGTCATCGAGGGTTGGCTGACTCAGGACCACGTCTATCACCCCACTGAAGGTCCGCTCCGGGGCCAGTTCCTCGGGCGGAAGGGCTGCTTGGGCTCCCAAAGCCAGAGCCAACGCCCGTTTCCCCGGGTGGGGCTCGATGACGGTGATCTGTCCGGCACCGGTGATGCGGAGCGCCTGGATGATGCTGAGCCCGATAGTTCCGGCGCCGATGACAAGCACGTCTGCCGAGTGCTCGGGCCTGAGCCGGCGGATACAGTGGCTGGCGCATGCGCCCGGCTCTGCCAAGGTTACTGCCTCGGCAGGAATCGAGGGCTGTGCCACATGCACGTTCGCTGCTGGCATGGTGTGGCACGTTCTGCCGAATCCGGGGGCTCGGACGCCGGCCACCAGCGGTGGGAAACACAAGTTGGGGCGATCTGACTGGCAGGCCGAGCACGTGCCACAGCCAAGGATGGGATCAACGATCGCTGTGTCGCCGACAGCCAGCCCGGTGACCCCAGGACCCACTTCGGTTACCACGGCACTCATCTCGTGGCCGAGGATGACCGGGGGATGCCCGACGGGATGTCGGCCGTGAAGGATATGGAGATCAGAGCCGCAGATACCCAGATAGAGGGGGCGAAGGCGCACCTCGCCGTTCTGCAGCGGTTCTGGGGTGAGCTCCTGGGAGACGACCTCAACCGAGCCGGCCCGGGGTATCGCTATCGATGTGACCAGTTCTGGTGCTCCGGTGCTCATTCTGCTTCTCCTTTCTCATGATCCACGGTGGATCACGGTGACACCCGGCCAGCCCGGATCGCCCACGGTGACGGATGTCTCAGCTGCGGGCGGCTTCGGTGAAGGTCCGGACGCACCGGAGGTAGCGGCTACCGATCTGAGCTGCCCCGGCCTCACGGGTCCCGGGGTCGTCGCGAAAGGCCGACACCGCTTCCCACCACAATGAGCGACCCACCGCGAAGCCCATGAAGCCGGCCGCGGCCGCATCCCGGATCCAGTCGAGCACGTCGTCCAAGGGTCGGCCTGCGCCGAGCAGGACGCACCTCCCGCCGAGATCCCGGGCAGTTGCCTCTGCCTGCTGATAGCCGGCGAGGTCACCCTGTGGCTCAAGCTTCCAGATGTCTACATTCATGTCCGCGGCAATCTCGCGCATCGCCTGCCGGGTCAGCGCTGGACGTGAATCGATGAAGAGCTGATCTGCTGCCTCTCCTTCAACCGGAGGAACCAGCAGTTCAAAGAGAAAGGGGCGGTCAGCGGCCTGTGCGGCCTCGCTGACCAGTGCCAGTCGCTCCCGCTGGATGGTGCGATCCGGATCTGGGTCCTCGGGGTTGTATCGGACCAGCACCTTGATCAGATCAGGTTCGTAGTGCCCGATGTAGGTGTTGAGTGGGGTGAACTCGGTCTGGTACAGGCGTTGACCTGCCTTCTCAACGGGCATCGCTAGGGTGATACCTGCCTGCTTGGCGCGTTCGGGGACACCAGGCCCCAACTCGGCATCGACAAGGATCCCGGTCGTCGCGGGTGGGCACTCGTCGCGGACCCCTGCGAGGGCCTCGAAGACCAGGTGCTTCGCTTCGGTGGTGAAGGCCCGCTGGGCTGATGTGGCGGGCCCGCTGTGGCCGTAGAGTTCCTGGGTGAGCCAGGGCCGTTGGTCCACCGCGAGAATGAAGAGTTGTGACATGCATGTCTCCTTACTTGACGGCGCCACCGGTCAGGCCTCGCACGAGCCAACGCTGAGCCAGCACCGTGAGGATGATCGCCGGGAGGGAAATGAGTGTGCTGGCCGCCATAAGTCCGCCGTAGTCATTGGACCCTTGGCCAATGAAGTTGAAGGCGATGACAGGCAGGGGCATCGTGTCCGCGTTTGCCAGGGCGAGGGCGAACAGGAAGTAGTTCCACGAAAAGATGAAGCACAAGATGACCGCGACCGACAGGCCCGGCGCCACGAGGGGAAGGACCACCTCGTTGAATCGGCGTCCCACGGAGGCTCCGTCGATCATCGCGGACTCCTCGATGCTCTCCGGGATGTCCTCGAAGAAGGGGATGAGGAGCCAGATGGCCAGCGGGAGTGTGATGATCAGATGAGCCAGGATCAGCAGTGCGAAATTCATCACGTCGTTCGACGGGGCGCCGACCCGCACGCTCAGGATGAAGAGGGGCAGAACGAACATGACTCCTGGAGCCATCCGGGCCAGCAAGGTAAAGAACGACACCGCCTGGAGGCGTCGTCGGACGATCACATAGGCCGCGGGAACCCCGAGTACCAATCCGAGAATCGTTGAACCACCAGCGACGATGATGCTGTTGCGGATGTAGTAGACGAAAGCGAATCTCTGGAACAGCGTCTCAAAGTTCTCCAAGGTCAGTGGGGCCCCGAGATTGAAGACACTGCCGACGATGTCCACGTTGTGCCGGAACGCCGACCAGATCATGAAGAACACGGGCGTGGCGAAGATGAGCGTGGCGCCCAGGTAGCCCGCATAGGTGGCGGCGTAGCGCCGGGTCTTGGTTCTCTCAGTCATGATTCCTCGACCTCGCCCAGGTGAAGATGCCCGCGATGGCGATCACCAGCAGGAACAAGGTGATCTGCAGTGCAGAGGCATAGCTCTGTTGTTGCTCGATGAACGCCTTTCGATAGCCGTACACATTGAGGGTGTTGGTGGCGTCCAGGGGTCCTCCTTGAGTCATGACGAAGACGCTGTCGAAGAACCGGATCAGGTCGACGGTGCGCAGCAGCATGGCCACGGTGATGAGCGGCATCAGCAGGGGCAACCCGACATTGATCGCGGTTCGAAGCCCGCCCGCTCCGTCGAGTGCAGCGGCTTCGAACGGCTCGGAGGGCAGCGAGCGGATTCCGGCAGCGATCATGAGCGCCATGAACGGGGTCCACTGCCATACATCGACGATGACGATGGCCCAGGGGGCTACGGCCGGGTCTCCGAGCCACACCACGGCAGGCAGCCCGATCGCGGTAAGGATCTGATTCGCAGCCCCGAGAGTCGGATCGTAGATGAGCATGAAGACCAGTGACACCGCGACGGACGCGGTAATCGCCGGGATGAGCATGAGGCCCTGGAACAGGGCTCGTCCCGGAACGTCGATACTCAGCAGGTAACCGAGTCCCAGCCCGAGGATCGTCTCGACAATGAGGCAGACGATGAAGAAGAAGAGAGTTACCCGGACCGAGTTCCAGAACTCGGGGTTCTGGACCATGTCGAGGTAGTTCTCCAGTCCAACGAAGCCGGAGTTGGTGCCGTTGACAAGCTGGTCGGAGACCGACAACCACAACGTGTACACGATCGGTGCCACCACCAGCAGGGCGGTGACCATGAGGGCTGGTGAGGCCAGCCACATGATTCCGCGCCCCGCTGGTGGAACCGTGTGTGAGCGCATCAGGTCAGCCGTCCTGAAGCAGTGGTTCCAGACCGCTCTGTATGGCTGCCGCGGCTTCGGTCGGGGAGGCCTGGTCGAGCATGACGGTGCCGACGCCGTCGCCGATCACCTTGCGCATGGCGGGAGCCTGCTCGCCCACGGGCCCGACCTCGGCCGAACCACGCTCCTGCAGGTCGGTGAGGGCTGTCTGCCACTCCTTCTTCATGTCCGAATCCAGGGTCGACTGGTAGTCGGGGTCCTCGACCACCGAGGTGCGGGGTGAGGCGATGTCAACTCCGGTGAGCTTGAGTTGAACCTCCTTCGAGGTGGCCCACTGGATGAACGCCCAGGCATTGTCCTTGTTGGCAGCAAACGGTGACATGGTGATCCCCCAGGAGAGCACCGTGGGAACCGAACTGGTGGTACCTGCCGGCATGGGCGCACAGCCGATACGGTCGCCGACTTTGGATGTGGCTGGATCTATGACCGGGTTCAGTTCGTTGGTGGATTCCAGGTTGAAGACGCACTTCTCCTGGCTGAAGAGATTGGTCGATTCGGTGAAGGAGTAGTTGATCACGCCGGGCGGCCCGAAGTCCCGGCCCAGGGTCGCATAGGTGTCGATGGCTTCCGCAGCTCCGGGCTTGTCGAAGTTCGGCTTTCCGCCGTCGGTCCATTCGAGACCGTTGCCGTGGAAAAAGGGGCTGAAGGTGTAGCAGACCGCCATGGAGGCACCCCGCAGCGTGATGGGGATGATGTCCATGCCTGAGTCCTTGATTTGTTGACAGGCATCGAGAAGTTCCACCATCGTGGTCGGCGGCTCGATCCCCAGATCTCCGAGGACATCCTTGCGGTAGTACAGAACTGGGCCTTCGACATTGATCGGAATCGCCACGGTGGATCCTCCCTGCACCATCGCGGACATGGAGCCAGGGGTGAAATCCTCGGCGTTGTAGTCTGCTCCCGCGTCAGTCATGTAGCCGTCCAGGGGCTCGTAGTAGCCGGCGTTGAGGAACTGAACCCCCTCACGGGAGGGCAGCGTCATGAAGATGTCCATGCTGTCGGCCTTCGACTGAAGGTTGAGCAGAATCTTGTCGCGGGCCTGTTGCTCGGCGAACGTCTGCACGTTGACCACGATTCCGGTCTGTTGGGTGAACTCGGCAAACATCGGCTCGATGCCCCGTTGCCAGGGGTGATTGCCGAGTACCAGGTTCACGGTCCCTCCCGTGCCGGTGCTTCCGGGCAGGGCGCTGCTGCGTGCGGCGCTGGGGCTACCGCAGCCGGCGACGGTGAGGGCAGCCAGCCCGCCGCTGGCTGCCAGCAGGGTGCGTCGGTCGATGGACATGGTGATTACTCCTCGTTGAGATGAACAAGCGGACTGATAAGAGGTCGCAGCCACGCATGAAAGTCGCTGAGATCCTCTGGATCGGGTGTGCGCCATCGGGTGGGCACCGAACGAACGGCCCCGGCGACCACACCGAGCGGGTGAGGTTGGCCGCTGGCATCGGCCATCACTCCTGATGTGCCGGCTCGTACCAGCGCGGCGGCGCGACGGCCGGATTCGCGGGCAACTTCTGCATCGAATCGGGAGACGGCCCACGAGGCGCTCCGCTGGATCGTCCCCAGCACCTCACCCCGAGCAGGTACGTCCAATGCAGCGCTGACCAGTGCCGCCAGTGTGCGCGCGACACCGCCTCTGAGGAGAGTCGCGTGGTTGGAGTCCTGGATCGGATCTTCGGTTAGGTCGGGAGCTACTCCTTCGCTCACCACCACAAGGGCCCGATCATGGCGGGAAAGGCACGAATCGACATGCCGGAGGAAAGCCTCGGGGTCCCACTGCTGTTCTGGGAGCCACACCATGTGGGCGCGGAACTCAGAATCGAAGGCGAAGGATCCGGCGAGGGTCAGCCAGCCGGTTGACCGCCCCATGGTCTCGATGATCCGGACAGGTTCGATGCTGCGCATCGCCGCGTGATCGCGAGCGGAATCAGCCACGGTACGGGCCACGAAGGAAGCTGCTGAGGCGTATCCGGGTGCCGGGTCCGTGCCCAGCAGATCGTTGTCGATGGTCTTGGGAATCCCGACGCAACTGAGGGCGAGCCCACGTCTGTGGGCCGCTGCCTCAATGGCGTGCAGGAGCGCCATGGTCCCGTTGCCACCGATGAGGACCAAGGCATTGATCCCCGCACTCTCGATGCGATCAACCATCTTGGTGATATCGGCCTCGGTGGTGCTCCGCCTGCCGCCTCCCAGGTGGGAGCCGGGCCGGCTCTCGTCGGGCAGCGTGGATACTTCGACGGGCATCCAGTCACCTGACAGCAGGCCGTCTGGACCGTCCCGGAAAGCGCGGATCCGACAGTCGGACGCCTCCTCGATGAAGCCGGCGACTGACCTGTTCAGCACCGCGGTGGGTGCACCGGTGTGTCCGATCAGAAGCTCCATCACTTCTCCGAAATGTTAGATAACGAACATTTATCTCATCGTGCCATCGGCGTGTGGGTACGTCAAGACCTCGGATTGTCCTTCATGCGTGGTCTCTGGTGGTGGGCGGGATCGTCACCCCACGGGCGGCCGATGGGGTGGGGCAGCGGGCCCGTCGGGAACGGGGTCCGGGATGCGGGGGGGGGTCAGTCCCTGCGGGTGGCCCTTCCTCCGCCGCGATTGAGCAGGGTGAACAAGGCGGCCGCCACCATGGTTACGATGAGGACCCCGACCACGCCGGCGGTTGCGGTGCTCAGCCACGCCGTCGTGATCCCCGAAGTCGCGTAGTCGGCAAACGGGCTGGCCGCCGTCGCGGTATCGCGACTGTACTCGGCGAAGCGGTGATCCTCGGCCACCCGCTCCAGGCCGTCGGGGGAGCTTGAGGCGAATGAGGACAGCGCTCCCGCGACCACAAGGGCGGCGACGGAGAGGCCGATGAAGACCCGAGGGCGCGGAGATGAGTCCGCAGTCGTCGGAGCACCCATGGTCAGGACACTTCCACGGGCGCGGCGGCAGTTGCGGAAGCTGGCTGCTCACCGAACCGCGCCAGGTGGACGAGATCACTTCGCGTGGCCAGGATCGCAGCCACGACCGATGTCGTGATGATCGCTTCCCCGACCCCGATGAGCAGGTGAACCCCGACCATCGCCGATGTCAGGCTGCCCACGGGAATCGAGGTGGCGCCGCCGAGGGTGTAGAGGCCCGCGAAGGCGATTGCGGCCGCCGGTACTGAGAGCAGGGCACCGGCGAAGACGGCGATGAGGACCGACAGGCGCGTCGCGGGAAGAATCCGCAGCAGAAGCCTGCTGGTCCCGTAGGCCACGATGGTGGTCACCAGCGCGATGAGGACGATGTTCGTGCCGAGCGCGCTCAGGCCACCGTCAGCGAAGACGAGTGTCTGGACCAGGAGGACCATGCTGACGCAGAGCACTCCGGTGTAGGGGCCCACCAGTGCAGCCGCCAGGGCGCCACCCATGAGGTGGCCGCTGGTGCCGGCCGCCACGGGAAAGTTGATCATCTGCGCGGCGAAGATGAAGGCGCTCACCGCCACCGCGATCGGGGCGTTGCGATCATCCAACTCGCGGCGAGCCCCTCGCAGGCAGGCCACGATGCCGATCACAGCGACCCCTCCGGTAGCCAAGGACGTCGGGGTGGACAGGAATCCGTCGGGAACGTGCATGGTGAATCGTCTCCTCGGTCAGGGGATTCGGACAATGGTGCCGGCGCGACGGGCGGCACTGGCAATATCGGGGGGCAAAGGGGCGTTTGTGATGATCTCGTCCACCTGATCCAGCGCGCAGACGCGCACTGCGCTGGTGCTGCCCACCTTTGTGGCGTCGACGATCAGGTGGACCCGCTCGGCGGCAGCGATGTAGGCACGCTTGATGTCCAGTTCGAGAGCTGTGCGGACGTAGACACCGTTCGCGTTGAGGCCGTTGGCGCCCAGGAGAAAAACGCTCAGGTGCAACTCCCTCAGGAGTTGGAGCGAGGAATTGCTGGCAAGTGCCTGGGTTTCTGGGATGAGGTCGCCACCAATCCCGATTGTGTGCGCAGCTGTCTTCCCTGTCAGCGCAGCCAATGCCGGAACGGAGTGCGTGACCACCGTGCCCCGGTAGTCAGGGGGAAGGTGAATCGCGACCTCGAGAGTCGTGGTCCCGGCATCAATGCCCAGCACCGGTACCTCGGTCAGTTGGCTGGCGACAAGTCGACCCAATCGCTGTTTCTCGGCTGCCTGGTCCACCACCCGGGCGGCAAAAGCCAGGGGTCCGGTGCCGGCGGGAATGCGGGCACCGCCGTGCACGAGTGTGGCGAGCCCGTCATCGCTCAACTTGCGGAGATCTCTGCGGATCGTCATCTCGGTGACGTCGTAGTGCACCGCCAACGTGGAGACCGACACGTGGCCGTGTTCGCGGAGTTGTGTCAGTATCTGCGCCCGACGCTTCGCCGCGTTGGAGTTGGCCAGACGTCGGCTTGTCACGCGAGCATCGTAGCGCTGCGGGGGCAGCGGGGCCGGTGTTGCGAAGTGGCTCGAGGCGGACGGCGTCAATGATTCTGCCCAAGCCGCGTGTCCGTCGGTGGATGCGGAGGCCGGTACCGGAAGGTGTCCGCTCTGGGGCTCACTCTTGCCAAGGTTCATCCGCAGCATGTTAGATATAGAACATTATTGCGAGCAGGGCGTCAAGGGGTGGCTCTGATGGCTCGCGGAGGGGATGTCTCATGACGGGGTATCAGCCGGAGCAGATGAGGTCCAGTGGTCGGCACGCCTGGATCGACATCAGTGCTGGCGTGGCCGGGGACATGCTTCTCGGCGCGCTGCTCGATGCCGGGGCAGCGCTGGGGCGGGTTCAGGATGCCGTCGATGCGGTGATCCCCGGCGCTGTGGAGATTGAGGTCGCTCCCGAGATACGAGGAGGTCAGCGCGCACTGAAGGCGCGGGTGAGCCTGGTGGCAGACGATCCACCGCATCGCACCTGGCGAACGATTCGGGGCATGCTGGAGGCGGCTGTACTGCCTGAGTCGATACGTCGGCGCGCGCTCGACACGTTTGCGGTGCTCGCACGTGCCGAGGGTGGGACCCACGGTGTGGATCCGGAGGACGTCCACTTCCACGAGGTCGGTGCGTTGGATGCCATCGCGGATGTGGTTGGTACCTGCGCAGCACTTGACGCGCTGGGCGTCGAGACGGTCTCGGCGTCGCCGGTCGCGGTCGGCTCGGGCCGGGTCCGTGCGGCCCACGGTGACATTCCCGTGCCGGTGCCGGCAGTTGCTCGGCTTATGGTGGGCTGGCAGACGGTCGGCCTTGCCGCAGCGACTCCCGTTCACCACGGATGCTTCCATAGCGGACACAGCGACGACGGCAGCCAGCACCATGAGCATTCGTATCCCCCCCGACAGGTCCATGACGCGACTGGCCCGGCCGATGTGCATCATGTCCCCCATGAGGGCCATCGTGAGCCTGATGGTGGGCAATCAACCGTTCCCCGGGCCGGACACCCGGATCACCACCATGATCACGAAGGGCCGGCATCAGTCGTGACAGCAGGGGAAGGAGAGCTGGCGACCCCCACCGGCATGGCACTGATTCGGGCGCTGGCGACAAGGTGTGAAGGACTCGGCGATCTCAGCGTTGCAGCCATCGGGGTCGGCGCCGGGGGCCGCGATACCCCAGGGCGCCCGAACGTCGTCCGGGTGGTGCTGGGCACATCGCCCGAAGCGGCTTCGATGAATGGGACGAACGTTGTCGAGCTGGCAGCGAATGTCGATGACATGGATCCCAGGCTGTGGCCCGGCGCGTTGGAATCCTGCCTGATCGCAGGTGCCAGAGATGCCTGGCTGGTCCCCATCCACATGAAGAAGGGGCGGCCAGCCTTCACCCTGCATGCACTTGTCCATGAAACCGCACGAGACGCTGTCGAGGCCAGAATCTTGGCCACCACAACCACCCTGGGCATTCGACAGATCGGGGTTGGGCGAACTGTGCTTGATCGGTCCTGGACCGAGGTAGATGTCGCCGGCTGGAGTATTCCGGTGAAGATCGGTGCGCGCCACGGACGCATCGTCAATGCGGCTGTGGAGTTCGACGCGATGCCCGGACTTGCTGAGCACATGGGTCTACCTGAAGCTGATGTGCTGGCCCGGGCCACGGCGGCCATCGTGTCGGCCGGACTGACCGCTGGCTCGCCCGTCCCGAAAGGTGCGGTAGCCGAACCTCGCTCCGATGGTGTGGGAGGTCTTCGATGAACGTGCCAGACCTGGACACAACGCGATTCACCTCGTTGCCCGAGGAGGTGCAGCGGGATGCGCGCGCCGTCGCACTCTCTCTGGACGGGCATGAGCGCCTCGGAGTGGCGTTCTCGGGGGGCGTGGACTCTGCCCTTCTCCTTGCGTTGGCGGTAGCAGCCCTGGGGCGTGCCCATGTCGTAGCCCTGCTGGCGGTGTCGCCCTCGCTGGCTCGCCGCGAACTGGTGTCCGCGCGCGCCACGGCGTCTGAGATCGGCGCCGAACTGGTGGAGTTCACCACGCATGAGGATGCCAACCCTGCATATCGGGCCAACGAAGCGGACCGTTGCTTCCACTGCAAGAACGAGATGTTCACCGTCATAGACAGCGACCTGATGGCACGGCTCGGACTGGATGCAGTTGCCTATGGGGAGAACGCTGACGATGCCGTCCGTGAGGACCGCCCCGGCGCCCGGGCAGCAGCGGCCCACCAGGTCCTGCGACCGTTGGCCGCGGCCGGCCTCACCAAGAGTCGCGTGCGGGCACTCGCCCAGGCCATGGGGATCTCTGTGGCGCACAAGCCGGCGGCACCCTGTCTGGCGAGTCGGATCCCCCATGGGGAGGTGGTCACGCCCGAGAAGCTGCGCCAGATCGAGGAAGCCGAAGACGTTCTGTCCGCCCTGGGATTCGCCGACTGTCGTGTGCGTCATCATGGCGAGATCGCACGGATCGAGGTGCTCGCCGCCGATATAGCCCGGTTCGCCGAGGAAGCGGTGAAGGAGCAGGTGGTTGCCGGGGTACGACAGGCCGGATTCAGGTTCGTGACCGTCGACCTTTCCGGACTGCAATCGGGGGCATTCACCTTGCAGGTGGTACGTGCCCGTGGCTGACGACGACGTGGCGGAGCTGGACTTTCAGCGCAGTGATCGGCGGGGCTACCCGGAGGCCGTCTACTGCGAGGGGAAGTCGGTGTCCGCCTGCGCTGAGGTCGCTCGCCAGATCCGGTCCCGACCGGATCTCGTGGCGCTCTTCACCCGTGCGGATGAGGATCGCGCTCAGGCAATCCTGTCTGAATTGCCCGATGCACATCATGATCGGGTGGCGCGCCTCCTGGTTTGGCCGTCGAGGTGCCCTGAGCCGGTTGGTGAGCCCGTGGTGGTTGCGTGTGCGGGAACGTCGGACCTCCCTGTCGCCCGGGAGGTCCTGCTGACGGCGCGATACCTGGGCCGCTCGGCGGAGCTTGTGGTTGACGTCGGTATCGCCGGTCTCCACCGGACCTTGGCGAAGCTCGATGTGTTTCGCACAGCCGGCGCCGTCGTGGTGGTGGCCGGCATGGATGGGGCGTTGCCCGGGCTGATCGCTGGTCTCGTGAGTTGTCCCGTGATCGGGGTCCCGACCTCAGTGGGTTACGGGGCCTCGTTCGAGGGTCTGGCGGCGTTGCTGACCATGCTCAACGCCTGCGCCCCCGGTGTGGCAGTTGTCAATATCGACAACGGATACGGTGCCGGGCATCTGGCTGCGCAGATCTGCGCCCCGCGGCCTCCGGGTTGATGGCAGCCGGCCGGTCAGGTCTGATCGGCGCCTGATATCGCCTCGGTCGTGGTGGAAGGGGCGGGCGGTTCTGTGGGTTTCACAGATTCGTGCTGTCCGGCGAAGTACTCCGACAGTAGACGGTAGGACCGGGTGGTGAAGGCCAGCAGGGCGGCGATCACCATGACGATCCCACCGATGAGGAAGATCAATGCGATCCCACGGGCGTCGCCGTCACCGAGCAGCCAGCCCCACGCGTCGTGTCCCCCGGTGGTCTCCATGTAGGGGATCACCCAGAACTGGGCCAGGGGAGCGATGAGGAACGAGGTGATCGGTGCCGCCGAGGACTCGAACGCTTGCGCGAACCCGAAAACCCGGCCCTGCCTGCGGAAGGGCACCACCTTCTGGATGAC
>JBKEBU010000060.1:0-27882 GCA_047973325.1 Propioniciclava sp. | reverse complement strand
ACGGGAGCGCGCATTCGTACGCGTCCGCTGCCCGCGGACGGGGAGGCCCATACGGTGACGGCGGCCCTGGTAGCTGCCGATCTCGATCTTGCGGCGAATATCGGCGGCCACGGTCCGACGGAGGTCACCCTCGGTCTCGTAGTTGGCCTCGATGTAGTCCCGCATCGCGACGAGCTGGTCGTCGGTCAGGTCCTTCACGCGGATATCACCGCTGACGCCGGTGGCGTCGAGGATCTCCTTGGCCCGGGTGCGCCCGATACCGAAGATGTAGGTGAGTCCGATCTCGGTGCGCTTCTCACGCGGGAGATCGACTCCGATAAGTCGTGCCATCAGGCGGTTCCCTTTCTCGTATGTCCGGTCCCGCAGGACCGCGAAGGTATCTGGCGTGCGGCGTCCCGTGCGCCTGAGCGCGGGCCCCGGCCTTCGTCCGGGGGTAAAACCAGCGGGCTTGGCATACGGAGCGCCGCTCCGTGCCCATCTGGGAATGCCGTCACGTTGTTTTGTTGTGCGCTGACCACCGCCAGCAGGGTGCGTCGCCCCGGAGGAAGCAGGCGACCTTAGCCCTGGCGCTGCTTGTGCCGGGGGTTCTCGCAGATCACCATCACGCGACCATGCCGGCGAATCACCTTGCACTTGTCGCAGATCGGCTTGACGCTCGGCTGAACCTTCATCGAGCTACTTTCTTGGGTTGCGTCCACCGGGCTAGGCCGACGGACTGGATTGATGTACGCGGAAGATCGTGGCTAGCGGTGTCGGAAGACTATGCGTCCCCGAGTTAGGTCATAGGGCGAAAGCTCCACGACCACCCGATCAGAAGGAAGAATGCGGATATAGTGCTGCCGCATCTTGCCGCTGATGGTTGCCAACACCTTGTGCCCGTTGTCGAGTTCCACCCGGAACATTGCATTGGGCAGCGCCTCGACCACGGAACCCTCCATCTCGAGGGCGCCTTCTTTCTTGGCCATGATCTCCTACGTGGTTGCATGCGTCGCCACCTGGGCATAGGTGACCGACTGATCATGCTACTCCAGCGCTCACCCGTAGCCAAATCGCTGCCGGCGAGAGTCGCCCTGGGGTAGAACTCCTGGATGTTCTCGAGCGGCCCCCCCGCTTCTAGAGCACTATCAGGAGGATCACGAGCACGAGCACAGCAACCGCCACAGCCCCCAGAACCGGGGCTAGCCAGGGCAGTTGCCGGGGCGAGCGCAATGGTGCCAGCTCTCCCGGTTGGCCCTCCCCCACCGGCACTGCCTCCGGGGTCTTGTGGGTCGGCTTGGTGGGCAGCAAGGACACCACTGGAGCCACCTCACCCAGGGTCGACGCCGAGAACAACGCGTCTAGGTGCTGCTCATAGGCTTCGGCCGGGATAGCACCAGCAGCGTAGGCGGCATTCAGCCGTTCCACCAGATCCGCGCGCTCGGCCTCATTGAGCGTCGCGCCAGGGGTAGCGACATAGCGCGAGGACCGCGGCAGTTCGGGCATGGGCGCAAGCCTAGCCGCACCACCGATGGAAGGAGCAGGCTCAATCAGCAAGCGGCCCAAAGGGAAGATCGCGGCGGACCAGTTCGGCCTCGCCGCCATCCGGGGCGGTGAGCACCCACAGACCGGCCGTGGTCACCGTGACGGTGTGCTCCCAGTGCGCAGCCTGGGAGCCATCCTGGGTAGCGACGGTCCACTGATCGGCCAAGGTGACGCCCTGATCCGATCCCCGGGTGATCATCGGCTCCAGGGCGAGGACCATCCCCAACTCGATCTTGGGGCCCCGGCCCGCCCGCCCTCGATTGGGCACATCGGGTGGCTGATGCATGGCCGAGCCGATGCCATGCCCGGTGTAGTCCTGCAAGATCCCGTAGGTCTGCGGCTCTTGCCGTACCCGAGCCGCTATCGCGGCGCCGATATCGCCGATCCGGCCACCCAGCCGAGCCGCGCCGATCCCCGCCCACAAGGCCTCGTGGGTGGCTTCGCTGAGGTGTGCATCCGGCTCGGCCAGCGCACCCACGCCGAACGTGATCGCCCCATCTCCGTGCCAGCCTTCCACGATGGCCCCGAAGTCAACCGAGACCAGATCACCCTCCCTGAGCACCCGCTTGCCCGGGATGCCGTGCACAACCTCCTCATTGACAGAGATGCAGGTCACTCCCGGATAGGGCGGTAGCCCCCAACCGGCACCGTAGCCCAAGAAGGATGAGCCGGCGCCTCGGCGTGCCAGGATTTCCCGGGCGATCTGGTCGAGTTCCCCGGTCGTTATCCCGGGGGCGGCTGCCTCACGGAGCGCCTGATGCACCTCGGCCACGACCAGGCCAGCCTTCCGCATGAGCCGGAGCTGATCGCTGGTCTTGAGCTCGATCCCGCGCTGCCGGATCACGAGGGAAGCAGGTGTTCGTCGAGGGCGTCGGCAATCCGCCGCTGGACATCATCGACCTCGCCCACAGCATCCACCTCCACCAACAGGCCGCGCTCTCGGTACACCGCGATCACGTCGGCGGTCTCGGCGTTGTAGACCTCGATCCGGTGGCGGATAGCCTCGCTGTTGTCATCGGCACGGCCTTCGATGGCCGCTCGGTGCAGCATGCGTTCGATCAGGGCATCGGGTTTCGCGGTGAGCGCGAGCACCGCATCCACCTGGGTGCCGGTTTCGGCCAAGGCAATGTCGAGCGCCTCGACCTGGGGCAGCGTGCGCGGATAGCCGTCCAAGAGCCAGCCGCGCCAGCAATCAGCCTCGGAGATGCGCTGCATAATGAGTGAAGTAGTAATCACATCGGGGACGAAATCGCCGTGTTCAATGAGGGTTGCGACCCGATCACCGAGCGTCGTGTGCCGCTCGATGTTGTCCCGAAAAATCTCGCCGGTGGAGATCGCAGGCACACCGTAACGGACCGCTATCGCGGTGGCTTGCGTACCCTTACCGGCCCCCGGCGGCCCGGCGATAAGTAGCCTCATGGTCCGCATCCTCCCTCATCGCAGGAAACCTTCGTAGTTGCGCTGCTGCAGTTGGCTTTGAATCTGGTTCACGGTGTTGAGGGCGACACCGACGATGATGAGGATGGAGGTACCACCGAAGGGGAACTGGCTGGCGGTCCCCAGAAGCACGAAGGCGATGCCAGGGATCATGGCGATAGTGGCCAAGTACAACGAACCTGGCGCCGTGAGCCGCGAGAGGACATAGCTCAGATAGGTCTCGGTGGGCTTGCCGGCCCGGATACCGGGGATGAAGCCGCCGTACTTTTTCATATTGTCGGCTACCTCTTCGGGGTCGAAGGTGATCGACACGTAGAAGTAGGCGAACGCGATGATGAGCAAGAACTCCACCACGCTGTACCAACCACCCTGACCTGGGGTGAAGTTGGCCGCGATCCAGGTCGACACCACGCCCTCAGGCACCATCTGCGCGTACAGGATCGGCAGATAGAGAATCGACGAGGCGAAGATGACCGGGATGACGCCCGACTGATTCACCTTGAGCGGAATGTAGGTGGTGCTGCCCCCGACCAGTCGCCGACCGACCATGCGCTTGGCGTACTGAACCGGAATCCGCCGCTGTGCCTGCTCGACGAAGATGATGCCGAACATGGTGAGCAGGCCCACGATGATGACCACCGAGAAGATCAGCCAACCCGCCGACGTCGGGAGAGTCAGTCCGTAGAACTCCTGGGTGCCCTTGCTCAGCGCTAGGGCCCACACCTGTGCCGGAAAGGCTGCCGCGATCTGGGTGAAGATCATGATGGACATCCCATTACCCACGCCACGCTCGGTGATGAGCTCACCCAGCCACATAACGATGCCGGTGCCCGCGGTCATAGTCAGCACCATGACAATCACCGGGAACGGTGAGGGGTCGTAGATAACAGGCAAGTTGCAGCCCTGGTAGAGCTGACCAGTGACCGCCAGAGTCACGAAGGCCGTCGATTGCAGAACTGCCAGCACGATGGTGAGATACCGGGTGTACTGCGTGATCTTCTGCTGGCCCGCGCCACCCTCCTTTTTCAGGGCCGCCAAGCGTGGGATCACCACCGTGAGAAGCTGCAGGATGATCGAAGCAGTGATGTAGGGCATGATGCCGAGGGCGAAGATCGCCAACTGCAGCAGCGCACCACCGGAGAACAGGTTGATCATCGAGTACAGGCCCGCGGCTTCGCCTGTGGTGACCTGCGCCGTGCACTGGTTAATGTTCTGAAGGTTGACGTTGGGGGCGGGTATGACCGAACCGACTCGGAACACGGCCAGAATTCCCAGCGTGAACACGATTTTCCGGCGCAGGTCCGGCGTCCGGAACGCGTTGACGAAGGCGGCGAGCATCCGTTTCCTTTTCACAAGAGTACGACTGAGGGCGGGGTGAGCCCCAAACCTGTCCGAGCCTACCAAGCAGCGCGACGTTGCACGACTTGAGCGCAACTTCAGGCCAACGGCTGCACCAGCTCAGCCCCGTCGTGCCGCACGCTGTTCACCGCGCGGGAGACCGGGTACAGGTCCACCTGATCCCCAGAATCGACATCCAACAGGCCGAGCGCCAGCTGCGGATCGGTCTCCTGTGGGTCCAACCAGGCGTCCCAGCGATCGGAGCGCACCACCATCGGCATCCGATCATGCAGCGCACCCAGGGCATCGGTCGCTGCGGTGGTGATCACGGCGCAGGTGGTGAGCCAGTCGCCTGCCGGGTCGTTCCGGTCCTTCCAGAACTCATACACCCCGGCCATCACCAACAGGCCATGCGAGCGGGGCCTGATAAACCATGGTTGCTTGACAGTTTTTCCCGAGTCCGGATCCAGGGCAGACTGCCATTCATAGAAGCCATCCGCTGGGATCAGGCACCGACGGCGGGCGAACGCCTGCCGGAAAGCCGGCTTGGTGGCGACGGTTTCACTCCGGGCGTTTATCAGGCGAGCCCCGCTCCGGGCGTCGCGCGACCAGGATGGCACCAGCCCCCACCGGGGGGTAACCAGCCTGCGGACCGCTTCCCCGGTGCCAACATCGAGCCGTTCTACGACTGCCGGCACCGGATCAGTCGGTGCCAGATTGAAGCGCGGCTGTGGCTCATTCACCACCAGATCGATCTCGAAGGTCTCCACGATCTCCGCCACCGAAGCCGATGCCGCGAACCGTCCACACATGCGCCGACCTCCTGTTTGCGCCGACCTCCTGTTCTGGGTCCATCCTACGGACCGACCCGGATGCGGCCCCGGCTGGCCGAGCAGATCGTGAGACGGGCGACGCTAGTAGCTCGTCGCAGCTGAGATGTGTGGTACCGAGCGGTATCAGGTGGGTTCTGGGCAAGACGGGGATCCGGAATCGATGCCGGGTATCGATGAGGATCAACGGCGCAGCCCAGGACTCACCTGGGGTCGCGAATACAACAGATCAGCTGCGACACGCTACTAGACAGCGGTGTAGCCCCCGTCGACGGTGAACTGCCCTGCAGTAATGAAAGAAGCTCTGTCACTGAGCAGGAACAACACCAGGTCAGCCACCTCGGCGGCTGTTCCCAGCCGACCGATGGGGTGCTTGGCCTGCAACGCATTGAACGCTTCCGTCGGTAGCGAATCCAGCAACGGCGTCTCTATGTAGCCCGGTAGCACCGCATTTATCCGCACTCCCTGGGCGCCGTAGGTCGCCCCCGCGGACTTCGTCATCCCGACGACCCCATGCTTAGCAGCGGTGTAGGGCGCCCCGTTCAGATTGGCTACCAGGCCGTGAACAGAGGCAACATTGACTATCGCGCCACCCCCAGCGGCGATGATGGCCGGAATCTCGTACCGCATGCCGTAGTACACCGAGTTCAGATCGATCTCGATGAGCTGCCGATAAGCGGCGAACCCATCACCGTCGTCATAGTCGGCCAGCGGGCCTCGCGGACCGCCGATTCCAGCATTGTTGACTGCCAGATGCAG
Source organism: Propioniciclava sp. (assembly GCA_047973325.1). Classification (GTDB taxonomy): domain Bacteria; phylum Actinomycetota; class Actinomycetes; order Propionibacteriales; family Propionibacteriaceae; genus Propioniciclava. The sequence continues at coordinate 21,997 of JBKEBU010000060.1, read as the reverse complement.
GGCACCCTCAGCCTGCACGGTCCCGTCGATAGACTGCTTCACCTGCTGCGGGTCGGACACGTCACCGGGCACAACCGACGCCCGCCCACCCGCTGCCACAATAGAATCGGCAACGGCGCGGGCGGCCACCTCGTTCACATCCGCCACCGCGACATGTGCCCCTTCACCCCCGAGCGCGAGCGCTACCGCCTCCCCGATCCCCGAGCCACCGCCGGTGACCAGTGCGACCTTGTCCTGAAACTGTCCTGCCATTGGTTTCCCCTCTCACCGTCACCGTCGACGGGTCTCACAGTGGCCCCTCGGGGAGACGCTCCCCACGGGTACTAGTCAGGGTTTCTATCACACTATGCACCCCTGCTGGAGAAACACCTAGTCGTCCGTGCAGCTGAGGTGCGTGGTACCGGCGTCAGGTGGCTCCCGAGCAAGACGGGATCACGACAGCGGCTGTTCCCAGCACCGAAAGAGTGGTCTGAATGCGCAAACAGCGGGCACCCCCAGGGATGCCCGCTGCTGTGCTGTTCTGAAATCAGACCTCGGTGGCAGTGCCGCCAGCAGCCTCGATCTTGGTCTTCGCCGAACCGGTGAACGCATTCACCTGAACCTCAAGCTTGACCTGCAGGTCGCCCGAGCCAAGCACCTTGACTAGATGGCCCTTGCGGACCGCACCGACCTCGACCAGATCGGCCACGGTCACGGTGCCGCCCTCGGGGAACAACTCCCCCAGCCTGCCGACGTTGACCACCTGATACTCCACCCGGAACGGGTTCTGGAAGCCGCGCAGCTTCGGCAGCCGCATGTGCAGCGGCATCTGCCCGCCCTCGAAGTTCGCGGGCACGTTCTTGCGCGCGCCGGTGCCCTTCGTACCGCGTCCAGCTGTCTTGCCCTTGCTCGCTTCGCCACGACCCACGCGGGTCTTCGCCCGGACGGCGCCGGGTGCGGGGCGCAGGTGATGTGCCTTCAGCGCCATGTCAGTTAACCTCCTCGACGGACACGAGATGGATGACGGTGTTGACCATGCCGCGGTACTGCGGCAGGTCCTCCCGCTCCACCACGTCCCCGATCTTCTTCAGACCGAGAGTACGCAGGGTTTCGGCCTGGTTCCTCTTCACGCTATTCGCGCTTTTGACCTGGGTAATCCGCAGGGTAGCCATCAGGCAGCCCCCTCCTTGCGAGCCTTCAGCAGCGCGGCCGGGGCCACGTCCTCCACCGGGAGGCCGCGACGCTTCGCTACCTGCTCGGGCTCTTCCAGTTGCTGGAGCGCCTCCACGGTGGCATGCACCACGTTGATCGCGTTGGCACTACCCAGCGACTTAGCCAGCACATCGTGGATCCCAGCGCACTCCAGCACTGCCCGTGCCGAGCCGCCTGCGATCACACCGGTACCAGGTGAGGCGGGCCGGAGCAGCACCACACCGGCGGCCTTCTCACCCTGCACCGGATGCGGGATCGTGCCCTGAACCCGGGGAACCCGGAAGAAGTTCTTCTTGGCCTCTTCGACGCCCTTGGCGATCGCCGAGGGCACCTCCTTGGCCTTGCCGTATCCGACACCGACGGTCCCGTTACCGTCGCCCACCACCACGAGGGCGGTGAAGCTGAACCGACGACCACCTTGAACCACCTTCGCAACGCGATTGATGGTCACTACCTTCTCCAGGTATTGGTTGCGGTCTGCGTTGTTATCCCGGCCACGCCGATCATCGCGGCCGCGACGGTCGCCACCGCGCCGGGCGTTAGCGTTTTCGTTCGCCATGAGTTGCCTTTCCGCTCGATCAGAATCCGAGGCCGGCTTCGCGCGCAGCATCAGCCAACGCAGCGATCCGTCCGTGGTACTGGTGACCGGCCCGGTCGAACACTACGTTCGCCACGCCCGCCTGCTTCGCTCGTTCTGCGACGAGTTGACCCACCTGCTTGGCCTTGTCCTTCTTGTCGCCGCCAGCAGCGCGCAGGTCGCCCTCCATGGTGGAGGCCGAGGCCAACGTGATGCCCCGCGCGTCGTCGATAACCTGCGCGCGGATGTGCCGCGAGCTGCGGGTGACCACCAGGCGCGGACGCTCGCCGCTCCCGACGATCTTCTTCCGGCCCCGCGCCTGTCGGCGCAGCCGCGCCTTGGTGCGGGCCGCCATGCCCTTGTTGTTGGACGATGCGATCCCCATGGTCACTTACCAGCCTTTCCGACCTTGCGGCGAACTCGCTCGCCGGCGTAACGCACACCCTTGCCCTTGTAGGGCTCCGGCTTGCGAAGCTTGCGGATGTTGGCTGCAACCTCACCCACAAGCTGCTTGTCAACGCCCTGGACCGAGAAAGCCGTCGGCTTCTCGACTGCGAAGGTGATCCCTTCGGGTGCGTTGACAACAACCGGGTGGCTGTAGCCGAGCGCGAACTCGAGCTGGGTCGGGCCCTTGGCCATGACGCGGTAGCCCACGCCGACGATTTCCAGCTTCTTCTCATAGCCCTCGGTCACGCCGATGACCATGTTGTGGACCAGGGTGCGGGTGAGTCCGTGAAGCGCCCGGTTCTGGGGCTCATCATCGGGGCGGGTCACCTCGATCTGGCCGTCGTCGTTGCGACCCACATTGATGGGCTCGGCCACGGTCAGCGACAGCGAGCCCTTCGGGCCCTTGACGGCGACATCCTGGCCATCGAGATTGATCTCAACACCGCTAGGGATCGCGATGGGGAGCTTGCCGATTCGGGACATTGTTCAGCTCCTCTCGATCACCAGACGTAGGCGAGGACTTCCCCGCCAATGCTCTTCTTGTTTGCTTCCCGGTCGGTCAGCAGGCCCTGCGACGTGGAGATTATCGCGATGCCGAGGCCTCCCAAGACCTTGGGCAGCGCGGTGCTCTTCGCGTAGACCCGGAGACCGGGCTTGCTTATCCGGCGCAGGCCCGCGATAGAACGTTCGCGGTTCTGGCCGTACTTGAGGGTTACCTTGAGGGTCTTGACGACCTCACCCTCGGCCGGCTCGATAACCTCAAAGCCGGTGATGTATCCCTGTTGCACCAAGATCTCGGCGATCCCCGCCTTGATCTTGCTGTGCGGCATGGACGTCGAATCGTGGTACGCCTGATTGGCATTCCGCAGTCGCGTCAGCATGTCCGCTATCGGATCGGTCATAGTCATGGGCAATAGCCTCTTTCTCGCTGCGGTTTCCCCCGGGCCTAGCCGGCGGACCTACTGCGGTGTTGAATGAACGTGAATCAGATCACCAAGACGACTTGGTGATACCGGGGAGTTCGCCGCGATGAGCCAGCTCGCGCAGGCAGATCCGGCACAGGCCGAACTTGCGGTAGACCGAACGCGGACGACCGCACCGGTTGCACCGGGTGTACTCGCGTACCGCGAACTTGGACTTGCGCGCCTGCTTAACCTTCAGGCCAGTCTTTGCCATCTCTCAGCTCACCTTCCTGCCAGCTGCTTCTTGATCTGGCTCTTCGAGCCGGTGTACGCGCGCTTGCGCGACTTGACCTTCTTCGGGTCATTCTCGGGTGCCTTGAACGGGAAGCCCAGGGCGCGCAGCAGGGCGCGGCCCTCCTCATCGGTGTTCGCCGACGTGACGAAAGTGATGTCCATACCCCGGACCCTGTCGATCTTGTCCTGATCGATCTCGTGGAACATCACCTGCTCGTCCAGCCCGAAGGTGTAGTTTCCCTGACCATCGAATTGGCGAGCCGACAGACCGCGGAAGTCGCGGATCCGCGGCAGTGCCAGGGTCAGCAGCCGATCGGCGAACTCCCACATCCGATCACCCCGCAAGGTGACGTGGCAGCCGATCGGCATGCCTTCGCGCAGCTTGAACTGGGCGATGGACTTACGTGCCTTCGTCACCGTTGGCTTCTGGCCGCTGATAGCTGCCAGATCCCGGACGGCGCCGTCGATAACCTTGGAATCCCGGGCCGCCTCACCGACGCCCATGTTGACCACGATCTTCACCAGACCGGGGATCTGCATGAGGTTCTCGTAGCCGAACTCGGCGTTGAGAGCGTCGCGGATCTCCTCGCGGTACTTCTTCTTCAGACGTGGCAGGTCTGTGACAGCTGTCTCGGCCATCTCAGATCTCCTCTCCGGTCGCACGGGCAATCCGCACCGAACGCTGGGCGGTGTACTCGGTGCCGTCAGGGCGGCGCTTGGTCACCTCGACGCGCTTGTAGCCGACCCGGGTCACCTGGGCCTTCTTGCCGCTACCCAGAACCAACTGCACATTGCTGACATGAATCGGGGCCTCAGTCTCGATAATGCCGCCGTCATTGCGCTGTGTCTGCGGGTTGTTAGCAGTGTGCTTCTTGACTATGTTCACACCCTCGACGATCACCTTGTTGTCCTGGGGGAACACCTTGATGATCTCGCCGATGGTGCCCTTGTCGTCTCCGGAGATCACCTTGACGGTGTCGCCCTTTTTCACATGCAAAGAGTTCGCCATGATCAGATAACCTCCGGTGCCAACGAGACTATCCGCATGAAGCGCTTGTCCCGCAGTTCCCGGCCGACGGGGCCGAAGATACGCGTGCCCCGCGGCTCGCCGTCGCTCTTGAGCAGAACGGCGGCGTTCTCATCAAACTTGATGTAGGAGCCATCCTCGCGGCGGGTCTCCTTCACCGTGCGGACGATGACGGCCTTGACCACTTCGCCCTTCTTAACGTTGCCACCCGGAATGGCGTCTTTGACGGTGGCGACTATCTTGTCGCCTACGCCGGCGTAACGGACCTTCGATCCGCCGAGCACCCGGATGCAGAGCAGTTCCTTCGCTCCGGTGTTGTCGGCGACCTTCAGTCGCGACTCTTGCTGGATCACTTCACACCTCGCCGGTGGGCTGGGACGCGCTCCGCGCGTTCTGATTCTTCACTTCTTCTCCTTGGTTTCGCCGGTTCCCTCACGGGCCTGGCGGAACGAGCCGAGTTCCGCTCGCAAGCGGAAGCCGAGGGTCGTCACTGGTCGGGTTTCCAAGCCGATGACAGCTCGTCCTCAGCCTCGGTGCGCCTTACTTGGCCTTCTCGAGGATCTCGACCAGCCGCCAGCGCTTGGTAGCCGACAGCGGCCGGGTCTCCATGATCCGCACCCGGTCACCCATACCCGCCGAGTTCTCCTCGTCGTGCGCCTTGAGCTTCACGGTCTTGGTCATCACCTTGCCGTACAGCGCATGCTTGACGCGCTGTTCGATCGCGACCGTGATGGTCTTGTCCATCTTGTCGCTGACAACGAGGCCCTCGCGGACCTTGCGCGCGTTGCGCTGAACAGTCTCACTCATGTGGTGTCCTTAGTTGGTTGCGTCGGGGTCAGGAACGATGCCGAGATTGCGCTCCTGAATCACCGTGTAGATCCGAGCGATGTCCTTGCGGGCCTCGCGCAGCCGACCGTGGGTCTCGAGCTGACCGGTCGCAGCCTGGAAACGGAGTGCAAACAGCTCCTCCTTCAGCTCACGAACCTTGTCGTCCAGTTCAGCGCGGCTAAGCCCGCGCAGATCGGCCGCGGTGACGGATTGCGCCATCAGATTTCACCTGCTTCCCGCTTAATGAAGCGTGCCTTGAACGGCAGCTTGTGGATGGCCAAACGCATGGCCTCGCGGGCCACGTCCTCCGGCACACCGGACAGTTCGAAGAGCACCCGGCCCGGCTTGATGTTGGCGATCCACCATTCCGGCGATCCCTTACCCGAACCCATCCGGGACTCGGCTGGGTGCTTGGTCATGGGGCGGTCGGGGTAAACATTGATCCAGACCTTGCCCCCACGCTTGATGTGGCGGGTCATCGCGATACGGGCCGACTCGATCTGACGGTTTGTCAGATAGGAAGGCTCCAACGCTTGAATGCCATAGTCACCGAAGGCGAGCTTGGTGCCCCCCTTGGCCAGCCCCGTCCGCTTGGGATGGTGCTGCTTGCGGTGCTTAACGCGACGCGGAATCAGCATGAATCAGGCTCCTTCACTCTGAGTGGCCTCGGCGGCCACGGGGGCCGCAGCGGCGGCCTCGGCGCGACGGCGTCCGCCACGCTCGCCACCCCGACCGCCTTCACGGCGGGGGCCGCGCCCGGGACGCCGCTGACCGGTCGCCTGAGCCCGAGCAGCCTTCTGAGCTGCCCGCTCGGCGCGGTTGCCGGAGACATCACCCTTATAGATCCACACCTTCACGCCAATCCGGCCGAAGGTGGTCCGGGCTTCGAAGAAGCCGTAGTCAATGTCGGCGCGGAGCGTGTGCAACGGCACTCGGCCCTCGCGGTAGAACTCCGACCGGCTCATTTCGGCTCCGCCCAGACGACCCGAGCATTGGATCCGGATGCCCAGGGCACCCGAACGCATCGCCGTCTGCTGGGCCTTGCGCATCGCCCGGCGGAAAGCCACTCGGGCGCTCAGCTGCTCGGCGATCCCTTGGGCCACCAGTTGGGCGTCGATCTCGGGGTTCTTGACCTCGAGAATGTTCAGCTGCACCTGCTTGCCAGTGAGCTTTTCCAAGCTGCCGCGAATCCGCTCCGCCTCAGCCCCGTTGCGACCGATGACGATGCCCGGGCGGGCAGCGTGCAGGAAGATGGTCACCCGCTCCGACCGACGCTCAATCTCGATCGAGCTGATCCCGGCGCGCTCGAGGTTCTTGGTGAGGAAGTCCCGGATCTTGACATCCTCGTTGACCAGGTCGGCGTAGTTCTTCTCGGCATACCAGCGCGACGTGTGGTCGGTGGTGATGCCCAGGCGGAAACCGGTGGGGTTGATCTTTTGTCCCATGATCAGGCTCCCTTCTCGGCCTTGGGTTCTACGACGATCGTGATGTGCGAGCCGCGCTTGTTGATCCGGCTAGCCGAGCCCTTGGCCCGTGGCCGGATCCGCTTCAAAGTGACACCCTCATCCACGAAGGCCGTCGAGATGACCAGGTCCTCGGTCCGGAGACCTTCGGTGTATTCGGCATTGGCAGCGGCCGAGGCCACCACTTTGGCCACCGGCTCGGCTGCTGCCTGGGGCTGGAACTGGAGGGTGGCGAGGGCATCGGTGACGCTCATGCCGCGGACCACGTCCACGACGCGGCGCACCTTGGTCGGCGACATCCGGACATGACGCGCGATGGCGTACGAGCCGGGACGGTCCCCGAGCAGCGCAGCGCGGCGGCTGGGCCGCGATTTGTCTGTGCTCATGAATCTGATTCCTTGTCTCGTCGCGCTCAGCGCCGACGCGCCTTCTTGTCATCCTTCACGTGACCACGGAAGGTGCGCGTCGGGGCGAATTCGCCCAGCTTGTGCCCGACCATGGCCTCGCTAATGAAGACCGGGATGTGCTTGCGACCGTCATGCACCGCAATGGTGTGCCCGATCATGTCGGGTGTGATCATCGAGCGGCGTGACCAGGTCTTGATCACGTTCTTGGTGCCCTTGTCGTTCTGCACACTGACCTTCTTGGCCAGGTGATCGTCGACGAAGGGGCCCTTCTTCAGACTGCGTGGCATAGTGTCCTTCTCAACTCCCCGATCAGCGCTTCTTGCCGGTCTTGCGACGGCGGACGATGAGCTTGTTGCTCGCCTTGTTCTTCTTGCGGGTACGACCCTCGGGCTTGCCCCAGGGGCTCACCGGATGCCGACCACCGGAGGTGCGGCCTTCCCCACCACCATGGGGGTGGTCGATCGGGTTCATCACCACACCGCGCACGGTCGGGCGCACGCCCTTCCACCGGTTGCGGCCCGCCTTACCCCAGTTGATGTTTGACTGCTCGGCATTGCCGACCTCGCCGACAGTTGCCCGGCAGCGAACGTCCACCATCCGCATTTCACCCGACGGCAACCGCAGGGTCGCGTGCCGCCCCTCGCGGGCGACCAGCTGAATGGCAGCTCCGGCAGAGCGGCCCATCTTGGCACCGCCGCCGGGACGCAGCTCCACGGCATGCACAGTGGTGCCCACCGGAATGTTGCGCAGCGGAAGGTTATTGCCAGGCTTGATGTCAGCGCCCTCACCGGCCTCGATCTTGGCGCCTTGACGGACACCATCGGGGGCGATGATGTAGCGCTTCTCGCCATCGGCATAGTGCAACAAGGCGATCCGGGCGGTGCGGTTCGGGTCGTACTCGATATGAGCGACCCTGGCCGGAACCCCGTCCTTGTCGTAGCGCTTGAAATCAATGATGCGATAGGCCTGCTTGTGACCACCGCCGATGTGGCGAGTGGTGATCCGGCCCTGATTGTTGCGGCCACCGGTCTTCTTGACCGGGACCGTGAGCGACTTCTCCGGTGTCGACCGGGTCAGCTCAGCGAAGTCAGACACCGACGAGCCACGTCGGCCCGGCGTGGTCGGCTTGTACTTGCGGATACCCATGGTTTCAGTCCTTAGTCTGTCGCCCGGCTCACGCCTGGCCGAAGATATCGATGCGGTCACCTTCGGCCACCGTCACGAAAGCCCGCTTCGTGTCGGGACGCTTTCCCACGCCGGCGCGGGTGCGGCGCACCTTGCCCTTGCGGTTCAGCGTATTGACCGAGGTCACCTTGACCCCGAAGACCTTCTCCACCGCGATCTTGATCTCGGTCTTATTGGCCTTCGGATCCACGAGAAACGTGTAGGTGTTCTCGTCGAGCAGTGCATAGCTCTTCTCGCTGATGACCGGGGCGAGCAGGATGTCGCGGTGGTCATGGATCTTCAGAGGGTTGCTCACTGGTCGGCCTCCTCGTTCTTGGCCACCGCGTTGATGAAGCCGGCCGCTTCGGCGGCAGCTTCGGTGGCGAACCACACTTCGGCCTTGGTACGGCCGTACCACGGCGACACGGGCGTGTGGAACTTCATCGACTGTTCGTTGCCCTTGATGTCAAAGCCGTCCGGCGGGGTATCCCCCCGGTACGACTCGGCACCATAGGGCGCCGTATCGGCCGATTCCTCAACAACGGCCTTCACTGGCTTCGCCTTGGCAGGCTTCGCTGCTTTCGGTGCCTTGGCTGCTGCTGGTGCCACTGCGGTGCCCTTCCCGTTGCTGCGCGCAGCAATGAAGGCGTCCAGCGCAGCGGCGGAGAAGACCACGTCATCGGACACAACCACGTCGTAGGCGTTGAGCTGGTCCTGCGCCAGGAGATGCACCGTAGCCACGTTGCGCAGCGAGAGCCACGCCACGTCTTCGTTACGATCCAGCACCACGAGCACCCGGCGGCCGGCCACCGGCGCCAGCGCTTGCAGCGCCGTCTTGGTAGAGGGGACGTCGGTGCCGAAGGACTCCACGACGTGCACCCGACCCTCGCGAGCCCGATCCGAGAGCACCCCGCGCAGCGCGGCAGCGATCATCTTCTTGGGGGTTCGCTTGGAGTAGTCCCGGGGTTGCGGTCCGTGGACGATCCCGCCACCGGTCCATTGGGGGGCACGCCGAGAACCCTGACGGGCTCGGCCGGTGCCCTTCTGCCGCCACGGCTTGGCACCACCGCCGCGGACCTGGCCGCGGGTCTTGGTGGAGTGGGTACCCTGCCGGGCAGCCGCCTGCTGGGCGACGACGACCTGGTGGATCAGGGGGATGTTGGTCTGCACATCGAACAGGTCGGCGGGCAGTTCGGCGGTCTTATCGCTGCCGAGGATGGTCACTGTCGGGGCGCTCATGCCTTCGCTCCCTTCTTGGCGGCGGTGCGCACAACCACGAGGGCGCCCTTGGGTCCGGGCACGGAGCCCTTGACCAGGATCAGCCCACGCTCGGTATCCACCGCGTGAATGGTGAGGTTCTGAACAGTCACCTTGTCGACGCCCATCCGGCCGGCCATCCGCATGCCGGGGAAGACCCGCGACGGCGTGGAGGACTGCCCGATGGAACCTGGCGAACGGTGCTTGCGGTGAACACCATGGCTAGCACGCAAGCCAGCGAAGCCGTGCCGCTTGACCACGCCGGCGGTGCCCTTGCCTTTGGAGACGCCGGTCACATCGACCACGTCGCCGGCCTCGAAGACCTCGGCGCTGACCTCTTGGCCCAGCTCGTAGGTGTCGGCATCGGCGGTCCGCAGTTCGACCAGGTGCCGGCGCGGGGTGACCCCAGCAGCACCAAAATGCCCGGCCTCCGGCTTGTTCACGTTCTTGGGTTTGACGGCCCCGTAGGCCAGTTGAACGGCCTGGTAACCGTCCTTTTCCGGCGTGCGGACCTGCGTGACGACGCAGGGGCCCGCCTGGATGACGGTGACGGGGACGACCTTGTTGTCGGCGTCCCACAGCTGGGTCATGCCGAGCTTGCTGCCCAGAATGCCCTTCACAGTGCGCTCAGTATTCATGGCAGACCTCACGGAAGCTTGATCTCGATATCGACCCCAGCAGGCAGATCGAGTCGCATCAGCGAGTCCACCGTCTTTGGAGTCGGGTCGAGAATGTCGATGAGCCGCTTGTGGGTGCGCATCTCGAAGTGCTCGCGGCTGTCCTTGTACTTATGCGGCGACCGGATCACGCAGTACACGTTCTTCTCGGTCGGCAGGGGCACCGGGCCGGCGATCTGCGCGCCAGTACGGGTAACCGTGTCGACGATCTTCTTCGCCGACGTATCGATGACCTCGTGGTCATAGGCCCGGAGTCGAATCCGGATCTTCTGTCCCGCCATGTTGTCCTTACCTACGTCGTGGGCTGACCAGCATCTGCCCGCCCCGCTAGGGAATCTCGGTCGAGAAACCCCTGATGCACTCCGACCCCCGCGGTCGGGCGTGTCGCGCCATTCGGGCCGCACACGCCCCAGAAAACTGGATGGGACGTGGTAGGGCCCGGCGATGACCGCCCGGCTTGCTCGGGTTGGCTTGAGGATGCGCTACATCAAGCAGCGCTTCCACACTTGCGGATCCCACTTCGGACAAACCGGAGTGGCCTTGCCGCAACCTGCGTCAAAGCAACCCGGCTATTTTGTCACGGCTCCGGGTTCGCGGCAAATCGGACCAGCATCAGGATCCAGCCCACCGACCGGGGCCACCCTGAGATCGATGCTCCCCCACTGACGGGCCCGGTGGTGGACCGTCCGGAGGTGGCCAGGTAGGCTCCTGGGGCCGTTGGCCTGGGCGGGCTGGAGCCGCGTTCGTCGCCGCCCGCTGCGGGTTGGGCTGGGCGTCGGGTTGCCCGTGGACTCGCTCCCACACCCGCGCGTATCGGGTTCCCGCCAGCAGGAGCAGCAGCCCCACGGCCAGGAAGGCCACCACCCGGACCGGCGCATCCAGCATCCCCAGGTCGATCAGGAACAGCTTGGCCACCGCGGTGACCGCGATGGCCAAGGCCAGCCGAAGCCACAGACCAGCCTGGGGACCAGCGACCAGCCCACGCCTCAAGAAGAAGATGCACAACACAATCCACGCGACCGTGACCACGACATGGCCCACCTCGAAAGCGGGGCGGCCAATGCCGAGGAGCGTGCCCAGCCAGCTGGCGGTCGCGACTATCGTGACTGCCAGGGTGAGCGCCGCTCCGGCCCAGCTGACATACACGATCCGGTCCGGCCGCACCCCCCATCGGTGGGCCGCCAGGGAGCCCAGGGCGACGACCGCCATCATGGCCATCGATTGCAGTACCTGCTCCAGACCCACCTGCCGGGCCTGGGACCAACTCACCAGGACCACAGCTAGCCCGAGCCAGGACAGCATCCCCAAGCCACCCAGCACCGCACCCACAGTCAGAGTTATCGGTGATCGCGTGGCCCTGGCCGCTGTCAGATAGGCCGCCGCCACCAGCGGTAGCAGTACCGCCGCATACCGATGATCCAACGCCACCCACACGGCTAAGGTCCCCGCAATAGCACCCAGGGGGACCACGGCCCAACGCGTCGATTCGGCTACCCTCGGCCAGAACCCGATACCGCCGAAGACTATAGCCACCAGCCCCAGCCCCACGGCTCCCAACGCCAGGTTGGGAGTCACCAGCGCGGCCAGGAAGAGCGGGACCGCGCTCGCGACCAGTAGCCCCAGGTCGATGGGCTGGAGCGTCGGATCCCGCCGCGGTTCGGTGAACAAGGGCAGCAGGTGTACGAGGGCGAAGGCGATCCCCAAGGCGATATTCCACCACGCCTCGCCGCCTTCATAGTCCCCCAAGGCAGTGACCAGCATCATGAGTTCGGTGGGCAGCGTGCGCGCAAACGGAAAAACCTTCCAGGCCATTCCTCGCTCCAGCACCAGGCCCACGGTGGTCAGCACCAGCATCATGGTGGCCGTCGTTAGCATCCGGAAATCTCCGACAACCGGCGCCAGCAACAACGCCCCCAGGATCGCCATGGAGGCGACCCATTGGTTCACCCACTGCCGGGCCAAGAGCATCCCAGCGGTCCCGATCAACCCACCGAGCGCTAACCCAGGCACGGCGGGAATCCAGCCGTAGACCACGGTGGCGCTGACGGTGCTCAGGAAGGCCGCCGCGATCCCGGTGGCTGCCAGGATGGCTGCCCCAGGATTCTTCGGGTCCCGATCGTGGACCAAGAAGGCCAGCGCCACCAGCACCACTGCCAACACGGCCGCAGCCAAGGTCCGGGCCAGTGGGCCCAAGTAGCCGTACTGCACTGCCAAGATGAGCAGAAAGGCAACGCCGAGCAGCGTCACCGCACCACCCGTGACCGCGAGCGCCCTGGCCGCGAATCCTGGCCGCTGCCATAGCGGCGGTGCCGTGGGCCGTTGCGAGATGTTCGAGGTTGCCATCGGCGATGAGGGCGCGCGGTGGGGTCGCCCGGCAGCACCCGCCCCCGACGGGGGCCATGCTGGCCTTCTCAGTCCCGGAGAAGGCGGTGGGGCCATTCGCGCCGCCGGATGCGGAACGGACGGCACTGGCCCAGCAGGGGCCGGTCTGGGCGGAGGAGCTGGCCCAGCGGGGGCCGGTCTGGGCGGAGGAGCTGGCCCGCGTGGAACCTGCAGCCCGAAATCCTGATCGCGTTCGCGCGACCGGACGGCCAGCTCCCTGTCGATCTCGGCGAGCCGCGCGCGATGGCTCTCCCGCTCCGCCAGCAGCCGACGGACAGCCTCGTCAGGGGGGTGCTCCATTCGTCCTCCAGCCCCGCGGGTCGTCCACCATCGTCCCATATCGTGCACGGTGCGACCGGATCGTCACCGCAGGCATTGTCGGGGCATGCATGTCCACGGAACTCGGTCACCCCACGGGGGCTCTGCGTGGCATGGTAACACCCGTTCGGGGGACCCGGGGCTGCTCCGGATGAGTCGCTCACCAGCTTGAGACGCACCCCAGATGGCCTTGCCAGCGCGCAAGGATTGCTCGCATGCGCGTCTACAACTTCTCTGCCGGGCCGGCGATGCTGCCCGTCGAGGTCCTCGAGCAAGCCCAAGCGGAGCTACTCGACTGGCAGGGCTTGGGGATGTCGGTGATGGAGGTGTCTCATCGGAGCAAGGAATTCGTTGCCTGCGCCGCCGAGGCAGAAGCGACCTTCCGGGAGGTCGTCGGCATCGGCGACGACTATGCCTGCCTCTTCCTGCAGGGCGGAGCATTGGGTCAGTTCGCGGCAGTGCCGATGAACCTAGCCGCTGCTGGAGATCACGTGGAGTACGTCACGACTGGCGATTGGGGCAAGAAGGCCGTCGCGGAGGCCCGCAAGTACGCCGAGGTCAGAGTTGTAGCCGACGAGGATGGTACCGCCTACACGACACTTCCCGATCCCGGAGCCATCGATGTGGATCCCGCGGCCGCCTATCTGCACTACACCCCCAATGAGACCATTCGTGGGGTTGAGTTCACCTACGTTCCCGACGCCGGCGACGTGCCCGTGGTCGCTGATCTGAGTTCGAGCATCTTGTCGCGACCGATCGATGTGGCCAGCCACGGCGTCGTCTATGCCGGAGCTCAGAAGAACATGGGGCCGTCTGGGCTGGTCATCGTCATCGTCAGCCGGGCTCTCCTGGACCAAGCCCGCCCGGACACCCCAACTATCTGGCATTGGGCAACCCAAGCCGGGGCCGACTCCATGGTCAACACTCCCCCAACGTTCAGCTGGTACCTCCTCGGGCTGGTCCTGGACTGGATCAAGGCCCAGGGCGGATTGCCCGGGATGGCAATCCGGAACCAGAGCAAGGCCGACCTGCTGTACGGCGCCATCGACACATCTGATTTCTACTCCAATCCGGTAGCGCCTGAAGCCCGCTCCCGGATGAACGTGCCCTTCCTCCTCGCCGATCCATCCTTGGAGAAGCCATTCGCTACGGCGGCTGCCGAGGCCGGGCTCACCAACCTCACCGGGCATCGCTCAGTGGGGGGCATGCGGGCCTCGCTCTACAACGCGATGCCCCTGGACGGGGTGCAGGCCCTGGTGGACTTCATGGCCGAGTTCGAACGCACTCACGGCTGAATCACTACCCTGAGGACCAATGAGATGACCTTTCGGATTCGCACGCTCAATGCCATCAGTCAGGCCGGCCTGAGTCGGCTGGCCGCCGATGAGTTTCAGGTCAGCAGCCAGGTGGACGATCCCCATGGCCTCCTGCTCCGCTCGGCCAGTCTGCATGGCGAGCCGATTCCCACCTCGCTCCTGGCGGTCGCCCGCGCCGGCGCGGGCACCAACAACATCCCGATCCCGGACTACACCGCCCGGGGCATCCCGGTGTTCAATACCCCAGGAGCCAACGCAAATGCTGTCAAGGAACTGGTGGTGGCCGGGATTTTCCTGGCAGCGCGGAACATCGTCGACGCGGCCACCTTCGCCCACCGGCTCGAAGGTGATCACGCCACCATGGATAGGTTGGTGGAGGCTGGCAAGAAGAACTTCCTCGGTTTCGAGCTCCCGGGGCGCACGCTCGGTGTTATCGGGCTGGGTGCGGTCGGGGTGGAGGTCGCCAACGTAGCGATTTCGCTGGGGATGAACGTCCTCGGCTACGACCCGAAGGTGACCGTCGAGCACGCCTGGCAGCTGTCCTCAAGCGTGGAACGGGTGACCGCGCTGGATCAGCTGTTGCGCCGCGCCGACATCATCACCGTGCACATCCCCCTGGTGGACGGTACTCGCGGGCTCATCGCCGGACCCCAGTTCCAGGCGATGAAGCAGTCGGCCGTCCTGATCAACTTTGCCCGCGGTCCCATCGTCGACGAGACCGCGCTGGTCGCCGCCCTTGAGGACAATCAACTCCGCGGCTATGTATGTGACTTCCCCACGCCCGCATTGAACCAGCGACCACGGGTAGTGACCTTGCCCCACTTAGGCGCGTCCACAGTCGAGGCCGAAGAGAACTGTGCCCGGATGGCCGCCGACCAGCTACGCGACTACCTGAGTGACGGCATCATCACCAACGCAGTGAACTTCCCCACCGCTCAGCTCGCCCGAGCCGAGGGCTCCCGACGGCTCGCCATTGCTAACCAGAACGTGCCCACCATGGTGGGACAGATCTCGACCATGGTCGGTGACACCGGATTGAATATCGCCGATTTGCTGAATGCTTCCCGAGGTGACCTGGCCTACACCGTGGTCGACATCGATGGGGAGGTGCCACCCTCGTTGATCCATCAGCTGCAAGCTGTCGAGGGAGTCCTCTCGGCCAGGGTTCTGTGAGTGCGGCCCCCTCAGGACAGCAAGGTCCGGTCATCAATGTCGAGCTTGAGCCGTTCAAATGCCGTCAGCAAGCCCGGCACCGTCATGCGCTGCTTGGCCTCTTCGTCCAGGGACAGCACGATCCTGCCCTGATGCATCATTATCAGCCGATTCCCCAGGGCGAGGGCCTGCTCCATGTTGTGGGTCACCATCAAGGTGGTGAGCCGATGCCGGGCCACCAGGTCGCGGGTCAATCGGGTCACCAGCTCGGCCCGCTGCGGATCCAGGGCCGCAGTGTGCTCGTCCAGCAACAGCACCTTGGGTTGCTGCAACGTCGCCATCAGCAGGCTGAGCGCCTGGCGTTGCCCGCCGGACAGCAGCCCGACCCAGTCCTTGAGCCGACTCTCCAGCCCCTGCTCCAACTGGAGCAGTTCGGTACGAAACAGCTGCCGTTTGGCACGGGTGACGGCCTGCCGCAGTCCCCGCCGGGAACCACGGGCCAGGGCTATCGCCAGATTCTCCTCGATAGTCATGTGGGGCGCGGTCCCCGCCCGGGGGTCCTGGAAGACCCGGCCAACCATCTGCGCCGTCTGGTGCTCTGACAATCGGGTGATGTCGCGCCCCTGGATGAGCAACCGGCCTGCGTCGGCGCGCAGCGGGCCCGCCACCACGTTGAGCAGGGTTGACTTGCCCGCCCCATTCGAGCCCACGATGGTGACGACATCACCCTCGGCCAGGCTGAGATCGACCCCTTGGAGCGCTCGCCGTTCATTGACGGTGCCGGGGAAGAAAGTCACCTGGAGTTTTTCGACGCTGAGCATCAGCGCACCGCCTCATCGTCGGTAGGTAGCCGGGCATCATCTCCCGCGCCGGATGCCACTGGCACCGGCAGACGTCGTCGGAATCGGGCCTGTAGACGTGCAAATCCCTTCCATTGCGGCAGGACGAGCGCCAGCACCACCAGGACCGCGGAGATCAGCTTCATATCGTTGGGATTCAGCCCGGCCTCCAGGGCTAGCTGAATCACCACCCGGTAGAGCACCGACCCTACGACGACAGCGATTGCCGCCCGCGTGATGGTGAGGCGACCCACAATCGCCTGACCGATGATCACCGACGCTAAGCCGGCCACGATCATGCCGATGCCCATCCCGATGTCGGCGAAGCCCTGGTACTGCGCGATGAGGGCACCGCACACCGCGACCAGGCCGTTGGACAGCGCCAACCCGAGGATCTTGGTGGCATCGGTGGACACCCCGAACGACCGAATCATCTCCGGATTATCGCCGGTGGCCCGCAGGGCAGTGCCCAGGTCAGTGTGCAGGAACCAGATTATGAGGGCGAGGACCAGCAGAACGCCGACGAGGATAATCGCTGGCCCGAGCCAGGTGCCGAGGATCTTCGCCTCTCGCAAGGGTGTGAACAGGGTCTGCTCGCGCAGCAAGGGCAGGTTCGACCTCCCCATGATCCGCAGGTTGATCGAATAGAGGCCCACCTGGGTCAGGATGCCGGCCAGCAACCCGTCTATATGTCCCTTGGTGTGCAGCAGGCCAGTGATCAATCCAGCGACCAGGCCACTGGCCAGTGCCAGCAGCAGGGTCAGTGCCGGCGGCACGCCATTGATGATCCCGATGGCCGCGATCCCGGCACCCGTGGTGATACTGCCATCGACTGTGAGATCAGCGAACTCGAGGATCCGGAAGGTGAGATACACCCCCAGCGCCATGATGGCGTAGAGCAGCCCAAGCTCAACCGCGGGGATCATCCCAGGACCAATCGGCGCCGCTACTCGGTAACGTTCGCCGGGTCGGCTCTATCGACAAGGCTCTGCGGCACCGTGACCCCTTGTCGCTCGGCCGCACCCAGGTTGAGATACAGGTCGAGATCGGTCTGGGTCCCCACCGGCATTGTGGCTGGATCGGCGTCGCCCGCAAGGATCTTGGCAGCCATCTCGCCGGTCTGATAGCCGAGCTTCTCATAGGAGATGCCGACAGTCGCTATCGAACCTCGCGCCACCGAATCACCTTCGGCAGCAATGACTGGAATCTTCTTGGTCTCGGCGACCTGGAGCAGCGACTCCAATGCGGAGACCACCACATTGTCGGTGATCACGTAGAAGGCATCCACCTCCAGGGACTCGGTCGCCTGCTGCACCTCCGCCGAGGTGGTCACCGTCGCCTCTTCGATGGTGAGCCCCAGGTCGGTGGCAGCCTCCTTGGCCCAGTCAACCTGCGCTTGCGAGTTCGCCTCACCGGAGGAGTAAACAATGCCTACGGTCGTCGCATCCGGGGCGAGCTCCTTGACCAGCGCCAGTTGCTCAGCCACCGGGTTCGCATCCGAGGTTCCGGACACGTTCGCGCCGGGGGCCTCCATGGACTCCACCAACCCGGCCCCCACCGGGTCGGTCACCGCAGTGAACAGCACCGGCACATCGGTGATCGCCTGCACGGCCGCCTGGGCCGTGGGAGTGGCCACCGCCAGCACCAGATCAAGGTCTGCATTCGCGAAGTTCCCGGCGATAGTCGCCGCCGTGGAGACATCGCTCTGGGCGTTCTGCTCGTCATAGGTGACCTCGTACCCGGCATCGGCGAGAGCAGCCTTGAACCCGACCACCGAGGCATTCAACGACGGGTGGTCCACTATCTGGGTGATCCCGATCGACACCGCCTTGTCGGCTGCGGCAGTCGATCCAGAAGTCCCCGCCGAGGTGGGTGCAGCCCCACCGGAGCCACACGCAACAAGTGCTAGTGCGGCCAGGGCGGCAACGATGGTGGTCACGGGCCTACGGAGCTGCACGAGTCTTTCCCTTCCTCGAGGCGCATCCCGATCACGGAGCGTCCAGTACGCGGCATCGTACCGAAGTGAGAGCGTCATCAAGCCCGATTCCGATCACAGTTGAGCCACAGCTGACGGTGGATGACATTTCCATGCACGGACCATCGACTCCCGAGCAGCGCCAGTCCAATCCCGGGACTGTCCGCCTCGCAGGCGTCACGCAAATTCTGGTGAGTCCTGAGCGTTACCGTCCTCCACGCCACGGTGCTGCTCATCACTAGGTGCACCTCCGCAAACTGCGCTGAACCCGACCACTCCATCTACTGTGCGAGGACGTGCCGGGCGGGATGAACCGCGACCCCAGATCTGGTGGGTGTACTGGATGTCCATCGCCAGATGTGGGGGACGTGGTTCGCCCGATCCGGTGCGCCACCGCCAGGGCATGATTGATCAGCGCATCCCCAGGGGTCTTGGCGTCGACGTGGTGCTGTGCCAGGCTATGCGCTCATGGCGCCCTATTCCATCTCCCGCAGCATCCGGATCGCATCCCCGCCCGATGTGGTGCGACAACACCTCGTAGACTTCCGCGCCTGGCAAGACTGGTCTCCCTGGGAGGGCCTGGATCCGAATCTTCAGCGCACCTACTCCGGACCCGAGTCGGGCCCCGGAGCCCACTACGCCTGGCAGGGAAACAAGAAGGCAGGTGCCGGTTCCATGGAGATGCTGCATGCCACCGCCGAGACCATTGAGGTTCAGCTGATCTTCACCAGCCCCTGGAAGGCGACCAACCTGGTGGTGCTCACCCTGCAAGCCGTGGACCACCAAACCGAGGTCACCTGGACTATGCATGGCGAGAACAAGGGGATCGCAGCCCTGTTCGCCAAGGTGATGAACATGGACGCCATGCTGGGCAAGGACTTCGAGAAGGGTCTGCGGCAGCTCAAGAACGTCGTAGAGCAGGGCTGAGCTCGGCATCGCCGGTGGCGGGAACCTGTGGGTCAGCACCCAGATGACTCTCCCCCCAAGGAGAGCATGGTGAGACGTGAATCGCGCGGATACGGCTCAGGCGGCACGTACTCCGGACATGACTGCCGCTCGCACCTCGCGGAGGTGTTCAGGTGTCGGCATCGATCAAGCACCTCGTATGCGTCAGGTCAACGGTGGGAGCGTAGTGCGGTCAGCCGGGTCAGCGAGGATTCCTGGCCCAGAGCTTCCAGGGACTCGAACAGCGGTGGCGAGACCTTGGAGCCGGTCAGGGCAATCCGTACCGGCGCGAAGGCTACCCGCGGCTTGAGCCCGAGACCATCGATGAGCCCGCTTCGCAGCGCGGACTCAATCGCCGCCGCCTCCCATGACGGGAGTGCCGTCAGCGCTGTGACAGCCGCGTCCAGGATCTCGGCGGTATTCTGCGGCAGCGCTCCGGCGGCAGCGGGGTCGATGACCAGATCGCTATCGCCGATAAACAGGAAAGCGAGCTTGTCAGCCGCCTCGCTCAGCACGGTGAGCCGCTCCTGAATGAGCGGTGCGCCCCGTCGCAATGCCGCGACCTGCGCGGGGCTTGGATCCACCCAGGTTCCGGTGAAGACCAGATGCTCCAGAATCCTCTCAGCCAGCTCATCAGGACTGAGGGACCGGAGGTAGTGGCCGTTGAGCCAGGTGAGCTTGTCCAGGTCGAAGACTGGGCCGACGGTGTTGACCTTCGCCCAGTCGAAGGCGGCGGTAAACTCCTCGAAGGAGGCCACTTCCTCGTCGTCGCGGACCGGCGGGTAGCCCAGCAGCTGGAGGAAGTTGCGCAAGGCCTCGGGCAGGAAGCCCTGCTCACGGAACCACAGCAGCCGGGCCGCAGGGTTCTTGCGCTTGCTGATCTTGGACTTGTCGGGGTTGCGCAGCAGCGGCATGTGCGCATAGGCGGGCACCGGCCAGCCCAGCCAGCGGTACAACTGGTTGTGCTTGGGCGTGGAGCTGATCCATTCCTCCCCGCGAACCACATGGGTGATGCCCATCAGGTGGTCGTCCACCACGACCGCTAAGTGATAGGTCGGGAACCCATCGGCTTTGAGAATCACCTGGTCATCGGGCACTGGGGCGTGGATCTCCCCACGGATGAGGTCGGTGAAGGTGGTGTCGATGTCCTCCGGAACGAGCATTCGCACCACCGGGGTCTCCGCGAATCCTGGAAGTGCGGCCCGTTCCTCCCGACTCAAGCCATGACAGCGCCGGTCGTAGCCGGTCTTCGCCTGCTTGGCGGCCTGCTGCTCGGCGCGCATCTCAGCCAGGCGCTCCGAGGTGCACCAGCAGTAGTAGGCGTGTCCCTGCTCCAGGAGCTGCTCCACGAACGGCTGGTAGGTGCCCAGCCGTTCGGACTGCCGGTAGGGGGCGTACGGTCCACCGATGTCGGGGCCCTCGTCCCAGGGCAACCCGAGCCAACGCAAGGTGTCGAAGATCTGCCCCTCCGACTCGGGCACATAGCGGGCCCGATCGGTGTCCTCGATCCGGAGCACGAACTGCCCCCCGGCCTGGCTGGCGAACGCCCGGTTGAACAAGGCCATGTAGGCGGTCCCCACGTGCGGATCACCTGTCGGCGAAGGAGCAATACGCAAGCGCGGAGAGGTCTGGGAATCATCGCTCATGATGGGCTCAGCGTACCGTGCCACGCCTCGACGACTGCGGCGCGGTCCGGTGTGGGCGGACCAGCGCCAACAGCTGCCCGAGGCAGGACCCCAACTCACCCATCGACGAGCCCCCGGTAGCGCCCACGCTCGTGCACGAGGGGAGCTGTGTCCGCGAGGGTCACCTGTTCGATCTGCGCTACCCATTCCACGGACCAGCCTACCGATCGGGTATCGAGAACCCGGGCTCCGAGCCAACTTCGGCGGTCGTCGAGCACCGGACCCCAGGGGCTGTCGACAAAATCCGCCTGGGCGAAGGATCCACCCGGCGCTGGTGCCACTCCGGCGAACGCATCGGCTAGCCGACGATCCTCCGGCGTGAGCATCGAGATTGTCAGGGTCTCCGGCTCAGCCAGCGCGAGATCGGAGTCGGGGTCGAGGAGCCCAATCACCACGGGTTGTTCTCCGAGACCGACGATAAGGGAACTGACAGTCAGGCCCGAACGACCCGGCCCCTGGCCCGACAGCCACAACGTAACCGGCGAGACGAGACGCCCCCGGAACTGCCGCGCCGCGTCGCGGGCATCCTCGGGGACGGCGAACGGGTGCGTCGTGTGGATCGTCACCCGGCCAGCCTAATAGTCCGTCGCGGCTGAGATTCGTGGTACCCAGCGGATAGCGGCCGTTCCGACAAGACTGAAGGCCCGCACCCCAGCAGGGGCACGGGCCTTCAGCTCACGCGAATCTGTGACTCAGGTCAGTTGATGATCTTGGTCACGTTGCCAGCACCCACGGTGCGGCCACCTTCACGGATGGCGAACTTGAGCTGCTCCTCCATCGCGATCGGCTTGTTGAGGTGCACGGTCATCGAGGTGTTGTCACCAGGCATCACCATGTCGGTGCCCTCGGGCAACTGCACCACGCCCGTCACGTCCGTGGTCCGGAAGAAGAACTGCGGGGAGTAGTTGCTGAAGAACGGCTTGTGACGGCCGCCCTCGTCCTTGGTGAGGACGTAGACGTTGGCCTCGAAGTCGGTGTGCGGGGTCACCGAGCCCGGCTTGCACACGACCATGCCACGCTCGACATCATCCTTCTTGGTGCCACGGAGCAGCAGGCCGACGTTCTCACCGGCGCGACCCTCGTCGAGGATCTTGCGGAACATTTCCACACCGGTGATGGTGGTGGTCTGCTTGTCGTCGCGGATACCGATC
>JBKEBU010000029.1:0-23548 GCA_047973325.1 Propioniciclava sp. | reverse complement strand
GGGCGGGATGAACCGCAACCCCACATTGGGTGGGTGTACTGGATGTCCATCGCCAGATGTGGGGGACGTGGTTCGCCCGATCCGGTGCGCCGCAGCCAGGGCATGATTGATCAGCGCATCCCTAGAGTTTCTGAACGAACACTCCCCCGCGCAAAGCCTCTTCCACCAGCGCAATCTCTCGCCGACGCCGCCGCAGGAACGCCTGCTGTTCATGCCAGGTTTGGGCAGCAGCCTCGACAACGTCCGGCGTCACATAGTCCCCCAAACTGGTGCGAACTCCCGCCAAGCCTTGCGTGCATGCCACCAGCTGGCTCTCTACATGCTCCGCCGTGAACCGGGCCAGCACAACAACGTGGCGGCGCAGCACCGGGATGGTCCGATACTCCGGAGGCGAACAATCAAGAAGATAATTGGCCGCGCTCTCCTGCCAGCCGGGCGCATGCGGTGGCCGCACTGATGTCGGCCAGCCCGGCGGGGTGGCCAGCGTGGCCCTCTCAGGAAACCGAGTCCTTCCCGTTGTCCGGCCTTCGCCCGCATGACGAGTGAAACCCGAGTGGGTAGAGACCCGGCGTTCCGCTGGAGTCCACGCGACATTGTTCATCGAACCGCCCCCCTGAATCGAACATACATTTGATTTTATGTTATCCCGGGGAGCCACGCAATACAGCTCACAGCAGCAGAGACACCAGGGTGGTCGCACTCGCCAGCAGCGCTACCGCAACCACGATCCACGGCCGCCAGCGCGGCCGCCCACCCAGACCCGACCAGGTAAGCCCGCCTGCCAGAGCAGGCCACAGGGCCATGATTCCCCACATCAGCACGCCGGGCAGGACGTTCAAGGCCGGAAATAGAAGCACCCCAGCCACCACCAGAAGCCACCATTCCCAGCCCAGCTTGAATAACCGGCCGGTCAGGGCAGTCCCCGCGAGGACTCCCACAACCACGCCCAACCACAACCAGCTGAGCCCGCACACAACATCGGAATCCAGACCACAGACGGTGTCGGTGAACAGACTCCACACCGACATCAGGATGGCCGTCAGAACCAGCCCGAGGAGTACCGCCAGAAAGGACAACGCAATTCGCGCCCCCCCCACAGGCGAGGATCGTTCCCGTGGGGTATCAGCGCTCATGAGCGCTGAGCAAGGCCTCGCAACACGTACTGCATAATCCCACCGTTGCGGTAGTAGTCCGCCTCGCCGGGAGTATCGATGCGCACCACCGCATCGAACGCGACCTCTTCACCCTCCGGGCGGGTGGCCCGCACCATCATAGTCTTGGGTATGCCCCCATCATTGAGCGCGGTGACGCCCTCAATGGCAAACGTCTCCTCTCCGGTCAGGCCATAGGTCTCGGCCGTGGTGCCCTCCGGGAACTGCAGCGGCAGTACCCCCATGCCGATGAGATTCGAGCGATGAATCCGCTCATAGCTCTCCGCGATCACCGCACGCACCCCGAGCAACGACGTCCCTTTAGCGGCCCAGTCACGGGAGCTTCCCGAGCCATACTCTTTCCCGGCCAGCACGACCAGCGGAATTCCGGCAGCACGGTAGTTCTGGGCCGCATCGTAAACAAAGACCACCGGATTTCCTTCAGCGGTGAAGTCCCGGGTGTACCCGCCCTCGGTCCCCGGAGCAATCTGATTCCGCAGCCTGATATTGGCGAAGGTACCCCGGATCATCACCTCATGATTCCCGCGGCGAGAACCGTAGCTGTTGAAATCTTTCCGCTCCACTCCATGCTCGATCAGATACTTCCCGGCCGGGGTATCGGCCTTGATGTTTCCGGCCGGGCTGATGTGGTCCGTCGTGACCGAATCCCCCAGCTTGAGCAGCACCCGAGCTCCGGCAATATCTGTCACCGGCTCCGGTGTCTCCGGCATCCCATCGAAGTAGGGGGCCTTGCGGACATAGGTGGAATCCGGATCCCACTCGAAGATCTCGCCATCTGGCGTGGGAAGGGTCCGCCACTTTTCATCGCCAGCGAAGACATCGGCATAGCGGGTGCTGAACATCTCCGCGCTGATAGCGGATCCGACAACTTCCTCGATCTCCGCGGTCGTGGGCCACAGGTCCTTCATGTACACCGGCTGACCGCTTCGATCAGTTCCCACAGGTTCGGAATCTAGATCGATATCCATGGTCCCGGCCAGGGCATAGACGATCACCAGCGGCGGCGACGCCAGGTAGTTCATCTTGACGTCCGGACTGATTCTGCCTTCAAAGTTGCGGTTACCCGACAGCACCGCAGTCACCGCGAGATCCGCATCATTGATAGCCTTGCTCACCTCGGGAATCAGCGGCCCGGTGTTCCCGATGCACGTAGTGCAGCCGTAACCGACGGTATTGAAACCTAGTTGATCCAGGTAGGACTGCAATCCTGCCTTCTGGTAGTAGTCGGTGACCACCTTGGAGCCAGGAGCCAGCGTCGTCTTCACCCATGGTTGCGGCCGCAGACCCCGCTCCACCGCCTTCTTCGCCACCAGGGCCGCCCCCACCATGACCGAAGGATTGGACGTGTTGGTACAGGAGGTAATCGCGGCCACGGTCACTGCCCCATTGTGCAATTCAAAGGACTTGCCATCGCTCAAAGTGACCGGTGCTGCCGCCCGGACCTGGTCGGTATACGTGGGCAGGACCTGCCGGAATGCCTCTTTCGACTCGCTCAACAACACCCGATCCTGAGGACGCTTCGGACCGGCAATCGAAGGAACCACGTCGCCGAGATCGAGTTCGATGTACTCCGAGTACCGAGGCTCTGCAGCGGGATCGTGCCACAGCCCTTGGGCCTGGCAATAGGTCTCGACCAGCGCAATCTGCTCCTCACTGCGCCCGGTGAGGCGCAGGTAGTCAATGGTCTTGGCATCCACTGGGAAGATGGCGATAGTCGATCCATATTCGGGGCTCATATTTCCGATGGTCGCCCGATTGGCCAGCGGCACCTCGGTGACACCCGGCCCGTAGAACTCAACGAACTTGCCGACCACCTTGTGCTCCCGCAGCATCTCGGTGATGGTGAGGACCAGGTCGGTGGCGGTCACCCCGTCGGGCAGCCGACCGGAAAGCTTGAAGCCGACAACACGCGGAATCAGCATGCTGACCGGCTGGCCCAGCATCGCCGCCTCCGCTTCGATGCCACCTACGCCCCACCCAACGATGCCCAGCCCGTTTTCCATGGTCGTATGCGAGTCGGTGCCCACGCAGGTGTCCGGGTATGCCTGCAGGACGCCATCGACGACCCGTGGAAAGACCACCCGCGCCAAGTTCTCGATGTTCACCTGGTGCACGATGCCGGTGCCGGGAGGCACCACCTTGAAATCGTCGAAGGCAGTCTGGCCCCACCGGAGGAACTGGTACCGCTCTCGGTTGCGCTCATACTCGACGTCCATGTTGAGCTCGAGGGCGCTTTCGGTGCCGAAGAAGTCGGCGATAACGGAATGGTCGATAACCATCTCCGCCGGAGACAGCGGGTTAACCGTCGCGGGGTTGCCACCCAACTCTGCGACAGCTTCACGCATCGTGGCCAGATCGACGATGCAGGGCACGCCGGTAAAGTCCTGCATGATCACCCGGGCCGGCGTGAACTGGATCTCCTGGGACGGTTCCGAGTCAGCCACCCACTCCCCCAAGGCCCGAATCTGCTCGGCGGTAATGTTGGCGCCATCTTCGGTGCGCAGCAGGTTCTCCAGCAATACCTTGAGGCTGTAGGGCAGCGTCGCCGAACCATCCACAGCGTCCAGCCGGAAGATCTCGTACTCCTGGCCACCCGACTTCATGGTGCTGCGGGCGCCGAAACTGTTCAGGCTCATGCTGGACTTTCCTCCGTTGGACCAATATATCTTGATGTCGAGATATTACCACGCGGGTGGCCTGCCGAACGATCGGGCACCAGTACCGCCACGCATTCAACATGATGCGTTGACCCGAACAAGTCAAATGCCCGGATCCAGGCCGGGACGTATCCCAGCCCCTGAGCAAAACCAATATCGCGGGCCAGCGCAGCCGGATCACAGGCGACATAGGCCACCGCTCTCGGCTGTCGGCGCAGCAACTCAGCCATGACTGTGGCTCCGGCGCCCCGGCGAGGCGGATCCAAGACTATAAGTTCACAGCTCGCGGGCAGGCGCGCGATCATCCGGTCCACCGAGCCCGTCAGGAACCGGGCCTCGGGAACGTTGAGCCTGGCCAACCGGACAGCGGTCGGGTCACTTTCCACACCGGTCACCACCGCACCGGCATCAACCAGGGCGCCGGCAAACAAACCCACCCCACAATAAAGGTCAAGAGCACGGTCACCAGGACGCACCTCCAAACCCGCCAGGACCGCTGCGGTCAGCACCTGAGCAGCCTGGGGATGCACCTGCCAAAACCCATCGGTCGAGACCCGCCAGGACCGCCCATGGGCCTGCTCCCGCACGATGACATCAGCTCCGGGTGCCGTCCACTGCGGGCCATCGGCAGCAGCTGTCCCGACGATCACCTGGGTGTCAGCCTCAGGGGCCGGCGGACAGGCCAGCGCAGGCACCGCCAGTTCACAGCCCGCATCCGGAAGCGGAACCACCTCATGCGACCGAGCCGCACGGAGGCCCCAGCCATGAGCTGCACGGCGATAGCGCATCCGGGTTCGCCACCGGATCGGCTGCTCCCCCACAGCCTCCACCTCGCCCTCCCAAGTGAGCTCAGCCAGCCGACTCAGCTGCTCGGCCACGACCCGGCGTTTGAGTTCCCGCTGGTGATCTGGGGTGACATGTTGAAAGTCGCATCCACCACACTGCTGCGCGATGGGACAGGACGGAGACCGCCGCTCGGCTGCAGGTTCCAGGATGTCCTCAACATCAGCGTAGCCGTGCCGCCGGGCCAATCCGGTGACTCGCATCGTTACCAGTTCGCCGCTCAGGGCATGCCGGACAAAAAACACCCGGCCGTGAACCCGCGCCACCCAATGGCCACCATGGGCCACCGGTCCGATCCGCACCGGACCGAGCAGATCCCCTACTTGCGGAGCCTCACTCATCGCCGCTGACGATCCCGTCGACAAGCCGCACGGCCCGGACTCCACCCGCAATCACCCCGACAGTCTACTGAGGATTACTTCGCCTCCGGGTCGGGCTAGCGGCCCTGGGTCAGCTAGCCCTGGGCTACTCCCTCGGGCACCGCCAAATGGATGAGTTCTCCGGGCGAGCGGGCCTCGTCATCGCGCCGGACCACAATGTTCCGGAAGAACTCCACAAAGAAGTCTGCCGGGGCGTTGGTGCCTTCGACCAAGGCCGCTTTGCCCATCAGAGTTCCACGGAGGAGCCACCGCGGGCCGGTGACCAGCCAGATCCGGGAGACGTGGAAGAGTTGCTCACCTTCGGGGCCTTCGACAGGCAGAACCCGACGGATCTCGGTGCCGAACGGCCCCGGCGATGTCTCTGCATTTCCCGCCCCCTGGGAAGCTTCTTCAATGATGTCCTCGCGCAGCTCTTCGGCCATATCCCCACTCCGGGGGGCCGCGAACAGCGCCACCTCAATCCCGGAGCCCTCATGATGCGCCAGCAGTGAATACACAGCCTTGGCCTGCGGATCTCCCTGAAGCTGAACTTTGATGTCTCGCGGCTGCGTGATGATCAGCGGGCCATAGGTGATCCGGGCCATACCGTGGGCATGCAGATCCACAGAGTCGTCTTCGAGATCAACTTCGGTGTAGTCGAAGGGCCCGTCACTGCGGATGTCCTCATCGACAGCATTCGCCGTCACAGCTTCCTCGGCACTCGTGTCGTCGACGACGTCGTCCCCCTGAGCGACGTCGGCATCCCGCTGGCCGGCATTACGTCCGAAGACCACTACTGCCTCTCCTCCGTCTTATCCGCCTGCAAGGACGCACCCTCCCAGGCCGCAACACCTCCGGTGGACCCATGCCCACCCGTCCCCCGTTCGCTGGGCGGCAGTTCCGCCACCTCGGTGAAACTGGCTCGGCCCACGCGTTGGAAGACTAGCTGGGCAATGTGGTCCCCACGATGCAGTATCACCCTGCGGGTTCTATCGGTATTGAGCAGGCAGACCTGAATCTCTCCGCGATAGCCAGCGTCCACCGTGCCGGGGGCATTGACTATCGTCACCCCTTGTCGAGCGGCCAACCCAGACCTCGGGTGCACGAACGCCGCCCACCCAGGCGGCATCGCCACCGCGATCCCGGTGGGCACGAGGGCCCGTTCCCCGGGTTCCAACACCACCTCGATACGGGTCGCCACATCGGCGCCCGCATCACCGGTATGCGCGTACTGCGGCAGTGGCATCCCGGGGTCCAGGCGCCGCACGAGCACCTCCGGGAACTCCGGGTCACTCATGGGTCGTCGCACCGGCACGGGCCCGCTCGATGGCTGCCACACACTGCGCAGGAGATCGGGTCGAAACCAACCAGTAGGGATGGGGATCAGCAGGATCACACACCTCAACCTGAACTGCGTCGGGTAGCCAGGGGCGCTGCACCACAAACGCCCGGGCATCCGCATCCGGCCCCAGCAAGGCCCGCGTCTCCGCGGATTTCAGCGCGGTCACGGCGCCCACATAAGGCCATTCCAGAAGAGACCGCCCCACCGACAAACCGCGCTCATCCACTCGAATCCGAGTCCCCCCGATCCACAGCAGGAACACGGCCACGACGATGACGCTGCCCAGCCCAGCCGACGCAGACACCCACGGACCCATCATGAATCCGATGGCCGTAATTGTGGTGACGCCGAGCAGGATCCCGATGATCCACCAGCCAAGCGGGACTCGCAGGCGTTCCTGAAACAACACGTCCCCAACCTACCGTGACCGACCGGTGCCAGGAGTAGCTCTCTCGACAGTGCCGAGATCCGCTGGCCAGTCAGGCGGAAGCGGCCAGAGCATCCTCACCGAGGGCATTACCATGGTTGAGGCCGGGGGCTCACTGCCCCCCCGAGAGGCAGGAGTGAGCGTGGAACTCTCCCAGAAGATCGTGTGGAATCTTTATTCCACCACCATCGCGGCGCTATCGGGCATCGTCGCCAGCAAGGCGGTGGATGCAGCGTGGAGCTTCGTGACCGGAGACGAGCCGCCGGAACCGAATGACCCCAATACTCCCACCGGCATCGCTGTCGCTCGGGTCGCTGCACTGGCGCTGGGTGTCGGCCTGTCCCAAGTGCTGACCAATCGCTTGGCCGCACGACATTGGCAGCAGCAAACCGGGCTGTCCAGCCCGGTACGCAGCGTCAACCTGAAACTCTGACCCATAGCCGACACCCAGCCGAGGAATCCCGTCGGGGGGCCGTTCCTCGGCGCTCACCCCCGGGAGGCACCTACCCTGCGCAGTCCACGCAGTAGTACTTGCCTCCCTTTTCCTCGGCCAGCTGGCTACGACCCTTCACCAGGAAACACCCGGCACAGGTGAACTCATTCGCCTGCCGGGGCAGCACCCGGACGGTGAGTTCCTCATGGGAGAGATCGGCACCGGGAAGTTCAAAGGACTCCGCAGCCTCGACCTCGTCCTCGTCGACCTTGCCAGAATTCTTGTCATTTCGACGACTCTTGAGCTCCTCAATGCTGTCTTCGCGCTCTTCGTCGTTCTTCCGGGGGGCGTCGTAATCGGTGGCCATGGTTCCTTCCTGCCGGGCTACATCTAAGAGTTGTCCGACGCACATATATCACACTTGTCAAGGCCACGTCGCCTTCACTCAATCCATGACCGGCACTCCGAGGCAGAAACTCAGGAATTTCTCTGGGGAACGGTAGGTTACCGTTAGCACCGAGCACGCGTGGGAAAGCGTCACCGCTGAACGGCTTGATGGGGGGAGCAACCAGCAGGCGGTGTTGTGCCGCACCGCGCCCTACTGGAGACGATCATGGACAGTGAACTGCGACCGCGGGAGATTCAGGCGCGCATCCGTGCGGGCGAGTCTGCTGAAGTGGTCGCCCGCGCTGCCGGGATGCCCATCGAGCGGGTGAACATCTATGCCGGACCAGTCCTCGCCGAACGGGAACACATCGTCGGCCTAGCCCGCCAACACCCGGTGCGTCGGCGAAGTGAGACGACTGCCCACCGACTCCTCAGCAAGACCGTGACCGACAACCTGGCTGCCCGTGGATTGGATCCCGACGCAGCCATCTGGGACGCCTGGAAGCTGGCGGACCGTCGATGGCGAGTACTCGTCACCTTCGTCCAGCACGATCAGGAGATCGCTGCCGCCTTCAGCTATGAACAAGCCGGCCATTTCTCAGTCGCCGACAACGACATCGCCCGAGCCCTCATCGGGGATGATCGCCGCACCCAGCCGCCGCCCTCAGCGCCCGCAGCCACCAACGACGATCTGGCTATCGTGCGGGCCGTCCAGACCAGCCAGCCTGACACCGACGAATCAGTAGCTACCGAGGCGAGCGCCCAGACAGCCGAAACCGAAGCCACGGCAGACCCGCTGAGCGACGATGTTGAAGACGCCTTCCACGAGGGCCAACTCACCGAGGTCGATGGGGTCTACGAGATCGTCCAGGAGCCCACATCAAATCTGGATGTGCTCTACGACATGTTGGCCAGCTTCGACGAGGACTCGGTCCGGGTCTATTCGGGATTGGTGCACCCCCTTGAGGATTCGGTACCGGTCATCGACGCGGACCCAGGTGAGGATCAACTCTCCCCCGAAGAGCTCGACCTCACCCTGCCGAGCGAGCCATCCCCACCCGAGGCTCTCGAGGAAGCCCCCGCCGTGGCGCTCCAGGAAGTGGAAACACCGCCGGACGAACCCGAGCAGCTATCCCTGATAGATGACGTCGAACCACCACCAGCCGAACGCCGTCCCAAGCCGCGTGGACGCCGGAAACGGGCTTCGGTGCCCAGCTGGGACGAAATCATGTTCGGCGGCCCCAAGGGCAGCGGTACTGACTAATCACCGCCACTACCCCACGAGCAGAGGTACCCGCATCTCCTGATCGGTCAGGGAGCCGTGCATTCCGAGCAGGCCGAGTTCCTTGGGCTGACTCCGCGTCATGACGGCCCAATCGCCCCGCATCACCATGCAAACATCACCGATCCGGGAAGCCATGCGGCGATCGGTGGCACCAAACCAACCGGCCGCGATCGCCTCGTCCCGGGTGCTCACCCAGGCCCGATCGCCCAGGTACCTGGCCCACCGGCGCGCGACGCTGCTGACCTCCCCGGCATCCGCATACACCTGCCGGAACCGGCCCTCGCCAGCGAGTAGCGTGACTCCGTCGAGGAGGCCCGGAACATCTTCGGCGATCACCCACCGAGATCGAGGGCTGTCTATCATTCCGTGATCTCCGGTGATCAGCAGCTTCACGTCTGCAGGCAGCGCCTCGCGCAAGCGGCTGAGCATGGTGTCAACCCGAGTGAGTGTGCGACGCCATTCGGGGCTCTGCCAACCCCGGGCGTGCCCGACGTGATCGAGCTCACGCTCATAGAAGTAGGTGAGGCTGGTGGGGGCCGACTGAGCTGCGTCGACAACCCAGCCGATCCGCGCCGCATGGTCGTGCTCATCGGGGACCGGCTGGAACCGGGCCCCACGCATGGCGCACTCGGTCAAACCACTGCCTTGAAACCTGGCCGGATTGACCAGGGTCAACGCGGTTTCGGTACGCGCCAGCCGTTCAAATCCGGTGAGTCGCGGTTGCACATCCAGGGGGGACAACCCGCGCGCCCAGACCAGTGCGTTGAGATAGTCCCCGGAGAGCGGATTCCGGAAGGCGTAGCCCACGATGCCGTGCTGACCAGGCGGCAGCCCAGTGCCGAGACTGGTCACGCTGGTCGCGGTCGTACTAGGAGCGGCACTGGTGATCGTCCGGCCCTGGTTGGCTGAGCGCAGGCCACTCAGGTAGGGCGCCTCCTCTAGAGCACTACTGAGGTTAAGGTCCCCCAGCCCATCAACCAGCACCAGGACCCATCGGGATGCGGCCGGCAAGCGCAGGGCATCCTGCCAGCCGGCATGCCCCAGCGAGGTGGCCACACTCCCGAAAACATCAGCCAGTGTGGAGCGGCCATAGTCCGGGACGCGAGGCAAATCGGAGCCGGTCACGCACAACCCCGTTGCAGCGCAGCGCCGAAACGAATCAAATCGGCCACCCGTTCGGCACCGTCGGCGGCCGCACTCACCCGGACGGTCAGGTCATCCCCGACGTCTTGGGCGGAGAAACCATGATCGGCTTCGCAGGTGGGATCACCGCACACGGCTGGCTCAATCTCCACCCGACGCACGGCTCCCCAATGCACCACCAGCCAGGCCTCATCCAGCGTCGACGGACCCGAACCGAACTGCTCGGGGTTGCCCGCCACTTGGGTCAGGCCCACCGAACGAATCTTGCGCAGCGCCACTGAATCCACAGTGGTCAAAGCCTGGGACACGTCCGGATTATTGCCATCATCGGTGTGGGCCACCAAGAATCGCGTCGGCGTGAGCAGCAGCACTGTGACGTGCCGATGTACTTCCTGACTAGAGAAGGTCGCCTCATGGTGCACCAGCCAGTCGAGCACCTCCTCGTCCCCCAGGGACTGGCTGACCATGGACTCCACGAGCGCCGGGAAATATCCAGAGGCGACAATGGCTGCGCGCAGGCCAGCCGGTATCCGGACTGTTGCACCTGTTTTCTGATCACCATCGCCACGAAGCACTGACTCAGCGTAGCCGCCAGCGGCCACCTGCGCTTGTTTCTGGAAACGGCTGGTGATGCCGGGCTGCGGGCAAGCCCTCCGGTCAGTACCGTGGGGGCGGTGAGCACCCGACCGTTCTTTGCCGCACGACTGGAGGCCTTCTTCGACAGGCGCGCGGAGCGCTTCTGCCGCGCACTCGGTTGGCGGGAACGTGTGATCCCCTACACCGCCTACGGCAATCAGGACTTCGTGCGTGTACTCGGACGGGTTGTCCTAGCGCCCCAGTTCGCCGAGACGCACCTGGGGAAGGCCACTGAAAGCTTCTTGCGCCGCCGCGGCTGGCGGAATTTCGTCACCGCTGCCTGCATTCACGCCCCTTACACCCTGACTATCGGCAATGCCACGATGTCTGGAATCACCGACCGCGGCGGCTTCATCGACCATCGGGTCACTGGCCACAACCTCCCTGCGGGGTGGTCTTCAGCCCAGATCTCGGTCACCGCCGGTGGGGAGGCCGAGGAGGTCTGCGTCGTTGAAGCGCCGGTGCAGATAGTCGCGCCAGAGGCCACCGTCGCCATCGTCAGCGATGTGGACGACACGGTGCTCAGCACCATGGTCCCCCGCCCCCTGGCCGCTGCCTGGAACTCCTTCGTCCGCGCCGAGATGGCCCGCCAAGCGGTACCGGCCATGGCGCACTTCTATGATGCGATCCAGGCCGCCTTTCCGCACACGCCTATCTTCTATCTCTCCACCGGAGCCTGGAATACTCACGGCTTTCTGGATAGATTCCTCGGACGTCACCGCTACCCATCGGGCCCCATGCTCCTCACCGACTGGGGGCCCACCAATACCGGCTGGTTCCGCTCGGGAGTCGAGCACAAACGCAAGGCGCTGCTGCAGCTATCCCTCGATTTCCCACACCTCTCCTGGTTCCTCGTGGGTGATGACGGGCAGCATGACCCAGAGATCTACCGGGAGTTCGCCGTCGCTAATCCGGACCGAGTGATGGCTATTGCTATCCGTCAGCTGTCCCCCGCTCAGCACTACCTAGCCCATGGCTCCACCGAACCGCTACTCGCCGACGATGGCAGCTATCCGCACGCCCCGATTCTGCGGGCTCCCGATGGCCGCGGACTTCTGCAATTGGCAGCCGAGCGCTACCACCTGATCTGACCTGGCCGCGCTTGGGGGCAACCCGGAGTGCCGCACCAGGGTCAGCCCCTGATGGCGTCACAATGGGGGGTGACGCACCCGCGTCCGGCTTTTTCGCGCCCGAGAAAGCTGATCCCGCACGATGAACGGGGGGAAGGAAGACGTGGCCAGGACTCCGCCAGCCGATGACGATCTCGTAGAGAAGATAATCGACATCGACGTCACCGCCGAGAT
Organism: Propioniciclava sp.; assembly: GCA_047973325.1. GTDB lineage: Bacteria > Actinomycetota > Actinomycetes > Propionibacteriales > Propionibacteriaceae > Propioniciclava. The sequence goes on along the minus strand of JBKEBU010000029.1, from coordinate 11,560 downwards.
GGAGACGAGCTTTCTCGAGTACGCCTACTCCGTCATCTACGCCCGGGCCCTCCCCGATGCTCGGGATGGCCTGAAGCCTGTGCAGCGCCGGATTCTCTATTCCATGGATGACATGGGTGTTCGGCCAGACCGTCCCCATGTCAAGTGCGCCCGGGTGGTTGGCGACGTGATGGGCAAGCTGCACCCCCACGGAGACAGTGCCATCTACGATGCGCTGGTCCGCATGGGACAGTCCTGGTCGATGCGCCTACCGGTGGTCGACGGGCATGGCAACTTCGGATCCTTGGATGCCGGGCCGGCCGCGATGCGCTACACCGAGTGCCGGATGGCCACCGCAGCATCGGCGATGGTGGCCGAGATCGACCAGGACACCGTTGAGTTCAAGTCCAACTACGACGGCCGCGGCACTGAGCCCGTGGTTTTGCCTGCCGGATTCCCCAACCTTCTGGTCAATGGATCGACCGGGATCGCCGTGGGCATGGCTACCAACATCCCGCCGCACAACTTGGTGGAATGTGTACAAGCACTCAAACATCTCCTCAAACACCCCGAGGCCAGTGTCGAGGATCTGATGCGGTTCATTCCCGGCCCCGATCTGCCCACCGGCGGCAAGATCGTGGGCCTGGAGGGGATCACCGATGCCTACGCCACCGGTCGCGGCACCTTCAAGATCCGCGCCACCGCGCGCATTGAACAAACCTCGGCCCGCCGACGCGGGATAGTCGTCACCGAACTCCCCCACATGGTCGGTCCAGAGAGGATCATCGACCAGATCAAGACGCTTCATCAGAACAAGAAGATCACCGGCATCGCCGACATCAAAGACCTCACCGATCTCACCAACGGCACCCGGCTGGTCATCGAAGTCAAGAACGGGATCAATCCCGACGCGATGCTCGAGCAGCTTTACAAGCTCACCAAGCTGGAAGATAGCTTCGGCATCAACATGGTCGCACTGGTCGAAGGCCAGCCGCAGACGTTGAATCTCCGCGATGCCCTCCTGGTGTATGCCGACCACCGTCTCGATGTCACGCTGCGGCGCACCCGGCATCAGCACCAACAGGCGGCCGATAGGTTGCATCTGGTCCAGGGCCTGCTCCTGGCCATCGTCGATATAGATGACGTTATCGAGATCATTCGCGGCTCCGACGACGCCGAAGCAGCCCGTACCCGCCTGATCGAGGTCTTCGATCTGTCGGAGGTGCAGGCGAACTACATTTTAGATCTACGGCTTCGCCGGCTGACCAAGTTCAGCTTGATCGAGTTGGAGGCCGAACGTGCCCAACTGGAGAAACTCTTAGCCGATCTGAGCGTGATAATCGAGAATGACGATGAACTACGTGCCCTCGTGGCCCGCGAACTCGATGAGGTGGCCCAGGCCTTCGGAACCCCACGCCGGACAGTGTTGTTGGCCGGGAGCGGAGCATCCCCCAAGGCTGCGGCCACACCGCTGGAAGTCGCCGATGATCCGTGCGTGGTGATGCTGTCCTCGGCAGGGCTGCTGGCCCGGGCCGACACCAGTGAGGCCTTGCCCACAGAGGGGAGCCGGGCCCAGCACGATGTCATCGTGTCGGCCACCCGCACCACCGCTCGCAGCGACTACGGTGTACTGACATCGGCGGGCCGAGTGCTTCGAGCCCAAGCTATTGACCTTCCCAGTGTGCCCCTTACCGCTACGGCACCGAATCTCACCGGCGGTTCTCGGGCGGTCGAACTTCTAGATCTGCAGCCGGGCGAGCGCCCGTTAGCGCTCACCGGGCTGGGATCGGAGGGAACGTGGGCCCTGGGCACCCGCAATGGAGTGGTAAAACGGGCCAATCCTGAGGTGTTGTCCAACAAGGACGCCTGGGAGGTCATCCGGTTGGATCACGGCGATGAAGTCGTGGGCGCGGTGGAGCTCCTGAACGCCGAAGCAGAGCTGGTTTTCATAACCTCCGACGCTCAGCTGCTGCACTTCCCGGCGTCGGCGGTACGCCCCCAAGGCCGATCCGGGGGTGGCGTGAGTGGGATCAAGCTCGCCACCGACGCCCAGGCGATCTACTTCGGTGCCCTCAGCGGCGAAGGCAGCGTGGTCACGGTTTCTGGATCCTCAAGCGCCCTCCCCGGGACCGAAGTCGGCTCGGTCAAGGTAACCCCGTTCGCGGAGTATCCCGGCAAGGGCCGCGCCACCGGCGGCGTCCGCTGCCACCGATTCTTGAAGGGGGAAGACACCTTGGTGCTCGCCCACGTCGGACCAGATCCGGTGATCGCGGCCGCGGCCTCCGGAGCACCGGTGGACCTACCGCCGGCAACTGGCCGTCGCGACGGATCGGGCACACCCTCGCCACAGCCCCTCGCCGCGGTGTCCACCCGCCATCTAGCGATAGAAATCCTACGTTCGTCTTGAGTTCAGGCGGCGCTGAGCCGAAATTTCAATCGTCACCATCCGCCGGCCAGGGGAGCAGCAACCCCCATGGCCCCTTCAAGAACGAGACCATCGACCCAGCGAACTGCAGCGAGGGTACCCACGCCGCGCCCAGACTCGGCGGTCAAAGGCGAAGCCTGGGTAGCACCCGCATTGACGGGGCAGGTGACTCACCTGGCACGTCGGCGCGACGCACCCGAGCGGGTAGTTCCGCCAGGTGGCGCGCTCCGCTCAGGCGAGGTGCTCCAAGAGCCCAGTCTCGACGTCGTAAAGAAAACCCCCGACCTGGGCCCGACCCGAGATCAGCGGGTGATCGCGCAACAAGGTGACATCGCTCTGGAGGCGGCCGGACTGATCCGGGTCGGCTCCAAAGTCGAAGTCACCAGCGTCGATTCCACTCGCCTCAAGCAGTCTGGCCCGCATGCCCGCATTGTCGGTGGACGCCGCTGCACACCGGGTGTGCTGCACCACCAAGATCCGCTCCACTTCCAGCATGTGGACACCGAGGACGCAGCCCGCCAACGCATCTGGAGTGACATGGCCACCCGGCGTACGCATGATCTTCGCCTCCCCAACGAAAAGACCGATCATTTCCAGCGGCTGGAGCCGGGAATCCATACAGGTGACCACAGCCACCCCGGCATGCGCGATCCCGTCAAAGCCCTTGGGCGCCGTGGCGGCATAGCGTCGGTTCCTGGCCAGCAGGTCGTCGAAAGGAGCAGGACCCATCATGGATCCAGGCTATCCATGCCTCAGGCGTCTATCCGCTCGGCGTCCAACGCGTAGGCACCCTCCACGATGAACTCCTTCCGGGGTGCTACGTCACTGCCCATGAGTTTGGCGAAGGTCGCCACCGCCTGCTCCATGGACTCGCCCTCGTCCACCGTGATCCGCCGCAAGGTGCGATGACGTGGGTCCATGGTGGTCTCCTTGAGCTGGTCGGCGTCCATCTCCCCCAGCCCTTTGTAGCGCTGGGGCTCCTTGAAGGAAGCACCCCGTTTGGTGAGTTCGGCCAGCTTGCGTTGGTACTCGGCCTCGCTATAGGTGTACAGGTAGCGGTCCTGCCCTTTGCGGGGCTTGCTCAACTCGAATCGATGCAGCGGTGGCACGGCGGTGTAGACCTTGCCGGCTTCCAGGAGGGGCCGCATGTAGGTGAAGAACAACGTTGCCAACAAGGTACGGATGTGTGCCCCATCGGAATCGGCATCGGCCATGAAAATGACCTTGCCGTAGCGGGCCTGGTCGAGGTCAAAGGTCCGACCCGACCCGGCGCCCACCACCTGGATGATGTTGGCGCATTCAGCATTCTTGAGCATGTCTCCCACCGAGGCCTTCTGCACATTGAGGATCTTGCCCCGGATCGGCAGCAGCGCCTGGAACTCCGAGTTGCGCGCCAGTTTGGCGGTCCCCATGGCAGAGTCACCTTCCACGATGAACAGCTCCGAACGATCGGTGTCGTTGCTGCGACAGTCGGCCAGCTTGGCCGGCAGTGTGCTGGACTCCAACGCATTCTTGCGGCGCTGGTTTTCCTTGTGCGCTCGCGCCGCCACCCGCGTTCGGGAGGCGCCCACGGCCTTCTCCAACACGGCCCGTGCTTGGGATCGCTGGGCTGGTTTGGTGGACGTGAGGAAACGGGTCAACTCCCCTTCCACGATTTTGGTGACCAGTCGGGTCACCGGAGGCGTGCCCAGCACCTCCTTGGTCTGCCCCTCGAACTGCGGTTCGGCCAGCCGCACAGTGACCACGGCGGTCAGACCCTCCAAAACGTCATCCTTGATGACCTCCTCGCCCGATTTCAGCAGCCGGGTTCCCTCGAGGGCTTTGGTGAACGCCCGATGCAGGCCCCGCTCGAAGCCGGTGACGTGGGTACCGCCCTTGGGAGTGGCAATTATGTTGACGAAAGAGGTGATCGTGGCATCGTAGGTATTGCCCCACCTCACCGCGATATCGACGCCGAGATCACGCTCCACATCGGTCGGCGTCATCGCACCGTCTTCGTCGAGCATCGGGACCGTCTCGGTGAAGCGATCCTGGCCAGTCAACCGGAGCACCTCGGTGACCGGCTCCCCACTGCTGAGATAGTCGCAAAACTCCGAGATCCCGCCGGTGTGCTCATGTAACTCCAGTACCTCTTCGCCCTTGATCCGACGATCGTCCACCTGGAGGGCCAGCCCAGGCACCAGGAAAGCGGTCTGCCGGGCCCGGGCGGCGAGTTGGCGCCCGGAGATCGTGGCATCGGCCAAGAAGATCTGCCGGTCCGGCCAATACCGGATCCGAGTGCCAGTCTTGGTCTTGGCCACGCGCCCTAGCTTGCGGAGGGTGTTGTCCGGGGAAAACAGCGCTGTGGGTTCGGGGCCGTCGAAGACACCGGGCACGCCCCGCCGGAAGGACATGCCCCAGGTGGCACCGTTCCGGTCCACCTCCACGTCAAGGCGGCTACTCAGCGCGTTCACCACCGATGCACCCACCCCATGCAGGCCGCCGGTGGCGTTGTAGGAACCCCCACCGAACTTGCCGCCAGCGTGCAGCTTGGTGAAAATAACCTCCACGCCACTCAGCCCCGTGCGTGGCTCCACATCGACCGGCATCCCGCGGGCGGTATCACGGACCTCGACAGAACCGTCGGCGTGGAGGACGACCTCGATCCGGGTCCCAAACCCGGCCAGTGCCTCATCGACGGCATTGTCGATGATCTCCCACATGCAGTGCATCAACCCGCGGGTGTCGGTGGACCCGATGTACATGGCCGGTCGTTTGCGCACCGCCTCCAGTCCCTCAAGAACCATGAGATGACGGGCCTCATAGTCTCGACTCTCCGGATGCGGCTTGGCCTTGGTCGTGGTCACCTCGGCAGACTAGCGTTCACCGCAACCCAAAACGATGATCCCACCCCACGCTGACGGCACTTTGGTCGTGACGAATCGATGACGATCCTGCGTGCCGCCCCTACGCCTTGACCAACACCGGTAAGGTCTAGATCAACGGGAACAACGAAACGTCACCCGACGTTATCGTGGGTGTCCCCTAGACCGCGGAGAAAGGAACGAGGATGACCACCACCATGCTGGATGGCCTCACCGCTGCCGACCGCTGCGATCGCTGTGGTGCCCAGGCATACGTTCGCGTGACGATGCCCTCGGGTGGCGAACTGCTCTTCTGCGCCCATCATGGGCGCGCCCATTCGGACAAGCTCAAGCAGGTCGCCCTCAACATTCACGACGAGACCGCCAAGCTCGACTGATCCCACATCCTCAGCAACGGCCCCAGGAGCACTCTGCCTGGGGTCGTCGTTTGCGCTCACCCCGGGTGCGGCACAATGAGTCATGCGCACCGTTCAGTCCATCCGGGGAGACCTCACCAGCCATCCTGCCGATGCGCTCGTCAATGCGGCGAATTCCTCACTACTGGGCGGCGGCGGGGTAGATGGCGCCATGCATGCCGCTGCAGGCCCGGAACTGCTTAACGCGTGCAGGCAGCTCCGAGCCACGCGATTTCCGCACGGCCTTCCGGTCGGTCACGCCGTAGCGACGCCTGGCTTCCAGCTCGTCGCCCGCTGGGTGATCCATACCGTTGGACCCAATGCCCACCGCGGCGAGACCGACCCGACGCTGCTCGCCGCCTGTTTCCACAATTCCCTGGAGGTTGCCGCAGGGCTGGGCCTCCAGTCAGTGGCCTTTCCGGCTATCAGCGCGGGAGCATTCGGCTGGGACATCGGTGCGGTAGCACCCATAGCCTGGGCGGCGGTACTTGAGCATGGGCCATCATCGATCGAGCAGGTGTCTTTCGTGCTGGTGTCGGCCGCCGCACACCAGGCCTTTCTGAGCGCCGACCCGCGGGGGTGACCTGCTGTTCGTGCGAGCCGTCTGGATCGCCACCCACGCCCCACACCAATCGATATCCGAGGGGGCCCTACCCTAGGGTCATGTCTGACGCCCTACGCCTGTGGCAGCGCCTACGTCGGTTCCCCGGAGGTCGACGGCGTTTTTCCCGCGGGTTTGCTCGTCGAGCTCCCTACTTCACCACCGTGTCACCACGCTTCACCCGGCTGGAGCCGCACCATGCTGAGCTCATCATCGTCCAGCGCCCCGGGTTGGCCAACCACCTCGGCACCATGCATGCCATCGCCATGTGTAACGGGCTGGAGGCCGGTATGGGTGCATTAGCCGAGGCCACCATCGCCCCCGAACTGCGATGGATTCCCCAGGGCATGGAGGTGACCTATACCGCCAAAGCAGACGGTGATATTACCTGCCACGCCGAAACCACGCCCGCTAGTTGGGCAGCCGCCCCCGAGGTACCCGTACGGGTCTGGGCTACCCGGGGTGACGGCACCGTCGTCGTCGAAGGGGTCATCCACCTCTGGGTGACACCCAGGCCGACTTCCAGATCGGGTCGCTGAGCTACCCGACGAACCTCAGTCGAGGTAGTCGCGCAAGACCTGAGAACGGGAGGGATGCCGGAGCTTACTCATAGTCTTCGACTCTATCTGCCGGATCCGCTCGCGGGTGACGCCGTACACCTTGCCGATCTCATCCAGGGTCTTGGGCTGGCCATCAGTGAGTCCGAAGCGCATACTCACGACACCGGCCTCGCGCTCGCTGAGGGTATCAAGCACATCGTGGAGTTGCTCCTGCAACAACGTGAAGTTGACCGCCTCGGCCGGCACAATCGCCTCGGAGTCTTCTATCAAGTCGCCGAACTCGGAGTCACCATCCTCGCCTAGCGGGGTATGCAGCGAGATCGGCTCACGGCCGTACTTCTGCACTTCGACGACCTTCTCGGGGGTCATGTCGAGTTCGACGCCAAGTTCCTCAGGGGTGGGTTCGCGACCGAGATCTTGAAGCATCTGTCGCTGCACCCGCGCGAGCTTGTTGATCACCTCGACCATGTGCACCGGGATCCGAATCGTGCGAGCCTGGTCGGCCATCGCGCGGGTGATCGCCTGCTTGATCCACCACGTGGCATAGGTGGAGAACTTGTAGCCCTTGGTGTAATCGAACTTTTCCACCGCGCGAATCAGACCCAGGTTGCCCTCCTGGATAAGATCGAGAAAGAGCATGCCGCGGCCGGTGTAGCGCTTGGCCAGGGAGACCACCAGTCGAAGATTGGCCTCCAGAAGATGATTCTTAGCTTCCTTGCCATCGGCTGTGATCCACTCGAAGTCCTCAAGTTCGGCGGCCACGACGCGGCCTTCGGTGAGGGACTCACCCGCGAACAGACCGGCCTCGATCCGCTTGGCCAGCTGCACCTCCTGTTCGGCATTCAGCAGCGCCACTTTGCCTATCTGCTTGAGATAGTCCTTGACCGGATCTGCGGTGGCACCGGCGGCCATGACCTGCTGCTCTGGCTCGTCGGTGTCATCGGCGTCAGACACGACGAAGCCCTGATCCTCGGTGAGCTCCTTCTCATCCTTGGCCGCCTCTGCCTGGTCAAAGGCACTCTCATCGACGTCGTCAAGGCTGCGCTTTTTACCGCCGACGGTCAGCACCACGTCGTCGCCCTGGCGTTCGAAGGAGACCTCCGTCACCCCATTTGCGCTCAACGCCTCCGCCACGGTGGGCGTTGCTTCCTCGGATGCTGCTGCCTTCTTTCGGGACTTCGCCGGCGCCTTCTTGGCGGCCGACTTGGCGCCCTTCGCAGGAGCAGTTGCTGTGGTCGTAGAGCGTGGAGTCACCAAACTGACCTCTCGTCAAAACCCGGACCTGGGCACGCACGAGCCGGGACTTGTCAACGGCTGGCGTTCGAGAACATTCTTACACGTCGGCCCCAAACCCCCAAATGGAGGGAACCCGTCACTGCTGTTTAGGCTGTCGTGCGTGACCGATCTCGCTGCTGCACCACCGAACGCCCCCACCCGCTCCTACACTCGGACCGTACATGGTCAATCGGTGAACGATCCCTACCACTGGATGGCGGATAAATCCGACCCGGAACTGCTCGCTTACCTGGCCGACCAGAACGCCTGGGCCGAGCACTGCACCACCCACACCGCGGATCTCCGCGAGGAACTCTATGCCGACATGAGCGCTCGGACCCAGCAGACCGACCTGTCGGTGCCCGTTCATGTCCGGCACACCGACGGCAGCGCATTCTGGTACTACTCGCGCACCACCGAGGGGCTCAACTATCCCCGGACCTGCCGGGTGCCTGCTACCACCCGCGATCAGATTCCGGACCTGAGCCAGACCAGCCCGGACGAGGTGGTCTTGCTTGATGTCAATAGGTTGGCCGAGGGGCACGAGTTCACTGCGCTAGGCCTGGCCGAGGTCTCCCCCAACGGCCGACTGCTGGCCTATTCCCTCGACACCACCGGCGATGAGCGCTATGACCTGTCGATCCTGGATCTGGGGACCGGTGAGGTCATCGACGGCCCGCTGCCGGGTATCGGTTCCGGCGGTACCTGGGCAGGCGATGATCACCTGTTCTACACCCGGGTCGACGATGCGTGGCGCCCGCATCAGGTCTGGCGGCACCAGCTGGGTGCTCCGGCCGACACCGACGCCCTCATCATGGAGGAGACCGACGCGCGATTTTGGATGGGTGTCGATTCCTCGCGAGATTGGCAGTGGGTCCAGATCGATCTCGGCAGCAAGAAGACTTCTGAAACCTGGCTGATCCCAGCGGCCGATCCCGAGACTCCACCACGCTGCGTAGCCGCCCGCCGTCCCGACGTCGAATACAGCGTCGACGTCGGGACGGACGCATTATGGATCGTGCATAACCATCAGGCACCGCAGTTCGCGCTGTGCCAGGCGCCGCTGGATGCCATCAGTGCCGAGCAGTGGGTTCCCGTTCTCCCCGAACAGGAGAACCGGCGCCTGCTCGGCATCTCGGTCTACGACACCCACGCCGTCGTCTCCCATCGCACTGACGGCCTCCCCGGCATCACGGTTTTCACCCGCACCGGGGCGAACCTGGGGGATCCTCACGAATTGGCCTTCAACGAGGCGAGCTATGACGTTCGAGCTGAAGACGCCCAGGACGCTGACACCGACAGGATCCGTTTTCAGTACGAATCACTGACCGCCCCGCCGTCGGTGTGGGAATACCGGCTAGACACCGGCTCACGACGGCTGCTGAAACAGGTGGAGGTGCTGGAGCATCCTCATCATGGCGCCTATGACCCGACGGCCTACACCAGCGAACGGCTGTGGGCTACCGCTGCCGATGGGACCGAGATTCCGATCTCGTTGGTTCGCCGTCATGACACCCCGGTGGATGGCACCGCACCAGGATTGCTGTACGGCTACGGAAGCTATGAGATCCCGATAGATCCATACTTTGCGACCAGCCGGATCAGCCTGCTGGATCGCGGCTTCGTCTATGCCATCGCTCACGTACGCGGCGGCGGTGAACGTGGCCGTCCCTGGTACGACGCTGGCAAGGAGCTCACCAAACGCAATACTTTCACCGACTTCGTGAGCTGCGCTCAGCACCTGATCGCTGAGGGCTACGTCGCGGTCGACAGGTTGGCGGCCGAAGGCGGGTCGGCCGGTGGACTACTCATCGGCGCTGCCACGAACCTGGCCCCGGACCTGTTCCGGGCCGTGCATGCCGACGTTCCCTTTGTGGATCCCCTGACTACCATCCTCAATCCGGAGTTGCCGCTCACAGTCATGGAATGGGAGGAATGGGGAAACCCCGTCGACGACCCTGAGGTCTACGCCTACATCAAGTCCTACTCCCCCTATGAGAACATCCAGCGACGCAGCTACCCAGCGATCCTGGCCACCACCAGCCTGTACGACACCCGGGTCGAGGTGACCGAACCCGCCAAGTGGATCGCACGACTGCAGCAGACCGTGATCCCCAATCCGGCCCGTCCAGTGCTGCTCCGCACTGAAATGGCTGGGGGGCACGGTGGCGCCTCTGGCCGCTACCAGGCCTGGCGCGAGCGCGCCTGGCAGCTGGCCTGGCTGATCGACCAGGTCTCCACCCCGTCAACCTGAGTATCGGCTGTGAACGCCGCCCTCCCCCGGACCCTCCCACGTACGACCAGGGTCTTATTTCTGGGCTTTCGGGGCTGTCTCCGGGCTGGTTCAGGGCCTCTCCCGAACAAATTCGGCTTCTGGTGCGTTGTACTGGGTGACGAATGAAAGGACCACACATGATCGCGAACTCTCACCGGGCCCGAGCAGGCGAGGGCATCGAGGGCAAGGACTCCGTCGGACTCTACCTGGACGGCATCGCCAAGACGCCATTGCTGAGCGCTGAAGATGAGGTCCGGCTGGCCCGCCAGATCGAAGCGGGCCTGTACGCCGAGGCTATTCTTGCCGGCACGCTCACCAAGGCTGATCGTGGCGGCCGTCGTGCCGTTAAGGCCACTGAGGACGAACTCCAGGAAATCGCCGAAGACGGACAACGCGCCATGAAGCAGTTCGTGACAGCAAACCTGCGGTTGGTAGTTTCGGTGGCACGCAAGTATGGCCGTTCCCAGATGCCGCTGCTCGATCTGGTGCAGGAAGGCAATACCGGTCTGATTCGGGCCGTGGAGAAGTTCGACTACATGAAGGGCTTCAAGTTCTCGACCTATGCCACCTGGTGGGTGCGGCAGTCGATCAGCCGCGGCATTGCACAGCAGAGCCGTATCGTCCGGCTTCCCGTTCATGTTGCCGAACAGATAAATCAGGTCTCGGCGACCCGCCGGGAACTCGAGCGGATCCTCGGCCGCGAGCCCGAGGTCGAGGAGATTGCCGAACGGCTCGACCTCGACGTCGACCGGGTCATCGACCTGATTCGGCTCGCTCGTGAGCACGTCTCCCTGGACGCTCCCGTGGAAGAGGATGGCGATACCTCACTGGGTGATCTCCTGGCTCGGGACACCTCTCCCGGTCCAGACGAGGTGGTTCTCGACGCCGAAGAACGATCGCGACTCGACGCCATGCTGTCAGCGCTGGATGAGCGATCCGCCGACGTGGTCCGCCGTCGCTATGGCCTCACCGATGGTCGTCAGGCCAAGCTCGCCGATATCGCCGCTGTGTGGGGTATTACCGCCGAGCGTGTGCGCCAGATAGAACGCCAGGCCATCGCAACCCTGCGCGGGCACACCCTGGCCGCCTGATCTACTTAGCCTGGATCCGTGGAAGGTCGGCGCGGCGAGCGGCACCAGGCGGGTGGGATGGCAAGACGATCCTCGCGAAGCGCTACCGGGCGTAG
>JBKEBU010000026.1:0-2386 GCA_047973325.1 Propioniciclava sp. | reverse complement strand
GCCCAGCCTGGATCCGTGGAAGGTCGGCGCAGCGAGCGGCACCAGACGGGTGGGATGGCAAGACGATCCTCGCGAAACACTACCGGGCGTAGCGTGAGCGGGGTCGGCGCAGCCAGCCGGCTCGAATGGGGTCGCGCAGCAGACGAGATTCCACGGATCCAGGCTTAGCATGCGCAAGCTTGCGGCGAGACTCTGGTCCCGTGGGGGCGGCGCCCAACCAGGACAACCACCATGCATGCACTGATCGCCTCCGGCACCGGCCGCTACGCCGACCCGTGGCATCCCTTTCCCCGCACGAGCCCGCTGCTGGCGGCAACCCTGACCGCCGCCGGATTCACCGTGGCGATCGAGGACGACATCGACCACGCCATGACCCGCTTGGACGACGTCGATGTCCTGGTGGTCAACGCCGGTGATCCCTGGCGGGATGTTCCCAAGGGCACCCCCCGTACCGCCGTCCCCGCCGACGCCCTCACGGCCGCACTCGCGCGCGGCATGGGCGTGCTGGCGCTGCACTGCGCAGTCGCGTCGTTGCGGGACTACCCCGACTGGGCACCCGCCCTCGGGGCGATGTGGATTCCCGGGTCGTCGTACCATCCACCGGCTAGTACCACGGTTATCAGCGGGATCTCGCTGCCCGGCACTGGGCCGCTGCCCGACATCGAGCTTTTCGACGAACGCTACTGTCGGCTGCAACCCACCGGAACCCTGACCCCGGTGGCGTGGCACAGCGGCGACACCACCCCCGAACCAGCCGCCTGGGTGCGCGAGTACTCCGCCGCGCGGATCGCGGTCGACCTGCTCGGACACGACGAACGCTCCTACGCCGCACCCGGCCACCGCACTCTCCTCGCTGCACTGGCCCGGTGGTGCGCCCCTATCGGATGAGCGGGTTCCGTCCCCGGCTACCACAGCCATCGCCACGCTCATGCCTGTCGGGCCAACAGGCCCTGTTCCACCCGCTGCCGAAACGGTTCACCAGCGGCGAACCGTTCTATCTCTGCTATCGCGGCACACCCGATCCGTTCCAGCTCATTGCCGACAGAACCAGCCACATGCGGGGTCAGCATCACATTGGGCAGGGCATAGAGCGGCGACGATGATGGCAGCGGCTCGGGATCAGTCACATCCAGGACTGCATTGAGCCTGCCCGACACCAGCTCGGCCTCCAGAGCGGCGGTGTCGACCAGTGATCCGCGGGCGGTGTTGATGAAGGTCGCCCCATCCGGCATGAGCGCTAGCCGCTCGGCATCTATCATCCGGTAGGTGCTGGGCAGCGCCGGCGCATGCAGCGACACAATGGACGACCGAGCGCACAACTCATCGAGTTCCACCTTACTGGCGCCCAGTTCGCGGGCCTCTTCGGCTGACAGATAGACATCTGTCAGCAGCACCTCGAAGTCGTGAGCCCGCAACATCTCCAGCAGCTGCCTGCCCACTTTCGATGCACCGATGATCCCGACGACCCGTCGGTAGTTGCCCATACCACCGGGGAGGTGGTCAGCAGTCCAGTCGGCTCGCACCTGGCGGAAGGACTCCTCAATGGCACGCAGTGACTTACCCGCAGCCAGGATCGCCGCGAGGGTGTACTCCGCCACCGGATGGGCGTTGACCCACGCCGCGGTGGTGACCTGAATCCCCCGGTCCCAGGCCTCTTCGGTCACCAGCCGCTTGATGGTTCCGGCACAGTGCACCACCGCCCGCAGTCGCGGTGCTCGGTTGAGCAGATCGGGATCCAGCGTGGGGGCGCCCCATCCGGTGACCAGCACCTCGGTCTCACCGAGCAGGTCCCAGCCGGTAGGAAACTCCCGGATAGGATCCGGGCTCAGCACCTGGGTGGCCCGATCCAGGCGGGCCATGGCACGAGCCGGAAAAAGATCGGGCAGGAATTCCGGTGCCATCGCAAAGGCAATCGCTGGTCGGTGGGTCATTTCAGTGCTCCCAGTGACAGGCCTTGCTGGATCTGCCGATGGAAGGCCAGGTAGAACGCGACGATCGGCAGCATCGCCAGCACAAGTCCGGCGAACAGGGCGCTGAAGTCTGCCGCGTAACCAGCGGACACCGCGAGCGAGGCCAGACCCTGGGAGATCACATACTTCTCCGGATCGGGGTTGAGCACCAGCGGCAGCAAGTAGTTGTTCCACAGCCCCAGGAAGTTGAAGATCATGATGCTGGTGACCCCCGGGCGGGCCATCGGCAGCATGATCCGCCAGTAGGTCTGGAAGTGACTACATCCGTCCAGCATCGCGGCTTCGGCCACTGCGGTGGGCAGCGAGCGGAAGAAGCCGACCAGGAAGAACACTGTGAACGGCAGGTTGTACGCGGTGAGCACCAAGATCAGACCAAGGTGGGTGCCGAGCAGTCCGAACGTGTTGACGACGTCGAA
>JBKEBU010000020.1:0-2674 GCA_047973325.1 Propioniciclava sp. | reverse complement strand
CGGCGTTCAGGGGGCCTGGCGCGCCTGGGTTCCGGTCTACAACCAGATGATCTTCGCCAAGCTGGGCGACATCAATCCGATGGCCATGCTCATCGTGCTGGGCGGCACCCTGGTCGGGTCCTTCATCCCGTATCTGGGTCCGGTGATCACTTCGGTGGGTTCGCTGGGGGCCGCCGCCCTGATGGTCATGGCTGCCTTGCGCATCCAGCAGAAGCTGGGCAAGGACACCGTGTGGATTGTTCTCGCCATCCTGGTCTCCATCGTGTGGCTGGGAATCCTCGCCTTCGACAAGTCCCGATGGAGCCTGGCGGTCGGGCCGACTCCGTGGGCACAGTACGACCTCCTCAACGACAAGACCACCTGGGACGGTGTGCCCGACCAGACCCCCACCGGCGGACCGGCGCCCCAGTGGCCGACCGGAGGCCAGCCGCACCCGCCCACTGCGGACCAGCAGTACCCGCCGGCAGGCCCGGGCCCGCAGCCGGGACCGAACCCCCCCTCGGGGCCTCAGGCCTGATCGCCAACTCGCCGGACGGCGCCGGTGACCAGGAGGGCGAGCGCGGGAATGTAGGTCGCCATGATGAGCACGCCAGCGGACGGGATCTGGTAGCTGAAGGCGTTGACAGCCATCAACGCAGCAGAGATGAAGAACAAGGCGCCACCGACGGCAGCTCGTCTGCCGAGTCCTGATGCCAGCACCGCCATCAGCGTGAGCATGATCCCGTAGACCAACACAGGTATCAGCAGACCGCCGGCACCCGGCCCCGCCACGGCGATCAGTGAGACCAACGCCACCAGGTATCCGAGCAGCCAGCCGCGGGCGCGCGCGAGGACCGACGCCTGCCTGGCGGGCCAGAAGGCGACCACGGCACAGCTGGGCTGCGAGGAACGCACCAACCATGGCGCTGCTGAACAGGTCTTGCTAGGATTCATCCCCGGCCGAGCGCCAACATCTTGCTACGCATCGAAGGATATTTACTTTGCCCCGAAAGAACCTCCCCAGAAGACTCTTTTTTCTGTTCCTGGTGTTCACTGTTCTCGGGGTGGTCGGAATGGTGGTGTTGTTCAACGTCGGCTTGAGTGCTCAATCGAATCCTTCCATGAGCGTGGACCCCGAATTCTTCCCACGTGTGGGGAGGATGTTCGGGGGCATCATCGGCGCCTGCGCCGCACTGATGCTGGTCAGTGGAATTACCTGGATGGTGCGGAGTCGGCGACCTCAGGCGTGACACCGAGTCGAATGGCTCGACGGAGCGGGCTGCCCGTGGCGATGCCAGCCGCCGTGGACGGCCACCGTCTGGAAGCCCAAGGCGAGATTGATGGCCAGCATGGGCGCGTTCTCGGCCGCATTCCAGGTATGAATGCGCTCCGCGAACGGGTTCAGCCGCTGTAGCTGGGCCAGGTTGGCGGTCTTGACCAGCATGCCGAGCCGGTGACCCCGGTGGTCGGCTCGCACCAAGGTGTCACCCATGCCTCACCTTGCTCGCACCTCAGCATCCCACCGGTTCGGCTACCGAACAAGGCTGATCCGGGTGAGGGTTTCTGAGGTCCCGGCAGTTATTTTAAGCCTAGCCAGGTCATCCCCACGGGTGGGGCCGTGGTTGATTATCACCACCGGCGTGCCTGTCTTGGCGGCATGCCGGACGAATCGCAGGCCAGAGAAGACGGTGAGTGACGATCCAGCGACCACGAGCACGTCGGCGGCATCCACCAGCGCGAATGAGTCCGTGACCTGATCCACCGGGACGTTCTCCCCGAAGAACACCACATCAGGCTTCAGGGTTCCCGCACATGCCTGGCAGCTCACCACCCTGAAATCTGTCGGATCTGCAATATCGGCGTCCCCGTCCGGGCGTAGCTCTGCGTGCCCCGCAGGAATGGCTCCAGTCACCTGGGGATTGGCCTGCTCCAGTCGGCGCTGCAGGTCATCACGGGTGCTCTTGGCCTGGCAGTCCAGGCAGATGACCCGTTCAATCCGGCCATGAAGGTCGATGACCGCCGCGCTCCCGGCAGTGCTGTGCAACCCGTCCACGTTCTGGGTGATGATGGGTACCCCCAGGCGGGCCAGTGCCTGATGCCCCGGATTGGGTGCCGCGCTACCGAAACTGCGATAGCCCATCATGGAGCGGGCCCAGTACCGCCGGCGGGCCTCTGGTTTGAGCACGAAGTCGGCATACTGGACCGGATTCGTGGGCCGGGCACCCGGTCCGCGATAGTCCGGGATTCCGGAATCCGTCGACATCCCGGCTCCGGTCAGGGCCACCCAGGTACGACCGCTCAATAGTTCCTGCAGCTTTGCTAGCTCGTCCGGCTGCGGGGCCGGGCGCGAGGTCGCAGCCATGGACGCCATCACAAGGGCGATGTTACTGCGACCCCTGACCGGCGGGTGCTCACGTAACTCTGGGCATCCGCACCGTCAGGGAGTCCGTAGGTAGCCCAGGCGAGCTGGGCTGGTGGCAGGACATCCTAGGGATGCGCTGATTAATGCTGCTCTGTGCGAGGACGTGCCGGGTGGGATGAACCGCGACCCCGCATTGGGTGGGTGTACTGGAGGTCCATCGCCAGGTGTGGGGGACGTGGTTCGCCCGATCCGGTGCGCCGCAGCCAGGGCATGATTGATCAGCGCATCCCTAGCGTTGGGCTCGGTCAGCACGCGCCTCAGAGACCGGAAGTG
>JBKEBU010000007.1:0-4128 GCA_047973325.1 Propioniciclava sp. | reverse complement strand
ACATCCCGTTCTGAGGGCAGGAGCCGGTAGACGATCCGGTAGGGAGGAGGATGCTCGATAAGTTTCTCGTCGAAGTCGATCACGTAGAGGCTACGGGTGTCAGACAGGTCCCCTGTGGCCGCGTTCGCTTCGAGTGGTTTCCCGAAGCGCGGGTGCTCTTGAAGGTGATCGAGGAGATCCCAGGCGACGGTTCGGTCGGGTTCGGGGAGCGCTTCGACGGAGTCGAACGCGGCATCATCGAGGAACTCGACCCGGAACTTTGCCACAGGTGATCAGGTCCTACGGCGTTGGGCTTCTTCCCAGGAGACCGGTTCACCGGTCGGGTTTTCGATTCGGTCTCGGGCGAACTCCGACCAGGCGATATCCCTGGCCAGGTTGTTTACTCGCACTATCTCGTCATATCGTGAAGCGGAGATCAAGACCGCCTCTCGCTTGCGTTGCCTTCCCATCGTCACTGTGTGGTCGGGATTCTCAGCCAGTTTTTCAAGCAGTCCTGGAAGGTCTCGGCGAGCTTCACTGCTAGGAAGCACAGCTGTAGATGAGTTTTCGGGCATGGCAGAATCGTACTAAAGAACGACCGAATAGTTGTACGACTTTTCGGACTACTATGGAAATCGAAGCGAAGCCAAAGTCCCGTACGAAATCGAAACCCAATCAGGGACAGCTACCTGGCAGGCGACAATCCCGAGCCAAGTCTGGACTAGTGCCCCTCATCGGAGCAAAATATAACCAGGACATGCATCGTCGGCTTCGTCAAGCGAATCGGTTGCGCAGACAGATTCTGCGTGATGGATCGGCGGTGAAGCACTCCCGGCGACGCCGTCGCTGGAAGCAGGGTCAGGTTCAAGCGGTTGTGATCGCTGTGCTTCGGGAGACGGCTGGGCCGCTGGGTGTAACGGAGATCCATGCCAGGGTTTCGGCACGCCTCGATGGTCCGGTGTCGCGGGATACGGTGTCAAGCACTTTGACAGTGGCAGCCAGCACTGGCCGGTCTCGAATAGCACCTCGAGCATCTGCTTCCATAGCTTGATCGCCGGCACCTTCTGCGAGAAGATCTCACCCGCCTCGGCCTTCTCCTCGTACTCCACGTAGCGATGTTCGAACTCCTGGCCGTAGACCTCATGCAGATCCGGAACCTGGGAGCTGCGGAACAGGGTCAAGTCGCTGCGGGCCTCGACCCGCTTCATGAAGAGGTCGGGGATCCAGGTGGCGGTGTTCATGTCATGGGTGCGCCGCTGGTCATCCCCGGTGTTTCGGCGCAATTCCAGGAAGTCACCGATGTCGTTGTGCCAGGTCTCCAGATAGGCGCAACCCGAGCCGGCCCGCTTGCGGCCCTGGTTGACCGCGACCAGCTGGTCGTTGTGGAGCTTGAGGAAAGGCACCAGGCCCTGGCTTTCACCGTTGGTCGACTCGATGTGGGAACCGGTGCCACGGACCTTGGTCCAGGAACCGCCCAGCCCGCCGGCGCACTTCGAGCACATCGCGTTCTCGGCGATCCCGCGCTGCATGATCGGGCGGTATGGCGCTGCTTGGGCGGGGCGGCCTTGTCGGCTTGAAGCCAGGCCTCGATCAGCTCACGGTAAGGCCCGATCGCCGGGTGCGGCCGGGAGGCCGGTTTCTTCCTCGGCGGGGGAATCGCTGAATCAAGTGCCTGGCGGACGGCCCGGCGGTGAACCCGTGGCGGCGGGCCAGCTCCCGCACCGAGAGGCCCTCGCGGGCATGGTCTTTGCGGATTTTCTCGAATTGCTCCACTCTTGACTTCACTTCCTGGGACCCTCCGACCCGGGCTCGGTACAAGCGGCCGGAACAAGGGTGCCGGTGAGTCGTCAGGTGGGGCCAGTTCAAGCTGTCACGGTGGGGCCAGTTGTGGCTGTCATTCCCACCTGTCGCGGCCCGAGTTCAGGAGGTCACCCAGATGGTGGGGACCCCGTGACATACCCAATACCTACCATAAACTCCAACACGGAATTAACGACTCAGGACACTAGCCCGGCCTTTCGATCCTTATGGCCGCTTTGAGCCAGTCCGGGCCTTTCAGGCAATCATTGGGATCTGCCCAAGCGACCCTGAATACCACAGTGCCACCGTCTCTACGCGGAGTCCAGACGAACACTTTCCATCCGTAGATTCTCTCACCGTCCTGGCCTCTGTCGGGATAAATCCGTGTGGTTCGCAGGCGTCGCGTTGGCTTCTTGCCGTTGCCACCCCAAAAGGTCGCCACTATCCGCCGGGGACGACGCTTGCCCGACAAGACGGAAAACTGGAACGTTCGATCGTGGCCGACCAATGTCGCTGGGACCGGCCTACCCACCCAGCGCTTACGTTTTACCACCCGAACCTTGCATTCACTTCCGTCGCGTGTTTGGCCAAACTTCCCCGCGAAAACACGTATCTGTAACGGGTTGGCGTCCCCGTGTCCAAATTGCACCCAGTTCCGAGCAATCGCTCCGGGCGTGAGCAAGAGAAGCCCAACCAAGGCAGAAAAGACGATCCGACACGAAACGGGCCCCGAGCCGCCGCCAGTTGAGTTGACCAGGCCCACCTTCAAACCCCGTACCTTGCGCGAAGACTGAGGACGTCTCCGCGTCCCAACCAGAACTCCTGCTCCTGACACGGTCCATCCAGCGAGGTACTCATCGTCAACCTCCCGTGATTCGTTTCGTTTACATGGTTGATGCCGTAGCTGTGCCCGCGCTCATGTGCCATTACTGCCCTGATCACGTAGCGGCCGCCGCAACTTCCGGCAGCCGTGGGCTTCCAATTTTTGTACACCTTGTTGAACCGGACGTCCGACTCGACGGCGATGCCATTGCCTTGGGGGTGTCCATTCGTATTCCAAGTGCAGGTTCCTGCCAGCACGTTTGGTCCACCACCCGCGAAGTCAACCGTACTCACTCCGTTTGAGTTCCACAAGCAATTGTTGCCGCTGATGTTGGACCATTTTCCTCCTGTTCCCAGGTACTGCTGGGTCACCGGGATATTGTCCGCCATGTTGCAAGTGTTGCGAGCCTGAGTGATCGAACGGGTCCCTTGGGTCAATGCGTTGACAACATTCGTCACCGATAGCCCTGAGGGGGTAGTGTCCGCCTTGTATCGCCACCGCAAGGTCGAATTCCATTTATAGCCATGAAGGCTGTAGGCGGTATCGGCACACTGCCCTGGCGAGGAAGCTGAAGCCGTCGCGGCTGAGCCAAAGTTCCGGATAGCCAGAGGGCCATCCATGGAAACCTCTTCTACCGAGTCCTCGCCACAGGACTCCACAACCAAAGACCCATCGAGTGCCGTCCCTACGGTCAGCTCGTAGCTTTTATTCACCCCCAAGAAGGCTGCTGTGACGGATACCCCAGGCTTTTGAACCTGAGCGCCGATGATCCCGTCACGAATGATGTCACCAACTTCCAAGTCGATTTCGTCACCGGATTTCTGAGCCGCTTTAACCGACTTGCAGGACACCTCGCTCTTGGACGCTAGTTCACCGAGTGCGGGGGCAACTCCCAACCAAGGCCCAACCGATACGACGAACGCCCCGACCTTGAAAGTCATTTTCGATCCTCCTTGAATTCCGTCCTAGACATTCCGATCTTAGCAAAGAGAACATGGGGATCGCGAGATCCTAAGGCTGCTGGCAGCAAGCAAGGAGGCAGCCGGCTATGAAGTGCCCCGTTTGGTGGTCCGGGTTGAGTGGGAGTCACGGGGTTGGTGTAGTTGTATCTGTTCGCCGCCAATTGGCGGCGAACTCATCCGGGCTGAGCATCCCGAGCGCGGAGTGTGGGTGGTGCTGGTTGCGATCGGTGCGCCAGCCTTCTGCGAGGACTTGGGCTCCGAGCCGGGTGTGAAATAGCTCTTGGTTGAGGAGTTAGTCCCGGACCCGGGAATTCAGCGACTCAAAGCAAACAGTCTTTGCCTTGGCTGGGTCTGCCCCTGGTTTGGTTTACACGTGACTTGTGAGGATTTGTTCTCACTGGAACGATGGTCAACATGCCGAAGGCGTAGCGGGGGCAGACCCTCTATCCATACAGCTGGCTATGCGTCCCGACGATTTGGAGCAAGGCGACGGTGTCGCCGTCTTCCTCGTAGATGCGGCACAGGATGCGTAGATCTCCACCGGCGTTGAGCGAGATGGTGCCG
>JBKEBU010000005.1:0-11357 GCA_047973325.1 Propioniciclava sp. | reverse complement strand
TGCGCGGGCACACCCTGGCCGCCTGATCTACTTAGCCTGGATCCGTGGAAGGTCGGCGCGGCGAGCGGCACCAGGCGGGTGGGATGGCAAGACGATCCTCGCGAAGCGCTACCGGGCGTAGCGTGAGCGGGGTCGGGGCAGCCAGCCGGCCCGAATGGGGTCGCGCGGCAGACGAGATTCCACGGATCCAGGCTAAGGATGCGCTGATCAATCATGCCCTGGCTGTGGCGCACCTGATCGGGCGAACCGCGTCCCCCACATCTGGCGATGGACCTCCAGTACACCCACCCAATGTGGGGTTGCGGTTCATCCCGCCCGGCACGTCCTCGCACAGAGCAGCATTGATCAGCGCATCCTTAGTGGGTTCATCAGCCAAGACCAACTGTGGTTCGGTCACCGTCGCTCGCGCCACCGCGACACGTTGACGTTGCCCTCCGGACAGGGTGCTCACCACTGCCCCTACGACGCTCTCCAGGCCCATCTGGCTGAGGTGTTGGGGCTTGTACGGCCGCCGCCCGACGGCGCCAGCCAGAGTATCTCAGCGGCAGCATCGCGTTGGCCAACGCCGTGGCATGCTCCACGAGGCCAAATTCCTGCAACACGAATCCTAGGCGGCGACGAAAGCGTGCACCGGCCGCACTTCCTGGATTGAGAATGGGACTGCCCTCAAACCTCACCTCAACGGAATCTGGAGCAATGTGACCCCTAGCTAAACGCGGCAATGTTGTCTTCCCGGCCCCCGAGGGGCCAATGATGGCCACGGATTCTCTTGGAGCCATTTGGAATGGAACATTGTCCACCGCTTGGACTCGCTGTCCGCGGGGACCAAATTCTTTGGATATGGCGAGGACAGCCAGCATCACCACACTCCTTCGATCAGATTCTCTAGGGATGCGCTGATCAATCATGCCCTGGCTGCGGCGCACCGGATCGGGCGACCCACGTCCCCCACATCTGGCGATGGACATCTAGTACACCCACCACATGTGGGATTGCGGCTCATCCCGCCCGGCACGTCCTCGCACAGGACAGCATTGATCAGCACATCCCTAGTAGCGTGTCGCAGCTGATCTTTGTAGTCGCGACCCCAGGTGAGCCCTGGGCTGCGCCGTTGATCCTCACCGATACCCCGGCATCGATTCCGGATCCCCGTCTTGCCCAGAACCCACCTGACGCCGCTCGGTACCACACATCTCAGCTGCGACACGCTACTAGACGCACTTCACGCACGACTTGCTGCGCCGCCGCGACTGCGATCCCAACCGTGAGCACCGATACGACTACGATTACCCAGGGCATAAACAGTGGCACATATGAGCGTGATGCGGTCAATGCCAGACCTCCCCAAACGAGCATTTCGGATGGTATTGCCCAGACCTACGTAAGGAACCCCACGAGTCGGGCAACGACGTGTCTTGGACTGGCACCAACAGCCCAATGCACGGTAAAATCATGTCGCTGGCTCCGAACGAGATGCGCCACCCCAATAAGCGCAGAAACCACTGCCCCAACCACACCAGAGACCACCACCCAAAGAAAGGTGCGCGCACCCTTCTCAATTCTGGTTCAAATTCCCAGCGGATCTTGTCGGCGGCCCAGCGAGGCACCACCAGGGCGACCTCGCGCAGTGCCGCGGTAAATTCCTCAAGCTAGGCAGGAGTCGGGTCGATCAGAACCGTTCGTGTTGCCAACTGAACGATTTCCTCTGAGGTCATTTGTTCGGCATCCACAGCGAAGTCACCCATGAAAATCTCCCCTCCGTAAATAGTGCGCTGGGCGGTCGACCTCGTCACATGTTGCGGGTTACGCACCACCACCAGCCTGACTCCGTTTTTCTCGCGGCGCCACAACTCAGCACCCCCATCGCGTTCTATCACGAAGCCTGCGGGGCTCGCGAAATCGACGCGGCCGCACGTCAGTAGCCCTCGCTCAGCCGGATCAAACCCTCCTGTGCGGTAGAAGCTCCCAGCCGGGTGTCGGCGTCGTAGAGCCGACCGTAGGACAGCCCAAGAGCGTTGGCCGCGTTGGGTGATCCCTGGTCATATAGCACCCAGTCGTCAGCCCGGATCGGGCGATGAAACCACATCGAGTGATCGACGGTCGCCATTATCAGCCCCGGAGCCCTCATGGCACCGGGATGCGGCAACGTGCTGACCCCCAGGAGCGTCATGTCACTGGCATAGGCAAGCATCATCTGGTGGGTACGCGGGTCGTCGGGCAACCGGTCCCTGGTGCGCAACCACACCTGCATCCGCGAGCCCCCGTGGACCTGTTCCTGGCCCGCGAACCGCGCATCGATGGCGGCGAACTCATGCTCCCACGCATGGGCAGTTCGCCGGCTGATCCGCTCCAGTACCTCAGACAGCGGGACGCAACGCTCGGGCGGATCTGGGCGGTGGCCGGGGGTCTCCGCGTGATCGAGTCCGGGTTCAGCCAGCTTCAACGATACCGTCATGATGAAGATCTCCCGGCCGTCCTGCAGAGCTTGCACCCGACGCGACGAGAAGGTCCGACCATCCCGATTCCGGGTGACAACGTAGGTGAGCGGCACATCGGGGTGGCCAGGACGCAGGAAATACCCTTTGAGTGAGTGTGCCAATCGATCCGGCTCGGTGGTTTCGTAGACCGCAGCCAACGCCTGGGCCATCACGTGGCCGCCGAAGGTGCGTTGCAACTGCGTTCCGGGGTTGCCCCCGACGAAGGTGTCCTCCCCCACCGAGTCCAACCTGAGGAGCGTGAGGATCTCCTCAGTCGTCCGCATCCGGGTCCTCGTGGTCACCCCGGTCTATCAGGAACTGCTCAGCGGCCGCCCCGATCTCATCCGCACTCGGGACGAACATCCGCCCATTCGCCTGC
This sequence comes from Propioniciclava sp., assembly GCA_047973325.1. Lineage (GTDB taxonomy): Bacteria > Actinomycetota > Actinomycetes > Propionibacteriales > Propionibacteriaceae > Propioniciclava. The sequence goes on along the minus strand of JBKEBU010000005.1, from coordinate 8,501 downwards.
ATATCGTCATACTGCTGCTCCAACTGCGACACCAGCGGGCCGAGTTCCCCATCACCAGCCACCTCGTCAGCCAGCTGGGCCATGGTGCTCTGCGCCTGGGACGCCAACCCCCCGGTCGGCAACGTGAGCCCAGTGAGATTCTGGATCCGCTCCAAGACCGTGATCGCGGCCGGAATGTAGGTGCCTGGCGCGAGGTAGTGCGGCACATGGGCCACCAGCCCACGCCCGAGCAGGCCCTGCTTGCCAGCGCCATACTCCACCATCCCGGTAAAGCTCCCTGGCACCGTCACCCGGTCTATCCAGACCGGGTTGTCCTGGACGACCTCGGGGTTGGTTGCATGCTCGGTGACCAGGATCGGGCGGGTATGCGGCACGCCCATGGGTACCCCTTGGGCGGTGATGATCTGGGTGACCTTCAACTCATCGGCCAGACCGAGGATGGCGGCGGTGGCCCGATTCCACTGGGTATCTGGTTCAGGACCAGTGAGGAGCAGGAAGTCCGCCCCGCTGCTGTCGGTCACCCGATGCAGCGCCAACGAGAAGTCCGTCAACGACACCCAGGTATTGGTATCGAAGACCATGGGTGGGCGTCGGGAGCGGTAGTCGTGGAGTTGGTCATGGTCGAACTCGGCCAAGAGCTCATGATCGAGGGTGTCCAGAAGATGCTCTGATACCTGGTGGGAAACCTGCCCGGCGTCGACGTACCCCTCCAGCAGGTGGAGCATCACCGGGGTGGAATCACCCAGATGCGCCCGAGCCTGTTCGTGCACCGTGTACAGCTGTTGCGGATCCAGCATGGGGCCCACCCTACCGGCGATGGCGGTGCCGAATCGGCACCTAGAGCCCCGCAAGGGCTCGCCGCACCCGTTTCACCGACACTGGCTGGGCGGTACCCAGCACTTGTGCGAACAGACTCACGCGCAGCTCTTCCAGCATCCAGCCCAGGTCAGCCACCTCCGTCGGCAACGCTCCCACCGGATAGCGCTGGACTATCGCAGCATAGGCGTCCTCGAGGTCGCCCAGTTGCTCCAGATGCTCAGCCTCACGCACCGGATGACTGTGGATTCCGGCCAGGCGGACCGCGATCGCCTGCAGATACCGCTCCAACCGAGGAAAATGCGGCTCCTCGGTGGCGCTGATAAAGCCCTCGAAAATGAGGTCGCTCAGTTGGGCCTCGATGTCTGCGCGGGAAGCACCCGGAGTGAGCCCCGCCAGCTCACGGGTCGCCTCGGCATGGCGGACCAGGATACGGCCAGCCAGCCCGGCTATCTGCTGCATGCGATTGGCCACCTCGGCGCGAACCTGATCGTAGAGCTGACGAAACGCCTCTGGGTCACGGACGGTCCAGGGGTCAACCGCAGCAGCCATCAGATCCCCGGTCGCTTTCAACCTGGCATCAGCCAGTGCTGCGTTGAGCGATGGATAGGGTCCCGACGACAAGGCTATCTTCTCTGGATTCCCCAACCGCGCGAACACCGATCGGGTGGGGTCGGGGGTGGTAAGAACCAGGAGGCGTCGCAGTCCCAGCGGATGCCATCGACGCGCTTGCTCGGCGGTATCGGCGATCCGTACGCCCACGGTGGCTCCTTGGTCCACCAACGCGGGGTAGCCAACCAGTGGGGTCGGATCACGCTCGACGGTCGTGGTCTCGGACAGGGTCCCGAACTCCCAGGTGGCGGCACCCGGATGGACACTCGTGCTGGCCGCCCGGTTGAGCCGTCGATTCAATTGCGGGGCAAACTCCTGGCGGAGGGCATCGAAATCCTTGCCCGCCCCGAGTTCCCGAGTGCCATCGGTGATCCGATAGCGTACCCGCAGGTGTTCAGGGAGCACTCCCGGATTGAAGGCGGCTGCCTCGACGTCCTCGCCAGTGAGCGCACCGAGCGCGGCTGCCAGGGACACGGTGATCGGCTCAACTCGGGGATGGTCCGCCAGCCAGGCCAGCGCCCGTCGACCCCAATCCGGCGCCGGCACGAAGCGGGTCCGGATAGCTTTGGGTAGCGATCGGATCAACTCGGTGACCAACTCACTGCGCAGTCCGGGCACGTGCCAGGTGAAGGGTGCTGCGGTGACCTGGTTAAGCATGGAGACGTCGATCGTCACCGTCACGCCATCATGGCGAGCGCCAGGGTCGAAGGAATACGAGACCGGCAGGTCAACCGGGCCAACGGTCCAGGTGTCGGGGAAGGAGTCTTGGTCAGCAACCTCCGTGGGTGCCACCAGGTCGTCCAGCCGGAGATCGAGGAACTGGTCATCGGCGCGGCGGGCCGTACGCCACCAGCTGTCGAAGTGGGCCACCGAGGTGACCGATGCGGGGACCCGGGCCTCATAGAAGGCGAACAGCACCTCATCATCGGCGACCAGGTCGCGCCGCCGATTCCGTTCCTCCACCCGTTCCGCTTCAGCCAGCACCGCCTGATTGCGGGCATAGAAATGATGCCGGGTGCGCCACTGGCCCTCCACGAGTGCGGCGCGAATGAAGATCTCCCGCGCGACGACCGGGTCGATCCGCCCGTAGCTGACGGTGCGATCAGCGACGATAGGCACGCCCAGCAAGGTGACCTTCTCGGTGGCCACGCTCTGCCCTTGGCGCGCCGACCACCGGGGTTCAGAGTGGTGGCGTTTCACGAGATGGGCGCCCACCTCCTCGACCCAGTCGGCCCGGATCGGTGCGACCGTGCGCGCCCACAGCCGACTGGTCTCAACAAGTTCCACTGCCATGACCAACGATGGGGCCGCCTTGGCCGCAGCAGACCCCGGTTGGATCGCGAATCGGGCCCCCCGGGCCCCCAGATACTCCGGAAGTGGACGGCGACCACCGCGGTTCATGCGGCCCTTGACCGGCCGGGTGTCCTGCAGGCCGATGTGGGACAGCAGCCCAGCCAGGACGCTTTGGTGGATCGCATCGAAATCCGGTGCCGATGCCGGAACTCGGGTCTGCGGCAGCGGGTGAGGCTGGCCGCGACGCTGGCGACCCCGTCGCCGGCCTCGGCCGCCAGAGGGAGCGGCCGGAGCGTCCAGACCCACGTCAACAACGATCTCCCGTAGTTGCGAGACCAGGTCCTGCCACTCCCGGATCCGCAAGAAGTGCAGAAACTCGGCCCGGCACATCCGCCGAAATCCGTTCCCGCTGCGTTCGGTGCGCTGCTCCCGCAGGTACTCCCACAGCCGCCACAGCGCTGCAATATCGGACGGGTCCCGGCCGTCAGTCTCCGACGCCGTCCAGAAGCGGCGATGCAGCGTGTCCGCCTCCGCCTGATGGTCGGCGGGTCGCTCCCGGACATCGGGAATGGCCAGGCCTGCGACCACCGGCAGCACCTCCCACAACACCCCCCGGCGTCCGGCCTCCACCAGCATCCGGCCCAGGCGGGGATCAACCGGCAACCGGGCCAGCAGACGTCCCGTCTGGGTCAGTCTCACCTGTGGTCCCCGGACCACGCCCTCGGCGCGGCCCACCCCGGGCGAACTGGCCTCCCGAGTATTGCCAGCGAGGGCACCCAGCTCGTCCAACAGCCGGAGCCCGTCGCGTACCTGACGTTGATCGGGTGGCTCCACGAAGGGGAACTCAGCGATGTCTCCCAGACGGGCATCGGCCATCTGCAGGATCACCGAAGCCAGATTGGTCCGTAGGATCTCCGGTTCAGTGAATGCTGGACGCTGGTTGAAGTTGTCCTCACTGTAGAGCCGGATACAGATGCCGGGCCCGAGCCGTCCGCACCGCCCAGCGCGTTGGTTCGCCGACGCTTGGGAGATCTCCTCGATCGGGAGTCGCTGCACCTTGGTGCGGGCGGAGTAGCGGCTAATCCGGGCATAGCCCGGGTCAACCACCGACCGGATCCCAGGCACTGTCAGCGACGTCTCGGCCACGTTGGTCGCCAGCACCACGCGGGTACCAGAGTGGGGCTGGAACACTCGCTGCTGCTCCGTGGCCGACAGCCGCGCATACAGGGGCACGATCTCGGTGTCCCGCAAGGTGAGCCCCGCGATGGCCTCGGCCGCATCGCGGATCTCCCGCTCGCCGGAGCAAAACACCAAGATATCGCCCTCACCCAGGGCGTGGAGCTGGGCAACGGCCGCCCCGATACCCACGGTGAGGTCCTCTCCCTCGGCTAGCGGTGCGTACACCATCTCGACCGGATAGGTCCGTCCGGAGACCTCGACGACGGGTGCATCAGCAAAGTGGGCGCTGAAGCGAGCCGTGTCAATGGTGGCGGAGGTGACCAATACCCGTAGGTCCGGTCGGCGGGGTAGCAGCTGTTTCAGATAGCCGAGCAAGAAGTCGATATTCAGCGACCGCTCGTGCGCCTCGTCGATGATGATGGTGTCATAGGCCCGCAGGTCCCGGTCTCGGGAGATTTCGGCGAGCAGGATCCCGTCGGTCATGAGCTTGATCGCCGTCTCTCGGCCGGCACGCCGAGTGAAGCGCACCTGGTAGCCCACGGCATCCCCGAGGGTGGTGGCGAGTTCCTCCGCGATCCGCTCGGCGACAGTGCGAGCGGCAATCCGACGAGGCTGGGTGTGCGCGATCCGCCGCCGTCCCGCTTGGAGGGCGATCTTCGGTAGCTGAGTGGTCTTCCCCGATCCAGTGGCTCCGGCCACCACGATCACGGGGTGCGTTGCCATCAGGGTGCGGATCTCGTCGACGGCGCTGGCAATCGGCAGGGCGTCATCGAAGGTGATCCGGACATCGAGGCGTTCGGTGGTAGTCAGGACGCCTCCCCTGGCCGAGGCAGCAGATCCGTCGGGTCAGGTCGATGAACATCGGATGGGCGCATGGGCGCCAGTCTAAATCGCCCACCAGTAGCGCTGACCACACCCACTTCCTAGACAGTTGTCTGAGAACGGCGTAGCGTGATGAAGATGAATGACGCCGGCGGCGTGGCTGAAGCACACCTCGCCGCGCGCGCTCCGGGCAGCAACACCCGAAACGGGAACAGCGCTCCCGCCACGGCTACCGCAGGCCCCACCCAACCCACCCAACCCACCCAGAGAAAGTAGAAGTCACCATGACTGCACCGGCGCAGATCGATCCCCGCACCCGCACCTACCACACCACCAACCCCGCCACCGGCGAAACCCTCGCCACATTCGACTACCTCACCGATGCCGAAGCCGAAGCCAAGCTGGCGTTGGCTGACACGGCTCAGAAGCAATGGGAGAAGACCCCGATTGACGAGCGCGTCCGGTTGTTCCGCGCATTCGCCGATATTTTCGACACCAAGGCCGAAGAGTTCGCCCACCAGGTGACTCTGGAGATGGGCAAACCGATAGCTCAGTCGCGCGACGAAGCCACCATGGTGTCGGCCATGTTCCGCTACTACGCCGACAACGGGCCCGGCCTGCTCGCTGAGAGCCGCCTCACCATCGACACCGCCGGTGGACCGATGGAGACCGTCACCCGCAAGGAGCCGCTCGGTGTGGTGATCGCCATCGAGCCCTGGAACGGCCCGATGTATCAGGCGATGCGGGCCACCGCACCCAATCTGTTCCTTGGCAATACTGTGCTGGTGAAGCCATCGGAGATCTGTGCTGGCTCCACGCTGATGTTCGACGCCGTGTTCACCGAAGCCGGGTTCCCCGAGGGGCTCTACCAAACCGTCTTGGCCTCGGTCGACCAGATCTCCAGCTACATCGCCGATCCTCGGATCCGGGCAGTCACGCTCACCGGCTCGGATCGGGCCGGGGCCGCCGTTGGCGAGCAGGCCGGCAAGCACATCAAGCCGGTGGTACTGGAACTGGGCGGCTCCGATGCCTTCATAGTGCTCCCGTCGGCTGATATCAGCGCTGCAGCCGGGTTCGCTGCCCAATGCCGACTCGCACTGGGCGGCCAAATCTGTGTCTCGCCGAAGCGGGTGATCCTGGTCGGCAAAGAGATGGCCGAGGAGTTCATTCCGGTCTACACCGGCGTCTTCGAATCGATGGTGATGGGTGACGGGTTCGATCCCCAGGTTTCTATCGGCCCCCTGTCCAGCCAGGCGGCCGTCGACGGCCTCCAGGCTCAGTATGAGGATGCCATCGCCAAGGGCGCCACCGTGCTGGTGCCGGGCGGGAAGCAGGACGGCCCCGGATCCTTCTTCAAGCCCAGTGTGCTCACCGACATTCCCACGAGCGCCCGGGTGTACACCGAAGAGGCCTTCGGACCACTAGGCATGATCTACGTGGTCGACACTGTCGAAGAGGCCATCGAGTTCGCCAACGCCTCCGCCTACGGCCTGGGCGGCAGCGTTTTCGGCGAGCCTCAGGAGGCCTTCGAGGTTGCTAGCCAGCTGGATACTGGCGTCACCGGCGTGAATACCTTCGCAGGTGCCCCCATCGAGGTAGGCTTCGGCGGCACCAAACGATCCGGGGTCGGGCGCGAACTCGGCCCCCAAGGTATGGATGCATTTGCCAACATCCGCTCCTACGTCCTCGGATAGGACACCCGAATAGCAGTATCTCGGGCCACAGTTGACCGCTGAGGGCGTCCGTTAACCCACAGGGCTGCGGGCGCCCTCACCATCGGCTGCCGCTTTGCGAGAGTCTCGGCAGACATGGCCATCGCCAACCGTTGTCAGATCAGCAGGACCGCTGTCAGATCAGTCAGCAGCAATGGAACGGCCCGACCAGCGCGTGGGCGTCACCGCGATCAAGAAATCTCGGTCCCCAGGTGCCCATGGCTGCGGAAGCACCGCAGCATCACCGTGGTGGGCGGCAGCCCGACCTTGGATCAGCACCGACCAACCGGTTGCGGTCTGCTCGTCCACATCCTCCACTTCGACCGCCACATCGCGACCATCGGCTAGCTCTCGGAACACCGAATCTCTGGACACCAACATCAGGATCAGGCCGGTCTCGAAGACGAAGTTGACCGGGAGGATCAACATGCCCTCAGCTGAAGCCCAGGCGACGCGCGCGACCTGCCGTTCACCCAGGAGTTGCTGACACTCCTCGGCCGAAATCGGGATGACATGACCCTGTAACGCCACGGAGCGACTGTAGCCGACCCAGCATCCACCCTCGATCCGCCTCGCCTGGCAACCGCGATGACTGCTCCCCATCAGCCAAACAGTGCCGCAATCAGGATCAGCGTTCCCACAGAACCAAGCGTGGTCCAAAAGACTGCATCGCGGGCCAGCAGTTCACTCTCCCGGTATTGCGAAGAAATCACATAAACGTTCTGAGCAGTCGGGAGCACACCCAGTAGCACCACCGCATAGAGTTCGATACCGGTCAGCCCGAAGAGCACAGAACCGATGAACCACGCCACGAACGGATGCACCAGCATCTTGATAGCGACGCTGACCGCGAGATGCGCGGTATGCGGGCCGGGGCCGGGCCGTGGATCCAGCCGAAGCGACACCCCAAAGGACAACAGCATCAGCGGCACCGCCATCCCACCCATCATCTCGGCGGCCACAGCTACCGGTCCCGGAATCGGCACCTGAGCCAGGTTGACCAGGAGTCCCAACAGAATTCCCACGGTTATCGGATTGCGCAGCGGCAACACCAGGTAACGCCACCGACGCATCTGGGCGCCACTCTCTCGCGCCGCTGACGTGTCCAGCAACGCCAGACAAACCGGCATGATAACCGCGGTTTGCACCAACAGGATCGGCGCCACCCAGGAGCCATCGCCCAGCAGCGCCAGTGCAATCGGCAGGCCGAGATTCCCAGCGTTGGTATAGGAGGCCGACATCAGCCCGATCACCCGGGCACCCAGACCGGGATGAAACCACCACGAGCAGGCGAGGTAGGCGATCATCGTCACCGCGATGGCCAGCAGCGACACCAGCAACGTGGCCGAGAACAGATGCTGAAGTGACGCCCGAGAGACCAGTGTGAACAACAGTGCCGGCGAGCCCACCGAGAAGGCCAACCCCGACATCATCCGGCGGCCCGATTGGTCTACCAACCCCAGCCGGGCGATCAGCCAACCCACCGCCACCACGAGCGCGATCGTGGCGATGCCAGTGAGTGCGGCCTGCATTCGTGCAGCCTAGTAGCCTGTCGCAGCTGATCTTTTGTATTCGCGACCCCAGGTGAGCCCTGGGCTACGCCGTGGACCCTCACCGAGACCCCGGCATCGATTCCGGATCCCCGTCTTGCCCAGAACCCACCTGACGCCGCTCAATACCACACATCTCAACTGCGACACGCTACTAGTAGCCTGTCGCAGCTGATCTTTTGTATTCGCGACCCCAGGTGAGCCCTGGGCTGCGCCGCGATGCCGAGTCATGAGCTGCCCCTCGGCAGATCCCGGTACCGTTCGGTGAACTCATCAGACCCGGCCATCTATAAACCACGGAGATACCAACACGCCGTCACCAGAGCTGCCCCGCCGGCGCAGTAGCCTGCCCTGGAGTCGGGAACGCAAACATCGTTCGTCGTGGGTTGGAACGACGAACATAGGGTGGAGGTGGCGGGAATTGAACCCGCGTCCTCGAAAGGCGAACCAGGTCTTCTCCGGGCGCAGCTGGTGATGTCGTGTTTCTCGGCCCCCGCACTCACGCCAGCATGTTGCG
>JBKEBU010000135.1:0-2104 GCA_047973325.1 Propioniciclava sp. | reverse complement strand
GAGCCAGTCCGGGCCTTTCATGCAGTCATCGGGACCGGCCCCCCAAGAAACACGGAAGACAACGGTGCCACTCTTGGTCGACGGAACCCAGAAGAACACATTCAACCCATACACCCTCGCTACATCCTGGCCTCTATCGGCAACCTGACATCTATTGGCGACAATCCGGGAGGTTCGAAGGAGCCGGGTTGTCTACTTGCCGGCACCACCCCAAAGGGTCGCCATGATACGCCGGGGCGACGCTTGCCGAGAATAAGAAACCGGAAATTTTTTGTGTAGCCGTAAAGCGAGGCCGGTACCGGTCTGCCCACCCAGCGCTTACGGTTGATCACCCTGACTTCGCAAACACCTCCGTCACGTTTCAGGCCAAACTTACCTGCGAACACCCGCGTCTCCAAAGCGATGAAGCCGAGGCGCTCAACTCTGGCTCTTGAATCTGCCGCCGCCCCGGGGGCCAGCAAAAGGAGCCCAAGACAGGCAGCTACGTAAGCGCTACACAAGGCGACCGGGAAACCGCTACCCGAACATCGTACTCGCATCGAACTCAAACCCCGTACTTTGCCCGAAGGCCTCGAACATCGCCACGCCCCAGCCAGAACTCCTGCTCCTGACATTTACCATCGATGTCGGTACTCATGGTCAGCCTGCCGTGAGTCGTTTCGTCCACGTGACCGAGACCATAGCTGTGGCCTCGCTCATGTGCCATCACGGCCCTGATCACGTAGCGGTTACCGCAGTTCCCGGCAGCGGTAGGCATCCAGTTCTTACCCACTTTGTTGAACCGGATATCTGACTCCTTGGAGAGGCCACCTACATATAGCCCACCAAACTCATTCCAAACGCAGGCCATGGCTAGGTAGTCTTGGTTAAGGCCTGCGAAATCGACTGTACTCACCCCATTTGGATTGGCAAGGCAATTTGGGCCGCTCAGGTTCGCCCATTTTCCCCCTGTCCCGAGATACTGTTGTGTCACCGGTATGTTGTCAGTCATGTTGCAGTTATTGCGGGCACGAGTAATCGACCGAGTGCCCTGTATCAACGCATTGACAACATTAGTCACCGAAAGACCGGAAGGGGTAGTGCTCGCCTTAAAGCGCCACCGCAGAGGCGACTTCCATTTCCCGGGTAGGAAACCGTAAGCCGTGTCGGCACACTCCCCAGGTGCGAAAGAGGAAGCAGTCGCGCCTGAGCTGAAGCTGTCGATTGCCAGTGGTTTCTCCACAGGCGCCTCATCTATCGTGTTCTCACCACAAGATTCAACCATCACAGTCCCGTCAAGACGAGTCCCCACCGTCAACTCGTAGCTTTCGTTCTCCCCCAATAAGTTCGCCGTAACCGACACACCCGGATTCTGTACCTCAGCGCCAACAGGGCCATCGCGCACGACATCACCAACTTGGAGATCCATACTCCTGCCAGTTCTTTGAGCTGACTTGATCGACGCGCAGGACACCTCAATCGGCGTAGCTCTGAGACCTCTGTCGGCCGTCATCGCCTCTCCAGCTATAGCCGCAGAACAGGACAAACTCAGAGTGGCGACGACCACCGCCAAACCGAACAGCCCCCCCGGGACCCGAACAAATAGCTCCCTTTGGAACCTCCATATTCCGTAGTCTTCCTGAGCAGCGCAGTCGACTATAGCACCGATCTAAATTCGGAAACGGTGCTTCGCAATCTGCTCTTCGGGCAGGACCCCCGCTGAACTGGATGCTATAGCCCGCCGTCAGGGAGTGGCTACCTCGATTGGGGTTGGCCGTTCGGGACGGCGCTAGCGGCTCTTTGGAGCAAAGTGGCCACCGGCTTGCGCCCACTCGAGAAGATCATCTTTGCCTTGGAATGCGTCGGCGATCCGGTGCTGGTCCCGGTGATGGACCAGGTACAATGCGTTATCGCCCAGATCTCCTCCGGTGGCGCTGCTGGTCGAAGGCGCGCCCTCGGGCACATGGACGTTCTTCCAGATATGCCACTGGTCCTTTTCCATGAGGAAAGGCACGATGTGTTCGAGCCGGCAAAAGGCAGTGCCCAGGCTTTTCTCCGGCCAGTAGAGCCGGTAGCCCATGTCCTCGGTGAGCTCCACCCCGCACCAGTCGCATTTTCCGCCTTG
>JBKEBU010000050.1:0-5324 GCA_047973325.1 Propioniciclava sp. | reverse complement strand
ACCACACATCTCAGCTGCGACAAGCTACTAGCTAGCTGCGCTTGTACAATGACCGCCAAACCACGCGAATAGGAGTGTCTCACCGATGGACCGCCGCCCAACGTCCAACGTGTCGGTCGATGCCCTGACCCTGCGTTATCAACCCGAGCGGCGGCGGGTAGAACTCGCCGTGATTCCGCGGGCCTCGGATCCGTTCATGGGGCAGTTGGCGCTGCCAGGTGTCACCCTGTGGGAAGGTGAACGGCTGGCCGACGCGGCGCTCCGCGCAGTCCGAGACCGGCTCGGAACCGGGGTGGGCGGCCTGGGCCAGCTCACCGTCTTTGACGAGCCGACCCGTGACCCCCGCGGATTCACGGTGTCGGTTGCTATGTGGGCCGTGATCGACGCAACCCCGCCCGCAGGGAACGTCGAGTGGTTCGCCCTGGATGAAGTGCCACCGCTTGCTTTCGACCACAACCAGATGGTCGACTTCTGTCGGCCGCTGCTGGTGGACCGACTGTGGAGAAATCTCAGCTTCACCCGGGCGCTCACCGGCTCGGAGTTCCCGGTATCGGCTGCGGTGGCGATAACCAAGTCACTCACCGGAACCAATCCCGACCGGGGCAACCTGAACCGCCGGCTGGCCTCCGTGCCCGGCCTAGGCGTCGGCCACAAGAAGGTAGTGCAGGGGCGCGGCCGTCCCGGCACCCTGTGGCAATGGCAGGACCATGCCGAGGCCCACGCCTGAGCACGCCGCTGCCGAACGCGTCCGGGCGGCCCTGCAGACGGTACCCCGCCGCCGGTTTCTCCCAGCTGATCAACAGCAGTTCGCCGACGAGGACCAGCCTCTGCCTATCGGTTTCGGTGCCACCAACTCCCAACCCTGGACGGTGGCCTTCATGCTGCGCCACCTGGACCCGCTCCCTGGGGATCGGGTCTTGGATGTCGGCAGCGGCTCTGGCTGGACGACCGCGCTCCTCGCCGAGCTCGTGGGCGAGACCGGCAGCGTTGTCGGGGTGGATATCATCCCCGACCTGGTGGCTCGGGGCCGGGCCAATCTGGGCGCCCTTTACCCCTGGGTGCACATAGAACGCACCATCCCTGAGGTGTTGGGGTGGCCGCCGGCTGCCCCCTATCAGCGCATTCTCGTCTCCGCCGATGGCGGTGCCATCCCCCCAGCACTGTGCGAGCAGCTAGCGCCAGCAGGTCGGATGGTGATCCCCGCCGCCGACAAGATCTGGATCGTGGAGCGCGATGCCGCCGGAGAACTCCACCACCATCCCACCGCGGGTGGGTTCAGCTTCGTTCCGCTGCACTGGTCATCGGATTGACCCACCGACCTGGCGTCAGCTCCACGACTCGGGGCCGCGGACCTGGATCAGCTGGCCAGGCCGGGCCTGGGCCACCGCATCACGTGCGGCCCGGGTCAGGACCCCCACCACCGGGTAGCCGCCGGTGACCGGATGGTCGGGGCCGAAGATAACCGGGAGCCCCGACGGCGGCACCTGCACCGCCCCCCGCACCACCCCCTCGCTGGGAAGTTCAGCATCGGCGAAGGAGTCGGCTCGCCGCAGCGGCGTGCCCTCCAGACGCACACCGACCCGATCGAGCTGATTGGACACCATCCAGGGGCCCATCAGCCTGGCCGGGTTTCTGAGCCAGTTCGTGCGAGGACCCGGCAACATCTCCAGGGTCAAGGTTCCGGAAGCGAGTGGCCGGGCAGCCACGGCCGTCGCCCGCGCCGTCCGGGCCGCGGAGGTGCCCACCGACAGGATCGTGCCCACGACGACTGGCGGTGGGCCCAGGTGGGCGAGGGTATCTGTCGACCGTGATCCCAGGGTCAACGGGGCTTCCCAGCCGCCCGCGACCGCCAGATAGCTACGGAGACCGATGTCGGGAGGTCTCAGTTCGACCAGATCACCGGGCCGTAGCCTCAGTGGGGCAGCGTAGGCAGCGGGCTCACCGTTGATCTGCATCCGGGTTGCCGCCCCGGTCACGGCGACAATCATCGCCGCTTGGGCGCGGATCATCAGCCCGCCCAAGACCACCTCCAGGGTGGCCGCTGCGTCCCGATTGCCAACCAACCGGTTCGCCCGGGTGTGCGCTTGTCTATCGGCGGCCCCAGACGGACTCACGCCCAGAGCGGCAAAACCGGGACGGCCCGCGTCTTGGAGCAGCACTGACGCCCCTACCCGCATAACCTCCCCGGCGGGCTGGGGGGTCATGAACCGACCGCCACGAATCGCACGCCCAGCCCGGGCTGGAGCAGGGCCGGTTCAGCTCGGTCCGCGTCCCACAGGGCCGCCTTGGTGCGACCAATCAGCTGCCAACCGCCGGGGGATGATCGAGGGTAGATCCCGGAGAACTCTCCGGCGAGACCCACCGCCCCGGCCGGAACCCGGGTGCGTGGGGATGCCCGCCGCGGGACAGAAAGCCGATGATTCTCCCCGACGAGATAGGCGAACCCGGGAGCAAAGCCACCGAACGCCACCCGCCACATCTGTCCGGTGTGTGCGTCGATCACCTGATCGGGGCGCAGTCCAGTCAGGGTGGCCACCTCGACCAGATCGGCACCATCGTAGGTCACCGCTACGGTGATCACCTCCGCCGGCGGTGGCAGCTGGTGCGCCGATGTTGTGGAGGCGACCATCCTGATCCAGGCCCGAACAGTGTCGAGGTTGGTGCCGTCGGCACCCCTCACCAGGAGGGTCCGCGCCGCGGGCACGAGATCCAGTACTACTTCGGGCATGTCCGCGCGGAGCGCAGCATCCAGGGCGAGTACCGATGCCAGATCGTCGACTTCGGCCAGGATCGTCTGCTCCCCGTAGGGCAGCAGCGTGACCTTCATGCCGAACCCAGGAAGGGCCGCACACTGACCCCAGCGTTGTCCAATGCGGTACGCACCGCCCGAGCCAAGACCACCGCCCCCGGGGTGTCCCCGTGCACGCACAGGGACTCCGCCACCATCGGGATCTGCACCCCATCCAGCGTGGTCACCCGCTGGTGCTGCGCCAGGGCGACGCTGCGCTCAGCCACCACAACTGGATCCTCTAGCACCGCACCGGACACGGCCCGGGGGACCAAGGTGCCATCGGCGGCATAGGCCCGATCGGCAAAGGCTTCAGCCACGGGACGCAGCCCGGCGTCGGCCGCATAGTGCAGCAGCGCCGATCCCGGCAGGCCCAGCACCGCCAGTTCAGGATCGAAGGCCCGCACGGCACGAATCACGGCAGCAGCCTGCCCCTCATGACGTGCGGTCGCGTTGTACAAGGCACCATGCGGTTTCACATAGCTGATCCGAGTGTCAGCCACCCGGCAGAACGCCTCCAGGGCTCCCAACTGGGCAAGCACGTCAGCCGCCAGCTCGTCCGAGGCCACATCCAGGAACCGGCGACCGAAGCCAGCCAGATCCCGGTAGGAGGGGTGCGCTCCCACCACAACCCCGCGCTCAGCCGCAGCAGCGGTGGTGGCCCGCATCGTCATCGGATCGCCAGCATGGAATCCACAGGCAAGGTTCGCGCTGGTGACCAGGCCGAGCATCGCCTCGTCTGCACCCATCCGCCAGGCACCAAAAGACTCTCCCAGATCGGCGTTGAGGTCGATACTTGCAGCCATACCCGGAGTCTAGATCCCTACGCCGGACCACCATGCGCTTCATCGGCACGGGGTGCCGGGGCAGCTGGTTTCGCCGGCTCTCGGCGGTGGTGGGTAGAGTCCGATAACACCCCGTCTGTACAGGAGCGAACCGTGATCTACTCCGATACCTGCTCCCGATGGCCAACGAGCTTGATCATGCCGCGGGTAGCCTCAATGCTCTCGACATCCCCTGGGTCGGTGATGGTGGCGAGATGAGCTACATCATCGAGGCGACCATGGCCGAAGCAGCCGGGGTTGCCGGTGCCTTGCCGCTGGCCTGGGGATCTATGCCGAGGCCACGCGCACCGCGATGACCTATTATCAGCGCACTGACGCTGAGGTGGCCGCCACCCTCACCACCATCCAGGAGCAGATGAGCGCCGATGCCGACCATTGACACCGAGATCGAGGGTAATCCCGCGACTATCGAGACTGCTGCGGCTTGGCTGCGTGATCAGCTTTATCCCACTGTCGATGGCCGCTGCCGGTTTCGGCATTGGCGCCCTCGCGACAGGGGGTGTGTCTGTTGTGACCGCCATGGCGACGGGCGCAGCACTTGGGTCGGTGGTGCCGGGCCCGGGCACCGTGGTTGGTGCCGTCGCTGGCGTGGTTATTGGGGCGGGGGTTGCGATTATTGCTGATGGCGCGGTGGATTCCTTCTTCGAGAACGGACCCGATGTCGGGAAAGCCCTCAGCGCAGGCAGGCAGGAACTCGGCCAGACCCTAGCCCCGGTCGGTGAGATAGTCGGGGCCGGTGTCGACACGGTCCGGGGATGGTTCGAATAACCATGAGCCCACCCACCACCGGAAGCCACAACGAAAGGAGCCCTACCCCACCCCACCCACACACGCCAGCAGTGGGCACCAACCCCACCCACCACACCCCAGAAACAACCACACCCCCCACCCTGCCCCCCACAATAAGATTCCGCTACGTCAACGACAGGCCCCAAAACCCCACCGAAGAAACCCCGCCGACCACAGCCGCCCGCACCGGGAAACTCTTATGGCGCATATACCTAGTCATGAGTGGAATACTTTTGGTCATTTTTTGTTTTATCATCTCACCCTACATGATGATCACCCAACCAGACCTTATCAGCATAGTCATGAGCAGTTTTTTATTGCTGGCAGCTTCTTTACCGCATTCAGTGTCCTGATCGGCGCCATGGATCGCTACCACCGCCCCCGGCTACACCCACCCAGACACGTCACCATCCCCGAAGGCCCCGCCGTCTACTACAAACGATCCCTACCCGCACCCAGAACCCTCTCCGCCATCCCCTACGCCGCGTTCGCCCTGTGGTGCTTCATCACCACCATCACCACCTGGATCGACCTCGACAACGGCTGGCTCGCCAGCATCATCCTCATCGGAACCACCCTGCTCTACTACCCACTCATCATCATCGTCCACGCCGACCCCGGCGGCCTCTAGCTCACCCCCACCCACCTCATCAACCAAGCCCGCGGACTCCGAACCACCCTCCGCTACACCGACATCATCGGCATGGACGCCACCATCACAGACAACGAAGTCGGCATCTCAGTCAACACCCCCAAACAACTCACCCAAACCCGCAAAACCCGCCTCTTCTCCCCACAACCCTGGTCAAACCACAGCATCCTCATCGACACCAAAGACATCCCCGGCGGCCCCACCACCATCGCCCCACACACCCCCAAACACGGATACCTCACCCGACCCC
>JBKEBU010000158.1:0-20153 GCA_047973325.1 Propioniciclava sp. | reverse complement strand
CGACCAGGGTGCCGCCCAGCACGATGAGCATGGCCATCGGATTGATGTCGCCCAGCTTGGCGAAGATCATCTGGTTGTAGACCGGAACCCAGGCGCGCCAGGCCCCCTGAACGCCGGCCTTGTGGAAGAGCCTCATCAGCATGAAGGCGGAGACGGCATAGCTCACCAGGGCCATGACGATGATGAACCCGGTGAATGCGACCAGGAAAGCTGCGAGCGCAGCATCGTCTGAGCTGTACATGGTTCAGTCCTTCGGGTAGTCCGGGGCGCGCTGCCGGAGGGTGGCCGGTCCAGAACCAGCAACGGGTGGCGCCTGATCGGGCTCGATCATGCCAGAACGCCACCGTAGGCGGCGAAGATGTCACATGCAGGGACGATCCACGCAGCGGTGCGTCAGGTCCTGTCCGGGGGGTCCTCGGCGGCCAGCAGTCCGAGAATCCGGTCCCGAAGCTCTTTGGAGCACCTCGGATCGCGTCGGGCAATCGTCGCCACGGTGACACCACGGTGGGTGCCGGTCGCCGGCGTCCACGCCAAGCCGGCCGGGGCGTCGTCGGAACGCACGCAGAAGATGCGCTGCTGGGTCGCCTCCGCGACCACGGCGGCGTTCACAGCCGGACTCGGGGTGTCCGCCACCGCATACCAGGCGCCGGCCAGGTCTCCCGGTACGTAGGGTCGGGACTCCCAGGTGAGGTGTTCGGTGGCGCGGTTCCTAGGGATGCGCTGAATAATGCTGTCCTGTGCGAGGACGTGCCGGGCGGGATGAACCACAACCCCGCATCTGGTGGGTGTACTGGACGTCCATCGCCAGCTGTGGGGGAAGCGGGTCGCCCGATCCGGTGCGCCGCAGCCAGGGCATGATTGATCAGCGCATCCCTAGAGCCGCGCGATGGTGTCGATATCGGCGAGAAACTCCTCGACGGTAGCCTGGGATACCGTGCGGCGGGTATTGCTGATCGCATCCAGGTAGTGGCGGGTCTGCGGACCGGCGTCTGCCTCCGGGACGCTGGCGCCTTCAAGGCTCTCCTCCAGCGCCGATTGCGAAGCCGCCCGCGCGGCAAACTCGATATCTGCGGGGGTGAATCCGTCCGAAGCACCCACCAGGGCCGCCAGATCAACCCCCGCGCGGGACACTGAGGGCACCTTGCGTGCCCACATCGCCCGCCGGGCCTCGCCGTCGGGGAGGCCGATCGGGATGACATGGTCGAACCGACCGTGCCGCAGGAAGGCGGCGTCGACCGAACGAATGAAGTTGGTGGCACAGACGAGCAACCTATCGGGACGCTCCCGAAACGCGGGAATGAGCTTGAGCAACTCATTGGTGACCCCTTGCGTGGGCGAGGGCGGGTCGCCCCGGCGATGAGAGGCAATCTCCTCGACCTCATCGATAAAGACGACGGCATGCTGCAACTTCTCAATCTGAGTGAAGGTATCGCGTAGCGCGGCCGCGAGCCCGCCGGGTTCACTGGCCAGCCGCGAGGGGAAAACCTCGACGAAGGCCCACTCCAACCGAGAGGCGACAGCTTTGGCGAAGGTGGTCTTGCCGGTTCCCGGCGGACCGAACAGCATCACCGCTCGCGGCGGCGCCACCCCGAACTGATCCGCCAGTTCGGGTTCGGCCAGCGGCAGAACCAG
Organism: Propioniciclava sp.; assembly: GCA_047973325.1. Taxonomy (GTDB): domain Bacteria; phylum Actinomycetota; class Actinomycetes; order Propionibacteriales; family Propionibacteriaceae; genus Propioniciclava. The sequence continues at coordinate 18,521 of JBKEBU010000158.1, read as the reverse complement.
GCGGCGTTCGAGAACCTCTTTTTCGGTAGCCATACCGCCGACGGCATCCCACAGATCCCGGGGCAACAGCCGCCCACCGAGCAGGGCTAGGGCCTGGGCTTCATCCCGGTTGACCGGAATCTCCCGCTCGAAGTACCGCAGCTGGCCCAGCTCCCGGTATCCGGTGTTTCGATAGGCCTTGGTGATATCGCTACCGGCAGGCACCACCGCCGAAATCCGGGAGGCAGGCCCCCCGGCCAGCCGGGATTGCAGCGCAGCCAGCAGTGCTGAGCCGATGCCCTGATGGCGTCGTCTGGGAATCACCCCGTGGAACACCACCCAGGCCTGTTCATGGGCTTCCCGCGCCACCGCAACCCCGACGACGCCGTCGGCATCAACGGCCACCACCGCCACATCACCGTGGCAGGAGGCGAGCACTTCGGAGAGCGCATAGACCGACTCAAATCCTTCAGCGGTCACCGCTAGCCACAACTGCAGCACCCCGTCGAGGTCATCACTGCTGAAGTCCCGGATTCGCCAGGTCATCTATGGCCCCTTTCCGTGGCCGCCAAAGGATGAGCGTATCCACTCCGGTGACCTGCCGCCGGCCAGGGGAGCGGCAACCCCCAGGCCCGATCAAGAACGACACCATCGACCCACCGACCTACAGCGAGGGCACACCTGCGGGCCCAGACTCGGCGGTCAGAGACGAAGCCCCGGTAGGTGGCCGTGGGGCTTTACTCTGCGGCAGCCGCATACCAGAGGTGCTGCGGGCAGGTGCGGACGGCGGTGGCACCATCGGCCCGAGATCACCATCGGGGGCTTCATCGAGATCTACCATCACCGGCGCATGATCGCTGGGTAGTTTCCCTTTGCGCGCCGCCCGGTCCACCCAGGCCGCAGCCACCCGGTCGGCCACCCCCAGGGAGCTGAGGACCAGATCTATCCGCATCCCGAGGTTCTTGTGGAACATGCCGGCTCGGTAGTCCCAGTAGGAGAAGACCTGTTCGGTTGGCCAGCGGTCCCGGAGCACGTCCCGCAAACCCAGATCGGTCAACGCGGCCAGCGCCTCCCGCTCGGGCGGAGTCACATGGGTCTGCCCCTCATAGGCCGACGGATCGAAGACGTCGGCATCGGTGGGCGCGATATTGATGTCACCACAGAGCGCCACCTCAGCAGGCCCGCCCGCCACCACATCCCGGAGGGCCGCCAACCAGGACAGCTTGTACCGGTAGTGCTCCGAATCAGGTTCGCGGCCATTGGGCACGTACAGGCTATGCACGCGAATCCGGGCGCAGGTAGCGCTGATAGCACGGGCCTCCCGCTCGGGAAATCCCGGCTCCCCCGCGAACCCACGCTCGACATCGGAAAGCCCTACTCGGGATAGCAATGCCACTCCATTCCATTGGCCTTGACCATGGCTGGCGAACGCATAGCCCCGCTCCGACAAGGGAGCAGCCATCAGTTCGGCGAAGGCCGCCTCAGTGGTCTTGGTCTCCTGGAGACAGACAACCTCGGGACGTCGCTGGTCAAGCCAGGCCAGCAACCGTGGCAGCCGTGGCCGTACCGAGTTGACGTTCCAGGTGGCGATCCTCACCCAAAGCACCCTACCCACGAACTCACTCGGGTGCGCCACGTCGTCGGGATCCGCTGACGTGGCGCACCTGTCTGCATCGGGGTCCCTACTCGAACCGGAGGGCCTCCACCGGATCTTTCGCCGCCGCCCGCGCCGCCGGGAGCACACCGGCCACGAACCCGAGTGCGGTAATCAGGGCAATGATGCCCAGCACCGACGCCGGAGTGAACGCTATAAGTTGCAGACCAGGCAGATCTGCCAAGAACGAACTTGCCAGCATGCTGCTGATCGCCGTGCCCGCAATGGCGGCGACGATCACCCCAATCAGGCTGCCCAGCAACCCAATGGTGATGGCCTCGGCGCTGAAAAGGGCGAAGACCTTGCCGCTCCCCATGCCCAACGCCTTGTTCAGGCCGATCTCCCGGGTTCGTTCCTGGACCGACATCAGCAGCGTGTTGACGATGCCGAAACCAGCGGCAATCAGCGCGATGATCGCGAACCCATTGAGGATCAGCACGATCGTGTCGATCACCGTGGTGAAACTCCCCAGCTGATCGGCCACCGTGCTCCCGCTATACCCGGCATCCGACAGGTCCTCCTTGAGAGTGGCGATCTCGGCTTCGGTGAGGTTGCTCTCCAGGGTGAGTACGGCCTCAGCCCAGGAATCCCGGTCCTCCTCAGCGACACCTTCGCTCTGGAGGGCATAGAGAGCATCGTGCAATGCCGTATTCGGGATCAGGCTGGTCCCACTCGGCCCAGCCAGCAGGTTTTCCGCGACACCCACGATCTCGGCCTCGGCTGTCACCTGCTTGTCGTTGCCGTCAGTCAGACCTAGCACCACCGTCTCCCCGACTGCATCGCTGGCCTCGTCGAAGCCGAGGGATTCCAGGTAGCGCGTCGGCAGGACCACCTCAGAGTCTGAAGCATCGTCATCGGGCCCGTTCCCAGCAGCGAGCTCGAGATTCTGCCCGGTGATGAACGCGCTCGTGGAGGCGTTGTACCGGGTGCCATCGTCGTATTGGATGTAGTCGAGGGTAACCACCTCGCGGGGCTCGATCTCGTCGACATTCTCAATCTCGGCGATGGTGTCCAGATCACTCCTATCCATCAGCAAGACGTTGTTCTCACCAGGGCCCTGATCCAGCGAGGTGGCATCGGGGTCGTATTCCCGGGGAACATCATCCAGCGGATCAATGCTGGAATCCTGGGGTTTGGTGATAGTCATGGTGTCGTCGGTGCCGAGGGAGGCGACGGTATCGTCAATGAATCTGTTGACGCCGGTGCCGACGCCGCTGGTCAAGGTCAAGGTAAAGGCGCCCAGGAAGATGGCGATCACGGTCAAGGCGGTCCGTGCCTTGGAGCGGAACACATCCCGGAATGCTGTCCGGATAAGATCACGAAACTTCATGATGCCAGCACCTGCCTCGAGCCGATCCGGTCGCCCTGGCTGATCTTGCCGTCACTGATAGTTATCTGCCGATCGCAGCGCTCCGCCAGGTCAGAATCGTGGGTGACGAAGACCAGGGTGATTCCCTGCTCGGCATTGAGATTGAACAAGATCTCATTCACGATCTCCCCGGTCACGCTGTCGAGGTTGCCAGTGGGCTCATCGGCAAAGATGACCCGCGGATTGCTCACCACGGCCCGGGCGATGGCCGCCCGCTGCTTTTGTCCGCCAGAAAGATCAGTGGCACGGTTCTTTGCCTTATCGTCGAGTTCCAGTTCCCGCAGCGTGCTCATCGCCCGGTCCTTGCGTGCCCGCGCCGCCAGGCCTCCGATTGTCAGCGGAAGCATCACATTCTCCAACACGGTTTGATGCGGGTTGAGAAAGAACTGCTGGAAGATAAACCCGAAAGTCTTGTTGCGGGTCCGGTTCAGTCGGCGGCCACTCAGATCACTGGTATCCATCCCGTCGAGCAGAATGGTGCCGTCAGTGGGACGGTCGAGCAACGCCAGCAGATGCATCAGCGTGGACTTTCCGGATCCACTCTTACCGGCAATCGCGACGGTTTCACCCTCGTGAATATCGAGAGTGACCCCCCGGAGGGCCTCAAAGCTGCCAGAACCTCCCCCATAGGTCTTCCGCACATTGCGGGCGGACAGAATCGTGTGATTCACAGCGCGTCTCCTTTGTTTCGGCCGGGGCGGATGCCGGGGCTGGATTGGAACGCTTCCCATCCTTCGGCAACCGGCAACGGCCTCGCGTCCTCCCGAGGCAGGCAGGCGCTACCGCCGTCGGAGACACCTGTCGTGGTACCTCCGTGATGAATCCGGCATCGCGTCGAACCGGGGTACTGCGCCGGGAGTAGGTCGCGTCTCCTACCCCAAGACGACGACGTCGGCCCGAACTGGCGTCAGAATGGTGGAGAGCATGCCGGGTCGAAAGGGGGACCAACTGATGCCCGCCATCGCAACACCACCCGAAATCACACCAGCCAGCGCCGCCACCAGTATGCGCAGTTGGCACCGTGTCGGCCGGATTCTCGAGGTCCTCGTCGTTGTCGGCCCGGGCTTGATGATGCTGGGCTTGGCCACGGGCACCTTCGTGGGAGAACGCATCCCCGAGATCACCGCTCCAGCCACCACCAAGGCGCTATTCGCCACCATGCTGATCGTGGCGATGGCGACTACCCTGATCCGCCGCCGGTGGCCCACCATCTGCCTGGCCGTGACACTCGTGGCCGGGCTGACCGTCGAGTTCATGCAGTTCCCGTTCAATCCCGTGAACCTCTACGTGACCCTAGCCATGAGCCACTTCGCGGTGGTGCACCCCCGTCGACGCACCGTGACGGTGGCACTGGTGATAGCAGCCATATATCTGCTCACCGGCATCGTTACCTGGACGCCGGACCGCCCCGGAGCGGCCTTGGACGGTGCTCTGTGGGTCCTGGCCGGAACGGCCGTAGGCTCGGCCATGCGCAGCCAGCGGGAGATGGTCCGGGCGCTGGAAGAGCGGGCGGAACGGGCTGAATCCGCCCGCGAAGAGCTGGTTCTGCGCGGTGTTGCCGAGGATCGGGTTCGGGTCGCCCGCGAGCTCCACGACATCATCGCCCACCACGTCAGCGCCATCGGAGTGCAGACGGGTTCGGCCGCCCACGTGCTCGACAGTCGACCAGACCTGGCCAAGAAGCTTCTGGGTGAGGCCCGGGCTTCGGCGGCCAAGGTGCTTGAGGAACTACAGCTGGTGCTGGGCGTCCTCCGCCAAGGCGAGTCACTGGTACCCACCTCGGTGATTCCCGGACGACCGGACGTGAATGAACTGCTGGCTTCGGCCGCTACTGCCGACGCCACGCTGACTACCGCAGGCATCGAGCACCTCGACGCCCTGCCGGCCGAGAGCTTCATGGTCGCCTTCCGCCTGCTGCAGGAATCCCTCACCAACGCCCATCGGCACGCCCCCGGTGCGGCGGTGACCATCCGGATCCAGCCCACCGAGGCGGCCACGGTGATCGAGGTCACTAATGCCCGGCCGGCACAGCCACCCCCGCCCGTGGAGCCTGAACGCCGCCGGTTTGGCCTGATTGGCATGCAGGAACGGGTCGACTCGGTGGGCGGACAGCTGACCACCGGGCCCACGCTCAGCGGTGGCTATCGGGTGTGGGCCGAGCTGCCCCGCAGCGCCCCCGCCACCGGTGACATCGGCAAGGAGATCCGGTGACCATTCGTATTGTCCTCGCCGACGATCAGGAGCTTATCCGAGCGGCGTTCCGAGTGCTTATCGACCTGGAGGAGGATCTTGAGGTGGTGGGCGAGGCCAACGACGGCCAGGCCGCCATCGATCTGCTCAGGCAGGAGCGGGCCGACGTCGTGCTGATGGACATCCGGATGCCCGGGCTCGACGGGCTGGAAGCCACCCAACACATCTGTGCCGATGACGACCTGGCCGGCGTCCGGGTGCTCATCCTGACCACCTTTGAGGTGGATGAGTACGTATTCCAGGCGTTGTTGGCTGGGGCCTCCGGATTCCTCGGGAAGGGCACCGCCCCGGAACGGCTTTTGGACGCGATCCGAGTGGTGGCCGCAGGCGATTCGTTGCTCTCACCGGCTGCCACTCAGAGCCTGATCGCCCGCTTTCTGGCGGAGCCCAACCCGGTAGCGTCCCCGCCGCCGCTCAGCACCGATCATGCCTTTCACCGGCTCACCGACCGGGAGCGTGAGATCGTCGGCCTGGTGGCTCAAGGTCTCACCAATGACGAGATCGCCGAGCGCCTATTTCTCTCCCCGCTAACAGTTAAGACCCATGTCAACCGGTCCATGACCAAGATAGACGCGCGGGATCGCGCCCAGCTCGTGGTCGCGGCCTACCAGTCGGGTCTGGTCGCCCCCCCATAGTCCGGCAGTCCTACAGGGCCGGTACCACATCGGTCTGGGCAAAGTCCTCGCCCACGAACAACAGCGGCTCTCCGGTGGCGATGGACAGCGCATACGCAAAGCAATCACCGAAGTTCAGCCGGGCCTTGGACCCAGAGCCGCGCCCGAAGCGGCGGTAGGCGGCACGCGCGAGCTGGCCATGCTGGGCGGACAGGGGGACCAGGGCGATGCCCAAGGCTTCCATCAACTCGTCCAAGCGCGCCCCGTGACCCGTCGATCGGGAATCCGCCACAATGCCAAGTTCAACCATCGTGGCAACCGACATCTTGCACGTGGCCGTAGCGGCGGCACGGAGGACATCATCGCTCCCCGGCTCGTTTTCCAGGATCGCCATCAACGCTGATGAGTCAACGATCATCGAGGCAGGCCGGTCATCTCGTCATAGAGATCCTCAACCCGCTGCATCGGGTGGTCACCGTAAACCCGCATTCCCTGATAGCGGGCTACGATGCTCCGGGCCAGGTCGATCCGCTCCTCAACCCGTACCTGGTTCGGATCCTGACCCAGCTCCCGCAGCATCCGGGTGAGGGCCTCCTCAATGGCGCCCGTCTGGGACTGTCCCGTGGCTGCAGCAGCCTGCTTGGCCAGGGCATGTACCCGTTCGTTCTTGATGTTCAATCCCATAGGAACAAATCTACCCAATCACATAGGCGTACTTCTACCATTCGGAGCAGGCTGTGCCGGGATCACCCGGGGGAGATGGCCTCCGAAATCGGCACCGAACCGGTGTTGAAGCGAATGGTCTGCCCGAGGGTGGCTGGTTGCTGCAGGGTTTCGTCCACCACGGCGGCGACATCGGCGCGACTCACGGTTCCACTCACCCCACCCACTTCGATCTGGCCGGTGGGCGGCTCCAGAGTGAGCCGGCTGGGCCCCAGGATGGTCCAGTCCAGATCGGTGGCACGCAGGTGGTCATCAGCGGCGGCCTTGGCCTCGGCATAGGCGAAGAAGGGATCGTCCGAGGCAATCCCGTGGTCTGCCGCCGCACCGAAGTAGGAGACCATCACGAACCGGCGCACCCCAGCGGCCTGAGCCGCCTGCATGGTCCGAATTGCCGCGTCCCGATCCACGGCATAGGTCCGTGCCGGGTTTCCACCACCAGCACCAGCCGACCAGACCACGGCATCGTGACCGGCGAGCAGGCTGGTCAGGCTGGCAACGTCGAGGGCCTCCACGTCGGCGACTATCGGCTCCGCTCCACCAGCTGCCACCTCGGCAGCATGGTCGGGGTTGCGGATCACCGAACGGACAGTGAGGCCACGGGCAGCCAGGAGCGGGGCCAGCAGCAGGGCGATCTTGCCGTGGCCGCCTACCACCAGGATCTTCTGAACGGGATGGGAGCGCATCATGGCTCTATCCAAGTCCGCTATCGACGACGTGCCAAATCGGCCCTGCCCGCATCCGGGGCCAGACATGTCATGCTGACCCAGCTCAGCATCGATGCGTCAATTTTCTTGAAATCAGAATCCCTGCGTACGAAGCCACTCGATCAGCTCGTCTTCCCGTTGCACCATCGACGCGGTGCTCCACCGCCCCAGTTCGCGTGAATCGACCACAAGGCCATCGCGCAGGTAGACGACGCGATCCCCTCGGGCGGCGACCGAGGGATCGTGAGTGACCATCACGATCGTCGTGCCGTCCCGGTGCACCGCCGTCAGGGCGTCCATCACCTCAGATGTCATGCTGCTGTTCAGCGCTCCGGTCGGTTCATCGGCGAACAGGATCGCGGGCCTACTGGCCAGCGCCCGGCAGATCGACGCGCGTTGCAGCTGGCCACCGGAGACCTGAGTGACCCCGTGCTCCTTCAGCGATGCGATGCCGAACCTCTCCATGAGGGCATCGACGCGTTCGATCACGGACTCGCGTGCACGCGGTGCGGCCTTCAGAGCAGGCAGCAGGATGTTGTCGCGAATGTTGAGGTTGTCCAGCAAGTACGCCTGCTGGAAGACAAAGCCCATTCTGGTGAGACGAACCGTGCTCATCGCCTTGTCATCCATATCGGTGAGGTTCTGGCCCTCGAGCTTCACAACGCCGTCGCTGGGACGGTCCATACCACTGATGCTGTAGAGCAAGGTGGACTTGCCGGAGCCCGAGGCGCCCATCACGACGAGAAACTCGCCTTCGTGAACGTCGAGGTCGATGCCTTTGAGCACGGTCGTGGGCGGTTCGGTCGACAGATAGGTCTTGCTCAGTCCACGACTGGAGAGCGTGGGGACCTGCGCGGCAGAGGCAGTCATTGTCATTCCGTTCTTCTTCACTTGAGCCAAGCACTCTTGTCCAGGCGAGGCAGCGACGCCGTGAGGAGGACAGCGCCGAGGTATCCGACGCCGATGAGGGACAACGGGTACAGGCCGTAGACCACCCATGCGGTCGGCATGATGTTGAGCTCGACGATGCCCAGACCGGCGAGCGAAAGCAGCCCTCCCACCATGGGGCCGCCACAGAGCGCTGAGAACAGCACGCCCAGCGCGACCCCGGCCCCCGCCATCAGGACCGACTTGCCTCGAATCTGCCCCGCGATCTCCCTGGCGCTGAACCCGATGGCCGACAGCACGCCCATCTTGCGGCGATCACGCGATATCTGCAGTTTCAGGAAGAGAGCCGTGATGAGCAGCGCGACGCCGATGCCGAAGACAAAGGCGAACATCGCCGCCGTCCGGAACGCATCCGTGACGTAGGCCAGCGTCTGCGAGGTGTACTCCCGCATCGGGACGACCGACGCCTCGGGGAACTCCTCCTGGTAGTCCAACGCGACAGCTGTGGGGTCCTCGCCCTCCGCCGTGTCCAGATACACCACATAGGACAGAGCACCCGATTCGATCGCGCCCTGCATCTTGGCGGTGTACCCACCGCTCGTCACGTCCTGATATAAACCGCTCACGCGCAGCTGGCGCGGTACGCCGTCGAAGGTCACCTTGATCTCGTCGCCGGGAGCAAGTGCATACTTCTCGGCGTTGAGCACCGACACGGCGATCTCCCCGTCAGCGGGCTTGGAACCAGAGATGTAGTCAATGGTGCTACCGGTGTAGTCTCCGGTCTCGATTCGAAGGCTCTCCGGACCCTCCTCACCGTCCACGAAACCGAGGACGTTTGCGTAGGGCCGCACCTCGAGGATCCGATCATCCGATTCCAGGGCATCGACGAGCTCCTTCTGCTGTGCGTCCACGTCATCAGAGAACTGGATGTCGGCGCGCAGGTCGCTCTCCGGCGCGCCCATAGAGGTGACGAATCTGGGGCTCTCGAAGGTACTGAGCAGATTCGCCGGCAGCGTCATGAGTGTCGCAACAAGAAAGAACACCAGCGGGAGCAACATCCACTGCTTGAACTCGGATAGCAGATCGATCCGCAGCAGGCGTCCGTTCATTCCTCCGCCTCCATGGGCGAGGCTGGACCGGCCCACCCGCCTTCCACTGCGGCGCGCTGCTCGCGCGCGTTGGCCCTCCGACAGCGTGCTCCCGTGCACGAGGGCGTTCACGACTTCGATCCGCCGGATACCGCGCAATATGCCGCGGCAGATCGACACCACAATCGCATACACCGCTGCCAAGGCCAGCAGCGGGATGACGACTGTCCACACCGTCACGGGGGCGGAGGAATAGCTCGAAGAAATGCCGCCGGTGAGCAACACTGTCGCCCCCACCGCCAGCACTCCCCCGATGACGCATCCGATCACCGTCATGAGGCTGTACTTCGACAGGTAGAGCCTGCAGATCTGCCGATCAGGCAGGCCAATCGCCTTCATCGCCCCGATCTTTCGCACTTCATCCTGCAGCGTGCCGCGAATCACGAAGCGAAGGTTGATCAGCGCGATCACGATGAGTAGCAGACTCGCGAACACCAGTGCCACGGCGACGAGCCCGTCGCTGAAAGTGTTGATGATGCGGATCATCTCGAAGGTAACGGCCTGCCCGTTCTTCGGTAGGGCATCATCCCGCTCATAGGCGGTCTGCAATTCGTTGGTCTGCGCCGGATCCTGCATGAGGTACTCGATGATTATCTCCGGATCGCCGCCCCCGGCCTCCGCGAGAGACTCCCATTGGCTCTCCGAGACGAGGAATCTCGTTGCGGAGGAGAGCGAGGACGCCATCTGCGCGTCTCGGACGAATCCGACGACTTCCAATTGCTGCACACCGGAATCTGTGCGCACGCCGATCTCATCGCCGGCCTCGAATCCGAAAGTCCGCTGATACGCCACCGGGGCGTATGCCTCGCCGTCGCGGGGCTGCGCGATCTCACCCTGCTCATCGAGGAGGTAGTCGAAATCCGGGTTCTGGGACACGAAGAGATTGTCGATGAGGCTCGCGGAGAGGTCGCCGGATTCTCCTGTCGAGGACCGCTCCCAGGAGAGAGCGGATCCATCGAAGCCGAGCAGGTCAACCACGGTCCAGGCCTCGATGGCGGGCTGCGACGCGGCAAAGGAATCGAGTGCGGCCTCGTCGTAGTCACCGGAGTGCATCTGTAGGAAGTGAGGAGGCTGCGCCTCATCGAAAAGCTGGTTGATCGATCCGACGAGACGTTCTGTCACCATCGCACCCGTAGCCATGAGGAAAGCACCCAGGAGGAGCACGGTCACCAACGCGACGTTAACTCCCGGGTTTCTTCTCAGGTCTCCCTGCGCGTAGCGCAGCGTCAAAGAATCACGACGACTCATCGGGGGCTCCAGACTCCGGGGATCTGTACCGAGATCCGGGGGAGAGCCAGGTGATAGACGACGTCACGAACGACGTTGACGAGCTCGACCACGTCGACCTTGCCGGTCTCCCTGCGCTGGCGGATGATCTCCTGAGTGTGCATCCCTAGGCCGCTGAGCCCAGAGGAACTGGAAACGTGACATGACTCCACGATCCCACCTCCTCCCAAGAACCTTACGAGACACGCCCTAGCCGCCGGGTCGGCTTCGCCTCCTCACAGATGCACACCGTGCCCGAGGCGGTTCAATCGCCTCGTAGCGCGCTCGTGCGCGCGGCCACCGTGGCGCTCACCGCCAGCGCCACCACGGCCGTGACCCCCGCAGGCGCCCTGGTGATCCGCGGTCAGGATGTTGCCGTGGACGGCTCGCCAGTCTGGCTACCGGAGACGCTGGCACGGTGGCTCAGCTCGGTGACGGAGTGACTAGCTTTTCCGAGGGAGACCCATCCTGCTGTCAGTGCTCTGGGAATGCGGCTGTGCCGGGCGTGCGCCGAGGGCCGGGAAACGCCTGTCAGGGCGCAGGCCTTCGACAATCTGGAGCATGGTCGACTGCCGGGTCGAGCGGTGCTGATCCCCTAGCCAACCACCAGCAGCCCCGAGAGGCTCCCCCTCTCCACCACGAACCCAATCACAACGAAGAAGGGTCCGCACCCCCAGGTGCGGACCCTTCTCGAATTCAGGATCGTGAGCTAGCTCACCTGATTGAACCAGACGTCCTCGGTCACCACCGTGCTGCCGTCAGCCCGAGTGGCCGTCGACAGGTACTTCTGGTGGCTGGTCGACAGGGACGTGATGTCGCCCAGATCGGACAACTCCCCCTCATCGAGCACGCCGTTGCCGTTGGCATCGGTCCAGAGCGCGAGCCCGTCGAGCTCACGGCCTGCGACCGCGCCATCACCGTTGGCGTCCCGTAGGGCCAACTTCGCGAACCCATCGGCATACCGGCCGCCCTGATCACCGAACAGATGCCGGCCGTCGATGGCTCCCGGAATCGACCTATCTACCAGGATGCCTTCGTCGGAACCGAACCAGTCATCCAACCTGTCCAGGCTGCCGTCGCCATCAATATCAAAATCAACGCTGTGACCGGCCCGGGCAATAGCACCGTCGTCATTACCGTCCACCGCGATCGGGGTGACACTGGTGAGGGTGCCGCACCTAGTCGCGAGGCCCTCGATACCATTGTTGACCGGCTTGATGTACTTCACCGCTTTGCCGTTGGTCAGTCTCCACTTCTGGATGGACCAGCTGAACTGGAAGGCTGCGATCGCCGAGTGGGCCCGCTGAGAGACCAGCTTAGGCGCGCCCAATTCCGCGGTGTTGAACATCAGGACGTCGTTCCGGTCGTAGGCGTTGTAGCTCTGCGCGAACGTGTCTTGCCGGTAAGCAAAGATGCCGAAGAAGTACCGGCGGTTCGGATCCCAGTTGCGGCACGTCGGCGCCATCGTGTTGAGGTCAGGACGGCTACAGGTCACCGTCTTGGGCAGGGTGTCGGAGCCACCAATCCGGGTGACCTCGTACCAAGGACGGCTGCTCGGATGGCCGGTGTCGATGTAGGTGGTGTCGGTGGTCACCTTGCCGGGGTTGCCAATATGGCGCACCCGATACTTGGCGGCACCGGCGACGGCTGGCCAGGTCACCACGGAGGACTGTCCGGGACCGCCCTGAACAGTGCAGGACCAGTCAGTCGGCGGCGGGGTGACCGCATTGTTGGCACAGGTCGTGGAGATTGTCTGCGAACCGACGACCACACTGACCTCGTAGGAGGCGTTGGGGGTCCCATCGATGAAGAGCTGGCCACTGATAGGGAGCTTGTTCTCTCCGGCCGGAGTGACGAAGTCCTGGCTCTGCCCAATGTTGTTCCACGTCACATCGACAGCGGTCGTCCCGCGGGCGACCACCTGACACACAAGGTTTCCGGTGCCTGGCGTACCCGGATCACCACCACCTGGCGTACCCGGATCACCGCCACCTGGCGTACCCGGATCACCTCCACCTGGCGTACCCGGATCACCGCCACCTGGCGTACCCGGACCGCAGGGCCCACTGTCGGCGCAGGTGATGTCTCCGGTACCGGAGCCGTCACCCTCGCCACAGATGGTCCACACCGCATTCCCGCCAACCTCGGCGTAAGCCACGTAGCCGATGTTGGCCTGCGGGTCGGTGTAGTTACGCCCGCCAACCGTGACCCGTCCCGGGTCTCCGATGGGGTAGACGTAGTTCGCGCTCTGGCCGATGTCGTTCCAGCTCACCCGCACCGCACCATTGGCAGCCGGAGTGATCTCACACTTGAACCCGGCGGTTCCAGCCTGGCCTCCGCCAGTTTGGCCACCGATCACCTGGCCACCGCTGACCTGGCCGCCGCCACAGGTGCTCCAGGAGTAATAGACCCCTACCTTCACCATGACTATGTAGCCCAGGTTCGGCGTGCGATCGGTGAAGTTCCGACGGTTCGGATCCAGGCGTTGCCACTCACCCAAGGGGTACACATGCTTCAGCCGTTGGTTGTCCCAGTTCACGTTGACGCCCCCATTACGGGCGCGATTGATCTGGCACGGTGTGGGCGCGCTGGCCTGGGTTATCGTGGCCTGAGTGCCCGCTGCTGGGCTGTCGCCCTGAGCGAAGGCGATGCCACCACTCAACGGGCTAATCAGGGCGGCGACCACCAAGGGCGCCAAATATCTAAGTCTGCCGACACGCATGGGCAGTCCTTCCTGCTAGAACAATAGGGGGTGCTTCAGTTCCAGTAGCTGCCTGAAGCGCGTACAACGACTGCTACGCACGACCGAGCCGCACCACATATCTTCGCGACTCTTAGTGTGAATTGTCAACGCGGCCGCAGGCGAGCAAGGCGCGGATTGCCTCGATCTCAGTTTTTGAATAGCGAACTACAAGCAGTAATGGTGCCGCTGACTTCCGAATTCTCAGGTCAGGCCTAGTTTCTCAAATTGAGGTACGATTTCTTCCAGCGGCCGACGGCGTCCGGATGTGATCGCTCGCACCAAGGACTTATGAACACCAGAACCGCCACGACCGCCCAGCGACGCCCCATCCTCGCGATCCTGCTCATCTCAGCCTTCGTGGTCATCCTCAACGAAACCACGATGAACGTTGCCCTCGCCACCATCATGGCTGACTTCGGCGTGGATGAGCGCGCCGCCCAATGGCTCACGACCGGATTCATGCTCACCATGGCCGTGGTGATTCCGGTCACCGGCTGGTTGATTGACAGGCTCCCCACCCGGCGGATCTTCGTGATCGCCATGACCCTGTTCAGCATCGGCACGCTGGTCTGCGCGGTCGCCCCCAGCTTCGGCGTCCTGCTGGCCGGCCGGGTGATTCAGGCCTCCGGCACCGCCATGATGATGCCGTTGCTCATGACGACGGTGATGCAGCTCGTCGAACCGACCCACCGCGGGGCCATCATGGGCAACATCTCCCTGGTGATCTCGGTGGCGCCAGCGGTCGGCCCCACCCTGTCGGGGATGCTGCTGGAGTTCGGCTCATGGCGGCTGGTCTTCGGCACCGTGCTTCCGATCGCCTTGACCATGCTCGTCCTGGGCATCGCGCGGCTGCGCAACACCGGCATCGTCCATCGCACACCGCTGGATCTGCTCTCGGTGGTGCTCACGGTCGTGGGCTTCGGGCCGCTCGTGTATGGCCTCAGCCTTATCGGTGACGGCGCGGCACCCTCCTGGGAGGCCCCAGCGGCGCTGGCGGCCGGGGTGGTCGGGGTCGCCGCCTTCGTACGGCGACAGCTCGTGCTGCAACGCAGCGATACCGCCCTGCTCGACCTCCGCACCCTGGCATACTCCGGATACCGCACCGGCCTGATAATGATGGCGCTGACCACCATGGCACTTTTCGGCACCATCATCATGCTGCCGCTGGTCCTGCAACGCTCCTATGGGCTGGAACCGATTTCGGTGGGGTTGATGATGCTGCCGGGCGGCATCGCCATGGGCGTCCTCGGGCCTCTGGTCGGTCGCCTCTACGACCGGGTCGGCCCTCGGGCGTTGGTGACCCCGGCCACCTTCGTGGTGCTGGCAGCCTTCCTCTTCCTCGGCACCCTCAGCGCTACCACCCCGTGGTGGCTGATAATGACGGGCCACGTGGTGATGTCGGCAGGCTTCGCATTCATCTTCACGCCCCTGTTCACCTTGGCGCTCGGTGCGCTGCCTAAACCGCTGTACTCCTACGGATCCGCGACCCTAGGCACTATTCAGCAGGTAGGGGGGGCGGCTGGCACCGCCATCTTCGTCACCATCTTCTCGCTAGGCACCGATGCCTCTCTGGCAGCAGGGGCCACCAAAGGGCAGGCCCTGCTCACCGGCTCACATGGCGCCTTTCTCGGCGCCGCCGCGGTGTGGTCGGCTGCGGTCATCACCAGCCTCTTCCTGCGGCGTCCCGCCGTAAGCACGCCGGGATCCGCCGAAACCGGGGCACCCGGTCCGGCAGATACCGGCCACGTCACGGCTGCGTAGCCGGCCGATCAGCAGGCAGCAATCAGCCTGGCTGAGAGAATTACCCACGGGCACACCTCGGGTCACAGCCGAGGTGTGGGGAGCTCAGTCGAGCGTTGGGGATGCGCTGATCAATCCTGACCTGTGCGAGGACGTACTGGGCGGGATGAACCGCAACCCCAGATCTGGTGGGTGTACCTGGTCGTCCATCACCAGATGTGGGGGAAGCGGATCGCCCGATCCGGTGCACACAGTTAGTAGCTTGTCACAGCTGAGATGTGTGGTACCGAGCGGCGTCAGGTGGGTTCTGGGCAAGACGGGGATCCCGAATCGATGCCGGGGTATCGGTGAGGATCCACGGCGCAGCCCAGGACTCACCTGGGGTCGCGAATACAAAAGATCAGCTGCGACAGACTACTAGCGCATGATTGATCAGCGCATCCTTAGTACAGCTCAGCGAGCGCGCCCGCGAACCGCTCCCGGATCTCGGGCTGGTCGGCGCCGGTCAGCACTGTGGAACCGGCTAGTTCCCACACCGGCGGCTCCCCCGCTCCGGATGTCACCCAGGCGGCTTGGCGAGCAGCGCCCCGAGCAACATATTCCTCGGCTGGCGGCACGGTGACCTCGACCCCGAGAATCCCGGGAGCCAACGCCCGAATGGCCTCACTCTGCGCAGCCCCACCCACCAGGCTGACCCGCTGGATACCCACCCCGAAACCACGCACGGCATCGAGCACATAGGCCATGTGCGCCAGCAGCCCTTCCACGGCAGCCCGGGCCAGGTTTTCCGCAGTGAGGTTGGCTAGGGTCATCCCCACCAGGGTGCCGGTGGCATCGGGCAGGGTGGGCGTCCGCTCCCCATTGAAGAGGGGGAGCAGGGTCAGCCCGCCCGCGCCCGGTGCGGCGCTCAGGGCCAGTCGGCTGAGGTGGGCATGATCCACATCGAGCAGGGTGGCGAACCCGTCCAGGGACTGGGCCGAGTTGAGCGTGGCCGCCAACGGGAGAAAGGCCCCGGTCGCGTCAGCGAAACCATTAACCGCCCCATCCGGGTCGTTGACCGGAGTCGCCGACACCGCCGCCACCACCCCCGAGGTTCCCAGTGAAACTGTGCAATCGCCGGGCACTTGCCCCAACCCCAGGGCGGCCCCGGCATTGTCTCCGCACCCGGGCCCGAGCAGTGCTCCGGCAGCGGTGGTGCCGCCCGCCTCAGCGGGTGCCAGCACCCGGGGTAGCACTATCTCGCTATCCCGGCGTAGCGCGAGCCCGAGCAGGTCCCGGCGATAGCTGTTCGTGGCTGGATCGAAGTAGCCAGTTCCGGATGCATCGGATCTATCGGTTATCAGGGAGTCCAGCCCCGCCGCACCCGCCAGCTTCCAGGTGAGCCAGTCATGCGGCAAGGCGACCGCAGCGACCCGGGCGGCATGCCCCGGTTCGTGGTCGGCCAGCCAGCGCAGTTTGGTGGCGGTGATACTCGCCATCGGCACGGTGCCGGTCAACTCCGCCCAGGGCTGCGGTCCCCCGAGGTCGCTGATCAGGTCGGTGGCGGCCCCGGCGCTGCGGGTGTCGTTCCACAGCAGTGCCGGACGGATGACTTCACCATCGGCATCCAGCACGACCATGCCGTGCTGCTGGCCGCCCACCGACACCGCATCGACGTCGTCAATTCCACCCGCAGCTTCGATGGCAGTGAGCAGTGCCGACCACCACGCCGCCGGATCGACCTCGGTCCCGTCTGGATGTGCAGCCCGGCCCGATCGGATAACCGCACCGGTCTCGGCATCGACCACCAGCACCTTGACCGACTGGGTCGAGGAATCAATCCCAGCGACGCGACTCATCGGTCAGCCGATCAGATGGGTGAGGGCTTGCTGGTACAGGCGGACGAAGTACGTCTCCCGGGCACCGGCCACCTCCGGATCGAAGGGCTCCTCGGCGGCCATGAAGTCACGTATCGACTCGCCCTCAGCAAGCGTGGGTTCGCCCAGGCCAAAGATGCCAGCGGCGGTCATGGTCTCCACGACTGCCGGATCGGCGCGGAACGCGCGCGCCTTCTCGGCGAGGATCAGATAGGTCTCCATGTTGGCCTTGGCCGAGTCCCACACGCCCTCCATACCCTCAGTGCGCGACGGCTTGTAGTCAAAATGGATGGGGCCGTCATACCGTGGCCCACCATTGGGGAATCCGTTGACCAGCAGGTCGACTGTGAAGAAGGCGCTCAGCAGATCCCCATGCCCGAAGACGAGGTCCTGGTCATACTTGAGACCCTTCTGGCCGTTGAGATCTATATGGAAGAGCTTCTCCGAGTGCAGCGCCTGCGCCAGCCCGTGGGTGTAGTTGAGGTTGGCCATCTGCTCGTGACCGGTCTCCGGGTTGAGCCCGACGATGTCGCCGTGGTCGAGGGTCGCGATAATCGCCAGCGCATGCCCGATAGTGGGCAGGAAGATGTCACCGCGGGGCTCATTGGGCTTCGGCTCCAGACCGATCCGAAGGTCATAGCCCTGCTCCTTGATGTAGGCCGCGACGGTGTCCAGGCCTTCGGCATACCGGGCATGGGCGGCATACAGGTCCTTCGACGAGTCATATTCGGCCCCCTCACGGCCACCCCACATGACGAACGTCGTGGCACCTATCTCGGCGGCCAGATCGACATTGCGCAGCACCTTGCGCAGACCGAAGCGGCGCACGTCGCGGTCATTGGCGGTAAATCCGCCGTCCTTGAAAACCGGGTGGGTGAAGGTGTTGGTGGTGACCATCTCGATGACCAGACCAGCGGCATCGGCAGCATCCTTCAGCTGCTTCACCCGGGTGGCCCGGGTAGTGTCATCGACGTCGAAACCGAAGACATCATTGTCGTGGAAGGTGATCCCCCAAGCCCCCAGTTCAGCCAGTTTCTCGGCGTATTCCCACGGATCCAGCACCGGGCGGGTGGCCTCACCAAAAGGATCGGCGGCAGGCCAGCCAACCGTCCAGAGACCGAAAGAGAATTTGTCTGACTTCTGGGGGGTTCGCGTCATGGAAGGCCTCCTGTGCCGATTAGTTGCATCATGAGACTAATGCTGAGTTCGGAGTAGAGTCAACCCCATGCAGACCCTCTCAGCCGTCCAGAGCGCACGCCAATCGACGCTGAGATCGCTCAACCTTCGGCTCGTCGTGGATGCCGTCTTTGCCCAGCCCGGAGCGATGACCCGGGCCGACATCGCGCAGGCCACCGGGATGACCCGATCTACGGTCTCCCGGCTGGTAGATCAGTTGGTCACCGGTGGCTTCCTCGCCGAGGACGCCCCCGTCCGTCGCAGCGGTGGCGGCCGCCCCGGGGTCCCGCTGCGCCCTGCCGAGGGCACCTTCGTCACGCTGGGTCTGGAAGCGAACGTGGGACACCTGGCCGGATACGCGGTGGACCTTTCGGGGGCGATCCTGGCGCACGAGTTCGTCGCCATGGATCT
>JBKEBU010000156.1:0-10740 GCA_047973325.1 Propioniciclava sp. | reverse complement strand
CTCGCCGGCACCGTGGTCCTGGTCGGTGTACCCAACCCGACCATGACCATCGAACTCCCGTTGATCGAGGTGTTCGGACGCGGTGGCGCCCTGAAGTCGTCCTGGTACGGGGACTGCCTGCCAAGCCGGGATTTCCCGATGCTCATCGATCTCTACCTGCAGGGGCGGCTCGATCTGGATGCCTTCGTCACCGAGACCATCGGTATCGACGGTGTGGAGGCCGCCTTCACGAAGATGCATGACGGTGGCGTGCTCCGTTCGGTGGTGACGCTGTGAGACTCACCGTGGAGCGGATCGTCACCTCCGGCACCTTTTCCCTCGACGGCGGCACCTGGGAGGTCGACAACAACATCTGGATCATCGGCGATGAGACCGAGTGCGTCATCATCGACGCCGCCCACGATCCGGCTCCGGTCCTGGCGGCCGTGGGTGATCGTCGGGTGCAGGCGATCCTGCTGACCCACGCCCACGACGATCACATCGGCGCCGCGCCCGCACTGGCTGCGGCGACCGGGGCTCAGGTATGGCTGCATCCGGCTGATCGGATGTTGTGGGATGCCGTCCATGCAGCTGTGCCGATGGGAACCGCGCCGGCTGGAACACTTGCCGACGGGCAGCAGTTCACCGTGGCTGGCGCCGACCTGCAGGTGCTGCACACCCCGGGCCACAGCCCGGGATCCTGCTGTTTCTGGTTCCCGGCCCACCAGCAGGTGTTCACCGGGGACACCCTGTTCGCCGGCGGTCCGGGCGCCACCGGCCGGTCCTACTCCGACTTCGGTACCATCATCGATTCGATCACCACGAAACTGCTCTGTTTGCCCCCCGAGACCGTGGTGCACACCGGCCACGGCGACGACACCACCATCGGCACCGAAGCGCCCAACCGGCAGGAGTGGATCGAGCGGGGGCACTAAGCCCGGTGCTGATCCCCCAGTCGGTGCCTTCGGGCTGGCTGCTCACTGGGCTGACGGTGGCTGTGTGTCGTGGACCATCAGGGCCACCTGCACCCGGTTGGTGGTCTGCAACTTGTCAAAGATGCGGCCCAGGTGGGTCTTGACCGTCGGCAAGCTCAGGTGCAGCAGCCTGGCCACCTCGTGATTGGTGAGCCCGGTAGCCACCGCTCGGGCCACGTCTCGCTCCCGCTCGGTCAGCTCCGCCAGCCGTCGGGTCGCCGCTGGATCTGCTCGCCGGGACTGGCCGGCCAGCCGCACCAGGCGCGCCAATACCGTGGGGGAGAACCGCAGCTCACCGGCGGCCGCCTGCCGCACCGCTGCGATGACCTGTTCGGGTGGGGTGTCCTTGAGCAGGAATCCCGCCGCTCCCGCATCCAAGGCATCCAGGATGAAGTTATCGGTGTCGAAGGCGGTGAGCATGATGACTGACACGTGGTTGGTGTCCAGGGCCCGGGTCGCGGCGATGCCGTCCATCCCCGGCATCCGGATGTCCATGCACACCACATCCGGGGAGTGCTGGGCGACCAGGCTGAGCGCTTCGTGTCCGTTGGCCCCCTCGGCGACCACAGCGATGTCCTCGTGGCCGTCAAGCATGAGCCGCAGTCCGCTGCGCACCAGATATTCGTCATCCACGATGACGACGCTCAGCCGGGCCATGGCACCTCCAGACGGGTTCGGTAGTGGTTTCCGACCTCCCCCGTGGTCAGCGTGCCGCCGAGTAGTCGGGCGACCTCGGTCATGCCGACATGTCCGGCGCCGCTTCCGCGAGCGTCCGCCGCGCCTATGGAGGTACGCAACTCATTTCGGCATTCCAGCTGGAGTCCGGCCGCCGGGCCACCCGACAGCGTGAGGGTGACAGGTGCGCCGGGAGCATGGCGTACGGCGTTGTTGAGTGCTTCCCGGGCCACCCGGAGCAACTGCTGGGAGGCCGAGATCGGCAGTTCGGGAAGCGGGAGACGGGGATCGATCCGGAGGTTGACGGTGCTGCCCGAGGTGGCGAGTTCGGTCACCAGCTCCGGCAGGTCGCTGAGATCGGCCGGGGCCTCGGCCGAGGTGTCATCGCGCAAGGTGGTGATCACCCGCCGCAATTCGGTGCCTGCCCGCCGCGCCGCTGCAGCGACGGTAGCTGCGGTGTCCCGAAGCTGATGAGAGGTCAGATCGTCGCGATATTCCATCGCGCCAGCGTGCATGGCGATCACGCTCAGCTCATGAGAGAGGGCATCGTGCACCTCCCGGGCGATGCGGCTGCGCTCTGCTGCCTGGGTGCGGGCCAGCTGAGCATCCCGCTCCCGGAGGAGCGCCTGCTGCTCCCGGATGGTGGCTGCAGCTTCTCTCTGGTGGGCGATCATCGTGGCCCGGCGGCTGCGCGCCCCCCAACCGATGAGGACAGTGAGCCCCCACATGAGGGCGCCGTAGAGGGCAGCCTCGATGAGGCCCACGGGTTCGCTTCTGCCGGCGTTGGTGATCCAGGTGCCCAGCACTCCCGAGATCACCCACATGAGGGCGAGGACACCCACCTTGCGCCACGGGAAACGAATGGTGGCGATGACGCTCGCATACCCGGCGCCGACGGTGGCGAAGCCGGAGACGCCGCTGATGAGGATGAGGCAGCAGATGGCGACCAGAGACCGGCGACGATGGGCGACCCCGACCAGTGGCAGGGACAGCCCGCCGAGAACGAGATCCACCAGCACGAGCGCGTCGGCTCCTGCGCCAGCGGTCCACTCCTGCGGTACGGCGAAGTGCACCAGCGACCACACCAGGATCCCGCCGAGGGCGCACCCCAGGATCACCAACAGGGTCTGCCACCACGGGGGAGGTGGTTCACCGGTCATGCCCTCCAACCTAGGTGATGTCCGCCGGGGGAAACATCAACCGAAAGAATGATGGCATCTCAGCACAAGGTTGCCGCAGATCACTCCCCGATGGTCGATGTTGAGATCTGGATGGCTCCCACAAGCTGGTTCCATGACGAACAACCATGCTGAACCCGTTGCCCCTCTCCCTGCTGATATCGCGTTGCCGAGGCTGCCGTTTCATCGCTTGGGACGATCGACCCCTCACCCGGGGAAGCGCACCCTGGCCGTGATGGTCGCCGCCCTAGGCTTCTACGTGGTGTCGATCCTCGGGGCCGTCACGGTGCTCACTGTAGTGTTGCCGCAGGCCGACATGATGGTGGCCGACGACTTCTTTGACATGGCCCGACCGCTGCCGCTGGCGATAGGGCTGGGCCTGATAGCCGTCATGCTGCCGGCAGCACTGCTCGCGGTCGGGGTCGTGGGGAAGCGGCCGGCTGGGACCCTGGCGTCCGTCGCGGGCCGAATGCGCTGGCCGGTGCTGGGACGCGGGATGCTGATCGCGCTGGGAACGTTGGCGGTCAGCCTGGGAATCCAGCTGGTGCTGCCGTTCTTCCCCGCCGCACCTGTGGCGGCGGTTCGGGATCCGCTGTGGCTGATGCTGCTGATCCCGCTGCTGCTGGCGCCGCTGCAGTCGGCGGCGGAGGAATATGTGTTCCGGGGGATGATCCCGCAGGTCCTCGGGGTCTGGGTGGCGTCGCCGTGGATCGCGTACGGACTACCGGTCGTCGGATTCACTCTGGGGCATATCTACGATCCCGCCGGACTGATAGCTGTTGCCGGGTTCGGGATAGCGGCCTCCTGGCTCACCTGGCGTTCGGGTGGGATCGAACTTGCCGTAGCCCTCCATGTGGTCAACAACACAGTCCTTTTCGGGTTGAGTGCCTTCGGGTTGGTTGATCCGAACGCGACGGTGATCCCGGTGCCGAGTGCGGTTCTTGATGTCGCCGTCACCGTCCTGAGCACGCTGGTGATGATGCGGTGGGTGATTCGTCCGATGGGGCTCCGGCCGTCCTAGCCGGGAGCCCCCAGCTGTCCCGACAGGCGGCCGTGGAACGTGCTGGTCACCTGGTTCATGCCACGCAGGGTGACCCGGGTGCCGTGGGCGGCGTACTTGGTGACGATGGCATCCAGGGCAGCCACGCTGGAGGCATCCCATACATGGGAACCGGTGAAGTCGATCACCACCCGGTCGGGGTCATCGGCGTACTCGAACAGCGTGGTCAGGTCATTGCTGGACGCGAAGAACAGTTCACCGTCGACGATGTAGGTGGCCACTCCGTCGGATTCGGAGCGGGTCACCGAGACCAGGTGCGCTACCCGGCGGACGAACAGCACCGAGGCGGTCAGTACCCCAACGATGACGCCGATGGCCAGATTGTGCGTGGCCAGCACCGTAGCCACCGTCACCACCATCACCGTGGTCTCGCTGCGAGGCATGCGCCGCAGGGTGGTGGGGGCGATGCTGTGCCAGTCGAAGGTGGCCACCGAGACCATCACCATCACGGCCACGAGCGCAGCCATCGGAATCAGCCCGACCAGATCGCCGAGGGCCACCACCAGGATCAGCAGGAAGGTGCCCGCGACAAACGTCGAGATCCGGGTTCGGGCGCCAGAGACCTTCACGTTGATCATGGTTTGCCCGATCATCGCGCAGCCGCCCATGCCCCCGAACAGACCCGAGGCTATGTTGGCTACTCCTTGGCCCCAGGCCTCCCGGGTCTTGCGGGAGTGGGTATCGGTGACTTCGTCGACGAGTTTGGCGGTCATCAGCGATTCCATCAGCCCGACCAGTGCCATACCCAGGGCATAGGGGCCGATGATCTGCAGGGTCTCCACGGTGAGCGGGACCTGCGGCAGGAACAGACTCGGCAGACTGCGGGGGAGTTCGCCCTGCTCGCCCACCGTGGGAACCGTGAGCTGGAAGGTGACCACAATGGTGGTGACCAGGACGATCGCGACCAGGGGGGCTGGCACCACCGTGGTGAGCCGGGGCAGGAACACCATGACCGCCAGACCCAGCCCGACCAGCGGATACACCAGCCACGGAACCCCCACCAGGTGGGGCAGTTGGGCGCTGAAGATCAGGATGGCCAGGGCATTGACGAAGCCCACCATGACGCTGCGCGGGATGAAGCGCATTAGCCGGGCCACACCCAGCAAGGCCAGCACCACCTGAAGGATTCCGGCCAGGATCACCGTCGCCAGGAAGTAGTCCAGACCATGCTCGCGGGCTACCGGTGCGATGACCAGGGCGACGGCGCCGGTTGCTGCCGAGATCATGGCCGGACGGCCACCGACGACGGCAATCGTCACCGCCATGATGAATGACGAATAGAGGCCGAACTTCGGATCCACACCGGCGATGATGGAGAACGAGATCGCTTCGGGGATCAGCGCCAGCGCAACCACCAGCCCGG
The DNA here is from genome assembly GCA_047973325.1 of Propioniciclava sp. Taxonomy (GTDB): domain Bacteria; phylum Actinomycetota; class Actinomycetes; order Propionibacteriales; family Propionibacteriaceae; genus Propioniciclava. Next base: position 5,511 of record JBKEBU010000156.1, on the reverse strand, counting down.
CCAGTACCTCCCGGAGCAGTAGCCGTGGGGTAGTGAGGGCGGTGCGGACCCCGGGGTTGGGCCGGTAGCGGGCGGGGTCATCGTGGGCAGCGGGCATCCGCGCACCTTCCATGGTGGGCCAATAGGGTGGGGTAGGGCGCAGGGCCTAGCCGAGGGGGAGCATACTCGTGTGGCACCGGTGATGGGTAGTCAGCAGCGAATCCGACGGGTCGGGCGCTACCGGATCCCCAGCCGGTGGGCGGCGGTGCCCGCCAGGTGGGTGAGGTATTCCTCGGGGTGGTCGATGGACTGACGGTAGTGACGGAACACCTCGAAGGAGATGGCGCCGAACAGGGTGGTCCAGGATTCGATCACCGCTGGGATGATCGGATCCAGGTCAGGGGTGGCTGCGCCGAGGCCGAGTGCCGGGAACTGCGCCCGGATCGCCTCGATATCTGTCTGCACGGCGGGCGGGGTCGGGACCGAGGGTGCCGCCGGAGTGGCCCCGGCCATGATGGCGTCGATGGCGATGCGGGCCAGGAGCGTCACCACGCGCAACGCCGGTGTGATGGTTTCCGTGGGGGCGGCGTAGCCCAGCACCGGAGTGCCGTAGAGCAGGGCGTACTCATGAGGATGGGTTACTGCCCAGCGACGGGCGGCGGCCCAGGTGGATGTCCAACGATCCAGGAGCGCGGGCCGGGGGAGCGTCGCCTCGGCGGTTTCGACAGCCTCGCCCAGGCGGTCATAGCTGGTGCGGATGAGCGCGGTGAGGATGGCGTCCCGTCCGGAGTAGTAGCGATAGAGAGCGGACGGCACCACCCCCACCTCTCGGGCGATGGCCCGGAGTGACAACGCGGCCGGCCCCACCTCGCCGAGTTGACGGCGTGCCACCGTGAGTACGGCCTCGGACATGGGCGTCCCCGCGTTTTCCACGCCGCCAGCATCCCACATCTGTGTGAACGGTGTTCTTGACAGCATCTCCCGCGTGGAGAACACTGTTCATATGAACGGTGTTCTCTAGGGAAGGAATCTCTCATGACGCGGCATGTGGTTCTGGGGGCAGGCCCTGTCGGCCGCAGTGTTGCTGGATTGTTCCTCCAGCGCGGCGATGACGTGGTCGTCGCCACGCGCTCGGGTACCGAGGTGGCCGGCGCCGCAAGTGCTGCGTTGCCGGCAACTGATCCGGCCCTGCGTGACCTGCTCGATGGGGTGGCCAGCGTCACCGTGGCGGTCAATCCGCCCTATCACCGGTGGGCGGCAAACTGGCCGCCCGTCATCGACAGCGTCATCAAGGCGGCTGCCAGCGCGGCGGTGCCAGTGCTGCTCATCGGCAATCTGTATGCCCATGCGCGCGGGGTGACCATGACCGCCGACACTCCCCTCGACCCGCCGTCGCGCAAGGGGGCGGTCCGCGCGGACGTCTGGCGTCGCCTGATCCGGGCGCACACAGCTGGTCTCATCCGGGCAGCTGAAGTGCGGGCCTCGGACTATGTCGGACCCGAAGCTGCGGCGAGCACGGCCCATGCCGGCGGCCGGTTCGTCGATCCGATCCTCACGGGGCGCACCGCCTGGGTGTTGGGCGATCCGGATGTTCGGCACAGTTGGGCGGCCGTCGGTGATATTGCCCGCACCGCGGTCGCGGTGATCGATCAGGCCGCCTGGGGTCGCCCGTGGGTGGTGCCCACCACCGTGCCGCGCTCCTTGAACGCCTTTGCAGGCGATCTGGCGCAAGCCGCAGGTGCGCCACCTCCACGGGTGAAGCAGTTGCCGCGGGGGTTGCTCCGGATCGGCGGCCTGGTGAGTCCGCTGCTCCGCGAACTCGATGAGGTGCGCTACCAGCATGTGGAGCCCTTCGTCAGTGATGGCAGCGAGACCACCGCCCGGCTCGGGGTGAGTGCCACTCCCTGGCCGGACCTGGTCAGCAGCCTGGTGGTGGCCCGGCAGCCGGGGCTGACCGGGCGGCATCGGCTACGCTGAGGCTGTGTTCGATGACGTCGACCGCACGCGGCTCGTCGCCACCTTGCGTCGGCATCGTGCCGCATTTGCCTTGGGATGGGCTGATTAATGCTGTCCTGTGCGAGGACGTCCCGGGTGGGATGAACCGCGACCCCGTATTTGGTGGGTGTACTGGATGTCTATCGCCAGATGTGGGGGACGTGGTTCGCCCGATCCGGTGCGCCGCAGCCAGGGCATGATTGATCAGCGCATCCCTTGGTCTTCGGCAGCCAGGCCCGAGGTGATGCCCGACCAGATTCAGATCTTGATGTCGGAGCCGAAGTTCTCGATTACAGCCAGGCCCTGCTTGGTGGTGATTCGAGGCCCGATCACGCGTTCCAGCGCTGGATGGATCTGAGTGAGGAGGTCACGGATCCGGTTCGATAACCGGGTGACTTCGGCAGCGAGGTCTTCATCGAAGCCCACCAGGACCGTCAACTCCGCGGCGTTCTCTTCACGATATCGACCCGGCGCAGCGTGTGGCATCGTTCGAGCGGTATCCGCGATCACGAATGCGTCCCGGGCATCAGTCTTCGCCGAGCCCGGGTGGAGGTCTGCAGCCCGGCGCATCGCAAGCCTGGGCAGGGGTGGTGGTGAGGTTCCCCCAGGACCGTGGAGGCATCGACAATAGGGATTGAGATGTCTGAGAAGCGGCCTGCCTACTGCTCGGGGTCAGCCTGGCGTGGTTCTATAAGTGGCTGTGTCGTGCCACCGGGCCGGGCGCTGCGAGGTGGTCTGCACACTAGGCGGGATCGGCGTCGTGACCCCATTGACCGGGCCGTTCGGGTGATGTTCACCCGTAAGCGTGGCCTGCACGGTTCCCCGCGGTTACACGCTGATCTACGTGATGACGGCTGGACGGTGTCGGAGAAGACGGTCGCGGACTCGATGCGCCGTCAGGGGCTGGTGGCCCGACGGATCAAGCGTAGGAACGGGCTCACCAAGCAGGACAAGACCAAGCCTGCGTTCCCGGATCTGCTCCGTCGTGACGTCACCGCAGACCGGCCCAACGCCCGCGGGGTGGGCGACCTGACGGAGATACCGACCGCTGGCGGAAAGCTGTATCTGGCGACTGTGATCGATCTCTATTCTCGGCGGCTGCTCGGTGCTGCTACTGGGCTGCACCCGGACGCCGAGCTGGCCTGTTCGGCGCTCAAGATGGCCGTCGCGGCCCGTGGTGGTGTCGACGCGGTCAGCGGCTGGCGTCGGTGGCACTGTCCAGAGACACGCCACCCCCTGTCCGCCCCTGAGTGTTCGGCCCGGAGCCACTAAGGAGCTAGGCGATGCCGGTCGCTCGGAGCCGCGCGATTACTCGGTCGTCGTGGAGTTCCTCGCGCAGGCGAGGGTGGTCGCGGTAGAACTCGATGAGTGCTGCGACGAGCGAGGGATCGGATCTGAGGAGTCCAACAGCAAGGGGTCGAGGGCCTTGTTTGTCGGTATGCAGAGTTACTCTGGATCCGGCACGGAGCTCTACTCCCTCTACCTGGCTCCATGGGATCTGGAGAGTGGGTTGGCTGCCTCCTCTTGCAAGGATTCCAGCACGATCCAGACGCACGTGAAGGGTGAGATTCCAATAAGGCCAGACATATCGCAGTAATGGCACAGACGCTATTCCTACGGCAATGGCGGCCCACGAAGAGATTCCAGTGAAAATTCTGAAGTAGGCTAGTGTAGAATCCAGGCCCCAAATTAACCCCGAAATCGCTAACCCTATAAACCCCAGGCGTGTCAGATGGGAGGGAGCGAATTTCGTGCCCTCCTTTCCGCTTTGAATGCATAGCTGGGATTTGTATAGCGGCCAGACCTGATGGAAGGCGATGGCCCCCCCACTCAAGACCATGCCGACTTCTAGCTGAAATCTCCCTGTTCCGCTGGCGCCCGCCGCGATGTTGCGGATGCCTAGTACAAGCAGGATGCCTGCCAGAAGGGCTACAAGGCCAAAGGCGGCAGTCACACGCAGGGGTACTGGGCGGGGGTTTGTTGGAGTGGGTACGGCGACCCGTGTCCAACTGCTACTGCTCATCGGCCCAAGGCTGAGGTAGCATCGCCATGCCAGTCGATGACCTTTGTCAGCCCTTCATCGATCTGCCTGCGTACCGTGACAGGCACCCATGATTTGTAGGCCCATCCTGCCGCACTTCCAACGCCAGCGGATATTGCAACGATCAGGACCCCTGCCGCGACCGGACCGACCCACGCCGGGCTTGAGGCTGCCGCGGCAGCTAGGCCAACTCCTGTCCCGATAGCGGGGCCTAGCGCCATAGCTCCCCCAAAGGCGCCGACGGTCTCGACGGCTATTGACGAGGGCGACGCGCCGCCGGCGATTTCAATTCCCGCGAAGCCGACCGCGGTGGCTGGGGCAGCACGTCCGATCATCTTGGCTGGTCCAGCAACGTGTTTCGCGGCAGTAATTAACTCAGCGGGCTTTCCCCGGCCCGCATGTTTGTCGATATTGTGGATTGGTGGCAGGGTGCCATTTCTGATAGCAGGATTACCAGACCGGCTCTGCGCTCTATTTCTTGCAATTGTATACCCTGCAGCTAGAAGTGCGTCGCTGTGGGCGAGGAGCCCGTTCTTGGTTGCAGTTGCGGTGATATCTGTGGCGATGGAGGCGACGCCAATTTCGTCGGGAAATTCGTCAAGGTTGTTGGGTTGGGCGAGTTGTTCGATGAGGGGGTGGAGTTCGGTGGTGATGAAGCGGGTGAGGCGTTCGCGGTTGTCGGTGGCGAGTTGTTCTAGTCGTTTGTAGAGCTGGACTGGCAGGTGCTCGGCGTGTGCCTGGAAGTGCTCGGCTGGGACTGGGATGGAGTCCATGCGTGGTGTGGGTGGGAGGGGAGTGGTGGGTGTGGGTGGTTCGTGGATGATGGTGCCGGTGACGATGAGGCCGCCTTCGGTGGCGCGGCCGCGGAGGTCGGCCATGTCGGCTTGTCGGAAGCCGAGTTGTTGGGCGTAGGCCTCCACGATGTCTCTGGCCTTGTTGGTTTGTTGTTGTAGTTGGGCGGTGGCCTTGACGATCTTGTCGGCGATGATGGTGTAGCTGTGGGCTGCTTCACCGGTCCAGCCACCTGATGTGGTGAGGAGTCGGGCTAGCCTGAGTGATGCCTTGCCGTTCTTGAGTTCTTCGGCGAGTGTGCGGAGCCAGTCCGCGGCGGTGTACACGGACTCGGGGTTGCCGGGTAGCGAGGTTTCGATGGGCACTAGTGGATCTCTTCTCGGAGACTATTGAATGCGTCTTGGACGGATCCGTCGGTGCCGGTGTACTCGTGGACGGTAACGTTGAGGACTTCTTCGATTCGGTGGTTGAACCCGATCCAGTGGGCGGTATCAGCAAGGAGGTAGCTGAGCACGGTCAGAACCTCTGGGGTGCCCTCGCCGCCGTCGACTGAGTCGGGGGCCAGCTGGCTGTGGGTTGCGACGGCGTCGGCTGGATCGCCGTGCTTTCGGGCCATCCTCGTCACGACTTCTTGTTGGAACTTGAACGGGCCGCTCATTGGCTCATCTCCGCAGGCCGATGTCGATATGGTTCCGGGATTTCCT
>JBKEBU010000101.1:0-3148 GCA_047973325.1 Propioniciclava sp. | reverse complement strand
GGGTGATGCCACGCTTCAGTACTCCGCTGTCGCGAGCGGTTCTGCCCCCCGCAATGACCGGCAGCGCCGCTTTGGCGAAACTGCGGTGGTAGTACCGGTGGGGGGTCAGCATCAAGGCGGCAGCGGTCGGATTCGGCGGCACACTCGGCATCCCGGGGCTTGTCGCGGCAAGAATCAGCTTGCGGACCTGGGCGGGATGGCGATGTGAGACCTCCTGGGCGACTAGCCCTCCCAATGAATAGCCGAGCAGGTCAACCTGCGTGTAACCGAGTCGTTCAATCAGGCCGGAGACGACGCCGGCCAAGCCGCCCATTCTCAGCGGAAATTTGCCGTGGCCGGAGAGGCCGGATCCCGGCAAATCGAAGGTGATGACTTCTCGGTCCTCAATTCGGCTGACCAGGGGATCCCACATCTCTATCCCGGCACCCAAGCCGTTGATCAAAAACAGAGGATCTCCCTCGCCACTTCGGGAATACCGGATCGGCAAACCCTTGATTCGGGCCGTCTTCAAATTCATCTTGCGGTTATTCTCCCGATTTCGGACCGGCACCGTCCTGCGCGCCGGCTCCAGCGAACCACTCAAGCAACGATGGGTCATCGACCGCACTGGCCGCGGCGGCCTTTTCAAGCGGGATTCCTTGCAAGATCCGCTTGATCGGAACTTCTAATTTCTTGCCGGTCATGGTTCGGGGAATCGCTGGGGCTTCGATGATCTCGTCCGGTACATGTCGGGGCGAGTACTCGCTGCGAAGGGCCGTGGCGATCTTTTGGCGAAGACCTTCGTCGATCTCTATGCCTTCTGCTGGCACGACGAACAGCGGCATCCAGTAGCTCCCGTCCGGGCGTTCGATCCCAAGCACAAGGCTATCGGTGATCTCGGGATGAGCCTCGACGCTGGCGTAGATTTCAGCCGACCCGATCCTTACCCCGGCCCGGTTTAGGGTCGAGTCGGACCTTCCCAACATGGTTACCTCTCCTTGGTCGGAGACCATGGCCCAATCGCCTTGTCGCCAAATACCGGGGAAGGTGTCGAAGTAGGTCTCTTGGTAGCGGCTCCCGTCGGAGTCGTTCCAAAGATAGATCGGCATCGAGGGCATTGGTTCGGTCACCACGAACTCACCGACCTCGTCCCGGACAGACTTGCCGGCGTCGTCAAAGACGTCGATCGCCACCCCGGGCCAGCGACAAGGGATCTTGCCCCCCCTGACCGCGAGCAGCGGACTGCCGCCCATGAAGGCTGTGCAGACATCGGTCCCACCGGAGATCGGGTCGATTCGCACACCCACGCCCAGCTGCTTGGAAAGCCATCGCCAGCCAGCCGGCGGTAACGGTGAGCCGGTCGGAATGACGCTGCGGAGTGCGGTCAGGTCGAGTTCGTCCAGGCTCAGGTCGGCGTTGGAGCAACTGCTGACGTATGCCGCACCGGTACCGAAGGTTGTCGCGCGTGACTTCTCGGCGATCCGCCAACTTCCAGCCAGATCGGGGTAACCCGGGCTGCCGTCGAAGAGGACAATCTTGGCGCCATGGAGTAGTCCTCCCACTAGGTAGTTCCAAGCCATCCAGCTGGTCGAACTGTAGAAGTAGTAGCTGTCGCCTCGACGGATGTCCATCGCCAGACCCAGGGACTTCAGGTGCTCAACCAAGATTCCGCCGTGGCCCTGCACGATCCCCTTTGGGGTACCGGTGGTACCGGAGGAATAGAGGATCCAGAGTGGGTCGCTGAAGTCCATCTCCTCGAAGGTCAGCTCACCGGGAGGGCTTGAGGTCAGCGACTCGAACTCGATCACGTCGAGATCCGGCGGGGATCCCGAGCCCGGTTCGAGCGATCTAATCAGGATGGTTTCGCGGACGGTAGGCAAGGCTGCCTGCAACTCCCGCACAGCGTCGAGCCGGTCATGGGACTTACCCCCGAACCGGTAGCCGTCAACCTCGAACAGGACGACCGGTTCGACTTGGCGGAACCGGTCAAGCACCCCTTTGGTGCCGAAATCCGGAGCGCAGACCGTCCAAACCGCCCCGATTGAGGTTGTGGCCAACATCGCGACGATTGTTTCCGGGAGGTTGCCCGCGTAAGCGGCAACCCGATCGCCAGGTTTTACCCCGAGATCCCGCAGGGCGTTGGCGAGCGACCCCACCTGGCGTCGGAGTTCGTTTCCGGTCAGCATCCGTTCATCCTCGGCTTCACTCAGGGCGAGGAATGCCGTTTCGGCAACCGGGGCTCGGTCCAATACATGCCTGGCGTAGTTCAGTTTGGCTCCGGGGAACCACTTGGCGCCGCTGACCCGTCGGTCAGCCAAGACCTTCCCAGGCTGGCTAGAAGCCTCGATTTCGTAGTAATCCCAAATCGCCTGCCAGAAGTCCTCAAGTTTGGTTGTCGACCATTGCCAGAATTCGGCGTAGCCGGGGAACTCCAGGCCGCGTTGGCCTTTGAGCCAATCGAGGAACGCGGTGATGTTCGCCTCGCGGACGGACTGTTCGTCGGGTTGCCAGAGAAGGTCCTGTTTAGGTTCAGCCATGCACGTACTCTCCCGGTGCGGGGGCGAGCACCGGGTGACGTTTGTTCCCTAGCCGGGCCGGAGCCTTACGCTCAGACCCAGAACGTTCGGTGATCCAGTCGACCCAATGTTCCCACCAGGTCCCTTGCTGCTTTTCGGCCTTGGCTTCCCACTCTTCGGGGTCCTCCACCGGTTCGGGACCAGCAAAATAGTGAGCCTTGGGGTTGCCCGGAGGATTGATCAGGCTCGCGATATGGCCCGCGTTGCTGAGGATGAATGTGCTTTGGCCACCGAATAGTTGGGTTGATTGGTAACAGCCGCGCCAAGGAGTCAGATGGTCCTTGGTAGCCCCGGTCACATAGGTGTCGATTGAGACCTTGCTCAGATCCACCTTGGTGCCCAGCAGCTCAAGTGAGTTCTTGGCGAGCAGGTTGTTCTGAAAGATGTCAAGGAACTCGCCGTGCAGTCGGCTGGGTAGATTCGCGCCGTCGGCGTTCCAGGCGAGGATGTCGAAACTGGGCGGGTCTTCTCCTAGCAGGTAGTTGTTGACCCAGTAGTTCCAGACCAAGTCGTTGGGGCGCATCCAGTTGAAAGTCATGGAAAGGTCCTGTGCCTTCAAGACACCACCGGAACTCGAGCGTTCGCGGGCCAGG
>JBKEBU010000096.1:0-2135 GCA_047973325.1 Propioniciclava sp. | reverse complement strand
AGGCTGGAATAGGCGTTGTGGAACAGCCATTGGTATTGGTCGATGGTGACGTAGGCCTCGCCGAGTCCATCGCCCCACCAGGGCGCAGAATTCAGTTTGATGGCGGCGGCATCGGCGATGCGCTCCCGGAGGTGGTCAGAACCGGCACGCGAGGCAAAACGTGCGTAGAGCGCAAAGTTGTCCTCCAGGTAGTTGACTCCCCAGATGACGGCCACCCCGGCGACCCATCGCACGACCGTCGGCCGCCGGGCTATGGCATAGATCCACAGCAGACCCATGGCGAAGGCCGTGATTGATGTCCGCGAGTCGGTCAGCCAGATAGCTGCACCGGCAATGGCCAGCGTCAGGATGCGTCCCAGGGTGTTGCGGAATGCACTCAAGGCGGCCAGACCGGCGATCGCGTAGACCATGCCGGCGGTGTTCTTGTCACCGGCGTAGCCGGTCAGGACGCCACCATAGAAATCCGGGACAATGCCGAGATAGAAAAGGGGAAGATTGAGTGCGAGGGCAGTCAGGGTCCCGATCAGGATTGACCTGAAGTGGAGGCGGCCAACCGCTAGCCACAGGGCGAGCACGACGACTGCTGAGATGCGGAGTAATCGGGTCTGCCAATTGAACGCGAACGGGCTTTGATCAGTCAATGCGGAGACTGCAGCCAAATATACGAGGAGCGCAACCAGGATTAACGGGACCCAGGCGAGCGTCTTGAACGCGAACCGGGGGCGTTGGAGCAACCCGATGGCCACGGCCACTCCGGTAGCCACGGTCAGAATGGTGAGTTGTTCCATTCCTGGGATATGCAGGTCGACGCTGAGGAGGCCTCCCAGAATTACCTGCACCGGACGTAGTTTTTCCGGACTCTCGAGCGGCGCGATGGCCCGACTGGGGAGTGCTGGAGCCGTCATCAAACCACCTCCTGATACAGCTGGGCGATCTGCGCGGTCATTCCTGCGACAGTGGGCCATCCCGCTGGCAGGCCTGGCCGGTTGGTCGGCTGGGCTTGGTCTAGGATCCGCGCCGCCACGAGGTCTGGCTTGTCGGGATCGACGAGGCAACGAGCGGGGAGGATTTCGGGGTTTCCGCCGACAGGGGTTGCCACGACGCCCACCTGGTTCGCACAGGCATCGAGCACAGAATAGGAGCAGTTCTCCCAGGCGGACAGCTGGACCAGCACATCTGCGCCTGCCAAGAGTCCCTCAGCGGCGACGTGGCCGGGCAGAGCGACGTGGTTTTCGAGGCCGAGTGCAGCCACCGTGGCGACAATGGTGTCCCGCTCAGGCCCTGTTCCGGCGATGGTCAGCCGTGCATCGGCACCCTGCCGCCGCAGGATGGCGAAGGCCTCGAGGAGCTGGGGGATACGTTTCTCGGCTGCAAGCCGGGAAATTGAAACTATGTGTAGACCGTCCGACGGAGAAGCAGATGAGTTTTCAACGGTATTCACGCCGTTGTAGATGACGTGAGCGGGGTGGCGAAGGCGCCAGCGTTCCTGCATGACATCCCGCGTGGAGCGGCACACGGCGAGGTGTCGGGTGAATCGCCGGGCGCGCAGGGTATGTACGAAGCGCATGGCCTTACTCTTGGTCGTGGACCCGTGGTACAGGGTGTCGAGTGGGGTGATGCCATGTTCAGTACTGAACAGCTGTGTGACCCGGGGTCGCACGGCCAGTGCTGCCACAATGTCGGCGTAGGCCAAGTGGGTATGCACGACGCGAGGCTGGAGCTTGTGCCGGTAGCGGGCGAGCGTTTCTACCGAACGAAGCAATCCGGCTTCTGGTCCGAATTTCACTGGGAACACGGCGACTTTGGAAGTCTGGAGCTCGTGAACGAGTGGCCCTTCAGGGCAGAGCACGGCGAGCCGCCATCCGGGAATCCCGGCCTTCGCGACGTCGATCACGTGACGGGCCACCCCCCCGAGGCTGGCCACGGGAACGACCCAGAGAGCCAGCGGAAGGGTCTCGGTGTGCTTGCTGCTCAATGATGGCTGGGTCTCTTCTGACACCTCACCCCCCAGCGGTGGGGGCGGGGATGAACTCAATCGGATCGTCATTCGTCCTCATCGGGATTGGTGTCTCCCTCCCAGTCTCTCATGTGCTGGCCTGGGGATCACTCCCTCGGGTGGGGGACAGGCTGTCTGG
>JBKEBU010000078.1:0-10139 GCA_047973325.1 Propioniciclava sp. | reverse complement strand
TCGCCGCAATTAGGTTGGAAAAACGCGAGCATCCCGAAGCAGGCGACGAACTCCGTGAAGCCGCGTACTGGTACGACGACCGGGAGCCGGGTCTGGGCGAAGACTTCTATGACGCCATTGACGAAGCGATAGCCCGCATTCGCGATTGGCCTCGTTCCGCGCCGGCGTTCCCCGGCTGGGTGGACACTCCAACCATGCGCAGTATGGCGGTCGCGGCGTTCCCGTACCGAGTGCTGCACTACCTCACCGAGACGAGCTTCGTGATCCTCGCCTACGCGCACGAGCACCGCAAACCCGGCTAACTGGCAGCACCGGCTCGACCGCTGACCACCGGAGCGCGCGGCCCCCCAAGGCTGTGCCAAATTGGTGCCATAAATCTGGCGAGAAGTAACTGAACCAACTGACACTCACCGATCCGATCCGAACCGCGAGATTCTGCCGATCTGACTATAAATACAGTGCAGAACAACCCCTGACGGCCCGCACCCGGCGGCGTAGCCAGCGGCATCGATGGCCCTAAGAACCTGCCGGGACGTAGCCAGCCCGTTCGGCGTCGGTCAGTTCGGAGCTTCCGCTTCGATGTCAGCGGCGACCTGCACGATATGGTCGATCGCCGCCTCTCTGGCTCGCATTGGCGTTCCTGCCAGCACGGCTTCAACGATCTGTGCGTGCCCAGCATGGGCCGTCTTACGGCGTCCCAGGATGGTGATGACACGTTCGGAATACCCAATAAATCGGGGTACCACCACCGATTCGAAGACGTCGACGAGCAGCGGGTTGTGCGATGTCGCCACCACCTGACGATGCAGTTCGAGGTCTAGTTTGATGAACTCCTCGTCGCTGACACCCTCCTGATCGGAGCGCGCAAATATGTCTCGCAAGGTAGCGGTGTCCGCATCGGTGGTCCGTTCAGCGGCCAGTGCCGCCGACTCCCCTTCGATGATGCGCCGGACCTCGAACAGGTCGGCGACGGTGACACCGTCGAGCACCAGCATGCTGCTCAGCCGGGTGCGCTCGTCTAGGTCGGTGACGAACACGCCTTTGCCGTGTTCGATGCGCACCAGGCCACGGGTTTGGATGAGCCGCAGCGCCTCCCGCATGGAGCTGCGACCGACGCCGAAGTCCTGAGAGAGCTGGCGCTCGTTGGGTAGTTGGGCGCCCGGGGCGAGATCGCCGGTCTTGATCAGCTGCTCCAGCTGCTCGGCCACTGACTCCGCAAGGGTCAGCCGCTGCACTGGAACGATCCGTCTCTCGGTCATGCTCGACTCCCGTCTTCGCTCCATAGTATGACGGTGCTCTGATGAGCAGATCACATCTTGACATCGCCCTCCGGTCTGCTACTGTTCAGACCACCTGATGACCAGAGGTCACGAGGAAGTGAGGGCAGTCGATGAAGATCTCCCAAGTCGAGGTGATGGCGCTCGGGGTGCCACTGGATGAGCCGCTGCGCTGGGGCGCGATGGAGGTCCACACCAAGGGCGGCGTCATCGTCCGGATCAGCACCGACGAGGGCGTCACCGGAATCGGCGAGGCAGGCTTTTCCGCGGAGTACTACCCCACCGTCGCACCGGCGATCACCCACCAGCTGGCACCGCTGCTGATCGGCGAGAACCCGCTAGCGATCCGGCACCTATGGGAGAAGATGCACGCGGCCACCCACATCTGGGGTCGGCGCGGTATTGAGACGTACGCGCTCAGCGGCGTCGACACCGCCCTGTGGGACATTGCGGGCAAGGTGGCAAACCTCCCGATCCACACCATGCTCGGATCCGACAAAGAACAGGTACCGGCCTACTTCGCCCCGAGTTTGAAGCCCGCGTCAGCCATCGTCACCGAGGCCCTGACAGCGGTCCGCGACGGCTACCACGCGATCAAGTTGCGTGGCGGACGCGGCATCGACGTCGATGTCGATCTGGTGGCACAGGTTGCTGAGGCCGTCGACGGGTGCCTGACCCTGTGCATGGACGCCAACATGAGCTACAACCGGCGCGATGCGCTCACCCTGGCCCATCGGCTCGAGGAGTTCGGCGTCTACTGGCTCGAGGAGCCGATCGCCTGCCACAGCCTGGAGCAATACGCCCTGGATCACGCCTGGCTCAATGAACGCGTCGGCATCAACCTCGCGGGCGGTGAAAGTCTGTTCACCCGGCACGAATACATCGGCCTGTTCAATCCTCGGGCATTCGACATCCTGCAGCCGGACGCCGTCAGCGTTGGCGGCATCTCGGAAGCCAAACGGGTCGCCGATCTGGCCAGCGCCTGGAATATCAAATGCATCCCGCACATCGCCTGCTCCTCAGGCACGGGGATCGGGATGGCGGCAGGACTCCAGGTGATTCTGGCCAGCCCCAACGCTGAACTGATGGAAGTCGATGCCTACGGCGGTCCAGCATGGGATGGCCTGCTGAAACAGCCGTTACAGCTACGCGATGGCGACGTCGTTGCGCCGACGGCACCCGGTCTAGGGGTCGAACTCGCCGATGACGCCGAGGAGCGGTTCGGGCTGACCACGACCGTGCAGGCGACATAGCACCGGGACCACCACCAGCCGAAGGGAGAAATCCGATGCGAGCAGTACTCATACCAGGCGACCGTCGAACCGAGGTGATCGACCGGGAACGTCCGGTCGCCGGTCCTGGCCAGGTCGTGATCGCGATCAAGGCCGCGGGCCTGTGCGGCAGCGACATTCACATGCTCTACCGCACTCCAGCCCAGCAACGCAGCGGCGAGATCATGAAAGGGCTATCGATCGACCCGCAGATCATTTGCAGTCACGAACCTGCAGGCGTGGTCGTCGCCGTCGGCCCTGGCGTGGACTACCTGCACTCCGGTGACCGCGTGGCGGTCGCACACCTGTCCGGGTGCGGGCACTGCCTGGCATGCCGTCGCGGCTGGGATATCGACTGCCCGCAGAAGCAGACCTACGGCTTTGACCGCGATGGTGCGATGTCGGAGTTCATGCTCGCCGAGGCCAAGGATTGCGCGATCCTGCCCGACACCGTCTCCTTCACCGAAGGTGCCTTCTACGCCTGCGGCGCGGGAACCGGCTATGCCTGCCTCAAGCGCGGCAACTTCCAGCCAGGCGAGACCGTGGCGGTGGTCGGGCTGGGACAGGTAGGGCTGACCGCCGCCTACTTTGCGGCGGCCGGTGGCGCCCGGGTGATCGGCATCGACCCGGTGGCGCGGCGACGAGAGTTCGCCCTACAGCACGGCGTCACCATCGCCGTGGACCCCACCGACGCCGATGTGGCAGCGCTCGTGGCTGCGGCCAACGGCGGAACTGGAGCAGACTTGTGCATCGACGCCACCGGGGTCTCAGCCGGCCGCCGGGCCGCCCTTGACGCCGCCCGCACCTGGGGCCGGGTCGTCATGGTCGGATTCGGGGACGACGAAACCGCCATCGACGTCGGCGCACAGATCATTCAGAAACAGCTCACCGTCATCGGTGCCTGGGTCTACTCCACACCAGATCTGCAAGAGATGTTGGCCGATGTCGCCCGCCGCGGGCTGTCGGTCGCAGAGATGATCACCCACGAATACCCCTTGGACCAGGCCGCCGCGGCTTGGCGTGACGTCGATGGCGGCTCGCCGGGCAAAAGCATGGTCGTTCTGCCCTAACTCACCAACCCACTCACCGACGAGAGGTTCATCATGTCTCACCGTTCCCCATCCGGCCTGATTCTGCCGCCCATGGGCCGCCGTATGTTCCTGCGCGGCGGAGTTGCCCTGAGTGCTGCAGCCGCACTTGCGGCATGCGGAACCGCCAACTCCCGCGACTCCGACAATGAGGACACCGCCCTGGACGGCGATTTCGACGCCGATATCGACTGGCAGCAGTTCGCTGGTACCGAGATCCAGTTCTCTGCCATGTCGCACCCGTGGGTGGATGCCATCACCCCCCATCTGGCCGAATTCACCGAACTCACTGGAATCACCGTCACCCCGCAGATCCTGGGTGAGGACCAGTACGTCTCCAAGATCGCGGTGACCTTGGCCGGTGGCGCCACCACGCCCGACGTCTACCTGGTGTATCAACTGGGCCAGGCGGTCTCCTCTGGCTGGTTGGAGCCCCTCGACACCTTCCTGGATGATCCCAGCCTGACCGACCCGAATTGGTACGACTGGGACGGTGACGTCTTCGGTGGGGCTCGCTCATTCGCCAGCACCGACGGCGTCCCTTATGTCGCACCGATCACCACTGAGGTACAAGTCGTCTATACCAACACCGACCTGGTGCCCAACGGCCCCACTACCTTCGACGAACTAGTGGCTGCTGCCGCAGCCGCCAACTCTGCCGATGTCGCGGGCATTGGGATGCGAGCGGTGGCCAATCCCAGCGAAGCCCCCTGGCCATATGCGGGATTCGCCTTTACCCACGGCGGCTACCTGATTGACCCCGATGGCAACCCGGCCCTGGACTCGCAAGCCAACATCCAGGCCCTCACCCTCTACTCGGACCTGCTGAAAGAATACGGCCCACGGGGGGTCACCAGCTGGGGCTGGTTGGAGAACAACGAGTCGATGGCCCAGGGGCGGCAAGCCATGTGGACCGACACCTCTACCTTCCTCGGCGGCCTGCGCGATCCGGATTCGTCGGTCATCTCCGACACTGTGGCGGCCTACCCGTTCGTCAGCCACGAAGGCAGCAGTGTCCCGAACTTCTGGTTCTGGACGGCCGGTATCAATTCCAAGAGCGAAAACAAGGGAGCCGCCTGGCTGTTCCTGCAGTGGGCAACCAGCAAGCCCATCGCCGCCGTCGCCGGGGAGGCAGGCACCTCCCCCGCCCGGGCCAGCGCCTGGGAAGGCGATGTCATCACCCAGACCCTGGGTTCGGAGAACGTCGATCGGGTTCTGTCATCCCTGGTGGAGGCCGACGCCACCCCGATGGCTCTGGCTTGGAAGCATGAGGCCTGGCCCGAGATCTCCGACAGTCTGGCTCGGGCTGTGAACGCGACCGTTGCCGGAAGCGCAAGTCCTGCGGATGCCCTCGCGACCTCCCAGCAGGATGCCCTTGACGCTATCGGTTCATGACGGCGACATCGAGCACACCGGCCGCGGTGGGGGCACGCACCCCTCACCGCGGCCGCGGGACGCGCGCGTCTGAGCTCCAAACAACCCGGCGGCTCTTTCTGCTGCCACTGACGGTGGTGCTGGCGTCACTGACGATCATCCCGTTCGTGTACAACCTGGTCCTCAGTCTCACCGACAGCTCGCCCACCAATGAGCGCACCTCTTTTGTTGGTCTGGGCAACTATCTGGATCTGCTCACCGACGGCGCGTTCTGGAACGCCGTCCGGGTCACGCTGACCTTCACGGTCATCGCCGTCGGCGTGGAGTTCCTGCTCGCCCTGATAGTGGCGCTCTCGCTGCATCGAATCACTCGCGGAGCACCGTTGCTGCGCGCACTATTTCTCCTCCCGCTTGCCGCAGCACCGGTAGCTGCCTTGTTCAACTGGCGGCTGATGCTCAACGCTTCCTCCGGGGTGATCAACTACGTTCTCGGCCTGGTCGGCTTGCCGCAACCAGCCTGGACGGGGCAAGACGGCACCGCATTGGCGAGCCTGATCATGGTCGACGTGTGGCAGTGGACGCCGTTCGTGCTGGTGATCTTGGTGGGCGGGCTGGCCGCGATACCGGCTGAACTAAGCGAAGCCGCTGCGGTGGATGGCGCCACCGGGTGGCAGTCCTTCTGGCACGTGAGGCTGCCGCTGCTCAAGCCCTTCATCCTCGTCGCCGTGCTATTTCGCACCATCGACGCACTCAAGACCTTCGACAGCATCGAAATCCTCACCAGTGGTGGCCCGGGCTCCGCGACGACAACCTTGAACTACTTCGTGTTCAAGGAGGGCATCGAGTTTCTTGACTTCGGCCGCGCCGCTGCGGCGGCCACGCTCCTGCTGATCCTGGCGATCGTGCTCTCACGCCTGCTGCTGCGTTCCCTCCAAGAGGAAGAGGCTGCCCAATGAATCACAAGCATCGCCTCGGCCCATGGGTCGTCCTGGGGCTGTTCAGCGTGTGGACCCTCTTTCCGATCTACTGGCTGTTCACCACCTCGCTCAAGGCTCCCAACCAGGTCAGTGCCATCCCCCCGGTCTGGATCCCGGCACTCGACATCAGCGCCTACACCACGGCGCTCTCCGATCCCGCCATCCAGTCCAGCCTGCTGAACTCGGCCCTGGTGGCCATCGGTGCTACGGCGGTGTCAATCGGCTGCGGCGTGCTGGCCGCCTATGCGCTAGGCAACCTCACCACCAAACGGGCTAAGAACTACGAGTTCTGGGTATTGACCAGCAGGATGGCTCCGCCGGTTGCGGTGGCGCTGCCATTGTTCTTGATCTTCCAGCGAACCGGGCTTCAGGACACCATCCTCGGGCTGATCCTGGCCCACGTGGTGCTGGTGGTGGGCATGGTCACCTGGATCTTGGTCGAGACCATGCGTGGCCTTCCGGACGAGCTCCTGGAAGCGGCTCTGCTCGATGGCTGTACCTATGCTTCCGCGTTCCGGCGGGTCATGCTGCCGCTGGCCTCACCAGGGATCGTCGGAGCTGGCAGCATCGCCTTCCTGTTGTCCTGGAACGAGTTCTTCCTGTCGCTGATTCTCTCTGACACCAGCGCTCGGACCGGGCCGCTCGCGCTATACCAGTTCGTCGGATTCCAGTCACTGGACTTGGGTCAGCTGGCGGCGACCTCCTGCGCGGTGCTGATTCCGACCGCTCTGGTGGTGCTGTTCTTCCAGCGGCAATTGGTCTCCGGCCTCACGATGGGAGCGGTGAAAGGATGAGCACTGGCCAGTACCGCATCACCATCCTCAACAACGGCGACTGGGCCACCCACGGCTCGGTGATGTACGACCCCGCGTATTCGGCTCCGGAGGATGTCCGCATCGCGCAGAACTTCTTCCTCCTACAGGCGCATGGCACCAATATCCTGGTCGATACCGGCATCGACACAGCCCTGACCGAGTACACCAGCGCCCAGCAACGTCAACGTCTGGACCTGAACACCCCGCACCGCAGCACGGTGGACCTGCTCGCCGAGGTAGGGATCGAACCTGCCGACATCGACGTCCTGATCCTCACCCACCTGCACTTCGACCACTACTTGAACGCCAGGTTGTTCCCTCGGGCCACAATTGTGGTCAATCGCCTCGAGTACCTGCATATGCTGTTACCCGAAAATGCCCCAGTGCTACCCCGTTCGAGCTATCCACGCGAAGTCTTCGCCTGGCTGGTGGACCAGGCATGGGATCGGCTCGAACTGACCGAGGGTGACCAGCAGATCCTTCCCGGGCTGCAGGTTCTATGGACCGGCGGGCATACCCCCGGACATCAGATTGTGCAGGTCGACACCGCGGACGGCGTCGTGATCATTCCTGGCGATGAGGTGTACCTGTACGACCACGTGGAGAACCTCAAACCGATCGGCAATCACTACGACCTGATGCGCCACCTTGAGGCGCTGCGACGTATCAAGGCGCTCAACGCAATCGTGTTGCCAGCCCACGACATCGACGTCCGTCACCGGCACCCCGACGGCCGTGTCGGCTGGTAGCGCCCCACCTCATCGAAAGGACAACCCATGGAACTGGATCAACAGGTAGCGCTCATCACCGGCGGAGCCCAGGGAATCGGCGCCGCTATCGCGCAGCGGTTCGCGGCAGCTGGGGCAGCGATTGTCATCGCAGACCTGCAACCTGGCGACGCCGTCATCGACCGCATCCGGGCCGCCGGAGGTAGGGCCACCTCCGTGAGCATGGATGTCACCGACCCGGAGCAGGTACGGGCCGGCTTCGCCCAAGCCGAATCCGAGATGGGGCCAGTGGATGTCCTGGTGAACAACGCCGCCATCGGCACCCCGGTCGCCCTCATCGCCGATGTCGATCCCGCCGCGTGGGAACGCACCCTTCGCATCAACCTGGTGGGCACGATGCTGTGCATCCAGGCCGCAAGCCAGTCGATGCAATCACGAGGCGGCACGATCATCAACATTGCTTCCAACGTCGCCAAGCGCGGCCTGCCCAACCGCAGCGCCTACGTCGCATCCAAGTGGGGTGTGCTGGGACTGACCCAGACCGCCGCCCTGGAGCTCGTCGACGCCGGGATCCGGGTCAATGCCATCTGCCCAGGACCGGTGGAAACCCCGCACCTGGACGAAGTGATGCAGGGACATGCCCGCGCCGAAGGCAAGACCGTGGAACAGGTCGCTGAGCAATGGCGGACCGGTGCTCCGATGCAACGCTTCATCGAACTAGAGGAAATCGCCTCAGTCGCGTTGTTCCTAGCCTCAACCAGCAGTTCCGCCATGACTGGGCAAGCGCTCAATGTCACCGGCGGACTCATCATGAGCTGACCATGACCCGGTCAGCACCAGCATTCGATGAGGAAGCTACCCATGGCCTGCTGCCAGCAACACAGGATCTGATCGACGTGGATCACCTAGTGGTCGACGACGGGCCCGCGCGGGGCAGCCGAGTCCTGACGGTTCGCACCGATGGCGGCTTGATGTTCGACGTCCTCCCCGATCGCGGCATGGATATTGGCCGCACCTGGGCGGCCGGCCGGTCCATCGGTTGGCGCTCGCCGGTGGCACACGCCGCCCCGGGACGCTCCGACGCCGGGCAGGGCTGGCTCGATGGCTGGACCGGTGGGCTCCTGACCACGTGTGGTCTGCGCAACGTCGGCAGCCCATCGGAAGGCTTCGGGCAGCACGGCTCCTATACCGATCTGGCAAGCCACAGCATCCAGGTCCACCGCCGCCTCATCGATGGCGGCGGTGCGGTGCAGGTGCAGGGCGTGGTCGATGACGTGTCGAGCTTGGGCCCACATCTACGCCTGACCCGTTCGATCACCACCCAGAACCACCGCCACCGCATCGTGATTGAGGATCAGCTCGAGAATCTTGGACCAGAGACCGAACAGACGCCGATCCTCTATCACGTGAATCTTGGATATCCATTCCTGACCGCCGCCAGCGAATACCAGATTGACGGCACCGATGCGTCGCAGGACTGGCAGCGGATGGGCGGCGCCCAGGCTGGTGCCGTCGATCGGATCCTCACCCACGACCTCGTGGGTGAAACCGCCCAGGCCAGCATCACCTCGCCACACCTTGGATTGCGCGCTACGGTGCGTTGGAGGCGGGATTGGCTGCCATTCCTGCACACCTGGCGACGCAATATTCCCGGGCAGTTCGTCGCCTCGATCGAACCAGCCAACGCCACGCTGGCTGGACGAGCAACGGACCGAGAGGCTGGGATCGCCCCCCTGCTTGAGCCGGGTGAAGCACGCACCACGGGGATCGAGATCGAGTTGCTTGCATTGAGCTAGTCAACTCGGCTCGAATGCCTTGCCCAGGAGGTGCCCCGCCGATGGCAGGTCAGCTACCAGGCCTGCCAGCTCAGAAATGCCTCGTCGAGCAGCAATTCGCCGCTGCTGGTTACCTGTAGCCGCGCCGACGTCACCGAGTAGTAGGTTCCCTCATTCTCGGCCCCATAGCCCGAGCCATCGCGAAAGGCGGGGATTCGGATGTCAGCACCGGTGGCCAGGTTGACGCCGTAGTAGTACAGGCCATCGTCGTCACAGATGCTGATCTGGTACTGCTCGGTGGTTCCCGCTGCCAGGACAGTTCCGCTGATTCCGCAGTGCAGCTCGTCGAAGGCCGTGCGTTGGGGCGCCTGCGTTGGCGGCGCCGGGGGGTCAGCCGGGGTTTCCGGCCCGGTGGGGGTGGACTCGGCGGTTGGGGGTGCGGGCGGCGTCTGCACCGGGCTGGGTGCGGGTGGTTCCGGCGGCGCGGACGGATCCGAATCCACCGACCATTCAATATCGGGCACCCCGGCAGGATCGTCCTGCGACATGCGCAGGTTGAGGAACCACCCCACCCCTACTCCCACTAGCGCTGTCAGCACCAACGCCAGGATCAGGTAGATGGCGCGGCTGCGAGCTGGCCGGGATTCCGGAGACTGTGGCGGCCCTCCCAGACTGGGCACAATGGCGGTGGCCTCGGCGGACTCCGCCGGGGATGGGGCCTGCGGGGCCGGGTTGGCCTGCGGGGCCGGGTTGGCCTGCGGGGCCGGGTTGGCCTGCGGGGCCGGGTTGGCCTGCGGGGCCGGGTTGGCCTGCGGGGCCGGGTTGGCCTGCGGG